>JBDHFW010000041.1:0-16556 GCA_039590175.1 Gemmatimonadota bacterium | reverse complement strand
TCGTGAAGTAGCCGGTTGGACACAGAGTGGCGTCACAGAATCGAAGCGGTTTTCGAGGCCGCTTTGGAGAGACCGCGAGCAGAGCGAGCCGCTTTTCTGACAGAGACCTGCGCCGGAGACTTCGAGCTGCGGGGTGAGGTGGAGGCGCTCCTATCGGCCCACGAGCGAACGTCCGGTATGGTGGATGAAGAGAGGGGCGAGCCACAGTCTGGCGGATCGTGCGACTCCCCGGCGGGAGCGACGGTCGGCGCCTACCGGATCTCTCGCCAACTGGGACGTGGAGGGATGGGCGTCGTATACCTGGCCGAACGCGCCGACGGACAGTTCAGGCAAACCGTGTCGCTGAAGATGATCCGGGCTGGACTCGAGGCGGCGGAGCTGAGCCGTCGCTTCGAGACCGAGCGCCAGATCCTCGCCTCGCTCAGCCACCCGAACATAGCCGCACTCCTGGACGGAGGCGTGGCCGACGATGGACGACCGTATCTGGTAATGGAATACGTCGACGGGATCCCGATCGACGTCTACAGCGACACAAACCGACTCGCCGTAAGCGAGAGGCTGAGCCTTTTCTGCACCGTGGCGCACGCCGTCCAGCACGCACACCGCAGCCTGGTCGTCCACCGTGATCTCAAGCCCTCCAACATCCTGGTCACGCCCGACGGCCACGTAAAGCTGCTGGACTTCGGGATCGCGAAGATCCTGGATCCCACCCTCATGGGTAGCGACGCTCCGGAGACTCGCACCGGGCTTCGGCTCATGACACGCGAGTATGCGAGTCCCGAGCAGGTTCGGGCCGAGCCAGTGACGACAGCAACGGACGTCTACGCGCTGGGCGTCGTGCTCTACGAGTTGCTCACGGGGAGGCGTCCTTTTCTGCTGATCGGGCGGACTCCGGCCGAGGCGGAGCGGATAATCACGGAGGAGGAGCCGGGACGGCCCAGCGATGCGGTCCGCCAGTCCATTGTCGAGTCGGGCCCGGCCGAGCGCGGTGCCGGGACCGAATCGCACGGGAGCGGTATACGCGCAGATCCGATTAGCTTGGCGCGCGGCACGGAGCCGCAAAGGTTGCGGCGCAAGCTCAAGGGCGACCTGGATCGAATCGTCCTCATGGCTCTCCGCAAGGAGCCCGAACGCCGCTACTCGTCCGCCGAGCAGATGGCCGAGGACGTGGGGCGGTATCTGGCAGGACAGCCAGTCATCGCGCAGAGCGACTCGGCGGCCTACCGGACGCGCAAGTTCATCGGCCGCCACAAAGCCGGCGTGATCGCTGCGGGGGTGGTGGCGCTCGCCCTCATCGGCGGAGCGATACTGGCGACGATCGGCATGGTCCGCGCCACCCGAGCGGAGACCGTCGCACGAACGGAAGCGGAAACCTCTCGGCGGGTCTCCGACTTTCTGGTGGAGCTCTTCGCCGTCTCGGATCCGGACGAGGCGCGCGGTAACTCGATCACGGCTCGGGAGATCCTGGATATAGGCGCTGGGCGGATCGCGATCGAGCTCGAGGGCCAGCCACTGGTCCAAGCGCGCATGATGGCGACAATCGGGGACATCTACCGGAAGCTCGGGCTGTACGACGAGGCCGAACCGTTGATCGGCTCAGCCCTTTCCAGGCGCGAAGCGCTTCTGGGTGGCGAGAGCCCGGAGGTTGCGGCAACGATAAAGAGTCTCGCCGAACTTCAAGCGGATCGAGGCGACTATGCGGGAGCCGATTCGCTTTACCGCCGGGCCATAGCGGCTTTCGAGATCTCCGCAGGCCCTCGCTCACCCGAGGTCGCGGCGACGCTCGCTCGTCTGGCTGATGTCTTCCGACGCCAAGGACTTTACGAAGAAGCAATCTCGCTGGAGGAAAGAGCGCTATCTATCAAGGTGGAGGCATTCGGATCCGATCACCCCGAGGTAGCGGCCACCTACAACGGTCTGGGTGCAATTTACGCCCGTCAGGGACGGTACGAGGAATCCGAGCAGGCCCTGCGTAGGGCCCTGGAAATCCGGGAAGGCGCGCTCGGTCCGGATCACCCGGACGTGGCCGCCACACTCTCGGACCTGGCGGCTACCATCGGCCGCATGGGACGCGACGATGAGGCTGAGCCGATGCTTATAAGAGCGCTCGCGATCGGCGAGGCCACTCTCGGCCGGGAACATCGCGACGTTGCTTCGCAGCTTCTCAACCTCGGAAGCCTCTACGGTCGACAGGGCCGCATGGGAGATGCCGAAACTGCCTTTCTTCAATCCGCGGAGATTCGCGAGAAGGTCTTCGGTCCGGACCATCCGGAAACGGGCCTCGCCTACAAGAACCTCGGGCTGACCTACTTGCTCAAGGGCGACTATGAGCGCTCCGAATCGTATCTGCGCCGCACGCTGACGATCGACAGGGCTGCATTCGGAGACGAGCACCTGAACGTCGCGTGGGACTACATGACGCTCGGCGGATTGTACGTCAGGCTGGCACGTCTCGATGAGGCGGAAGACAGCTACCGACGCGGCATCAGCCTCCTGGAAGGTGTCGTTGGACCGGAACACCCACAGACAGCCCGAGGCCTGCGAGGGTTGGGGCAGATCGAGCTGCGGCGCGGCAATGCGTCGTTGGCCGGCGAGCTGTACGAACAATCGCTTCGGATCGTTCGGGCAACGGTGGGCGGTGAGAACCAAGAGGTCGCCTCCAGCCTGGATGGCCTCGGCCGCGCAAGCTATCAACAGGGCCGCTACGAACAGGCGGTCGAGCTTCACGAGCAGGCGCTCGCAATGCGAGAGAAGACCACCCGAGCCGATCATCCAGCCGTCTCGGAAACGCTCTGGAAGCTCGCCGACGCGCGACTCGCGCTCAAAGATCCTGCGGAGGCAGAGCGCCTCTACCGTCGGGCGATCGAGATCTCGGAAGCGGCCCACGGCCCCAGCCACCCCGACGTCGCCCGAGGTCTACATGGTCTCGGCGCTACGCTGATCGCCCAGGGGAACTACCTCGAGGCGCGAAGCTCTTACGATCGGGCCCTGGCCATTCGGCACGATAGGCTCGGACCCAATCACCCGGACACCGTGGACACCTCGAACCGGTTGGCAGCTCTACCCGCTCGCTGAGCCCCATCGGTTTTGGGCTGATCTTAGCCAATCCAGCTCCGCGAGACCGCCATTTGCGGAGTCTCTGAACGGGCGACCTCCTGCCTGCCAAGCCAAAGCGTGACCGTCTGTGGTCACCATCCAGGCGGCTTCTCTCATCGGACACTTTCGCCGCTGACGCACGCAGACGAGACGGACTCACGCCTCTGCCCCTGTAGTGTCGCCCAGTCCTTGCTTGCTCAGCCGGTAATGCATAATTATATTACGCATTACGTAATACAGTAGCCAAGGAGGTGGTGAGATGACGGAGGCGAGCTCGAACGATCTGTGGGGTGTGATCCAGAGTGAGCTGCGCGACAAGGGCATTGATGTCGAGGCGCTCTCGTGCTGCGCTCCCGACACGTCTTGCCTGAAGGTGGTGTGTCTTCCGACGGGACTTGGACAGAGCCTGGAAGAGCTGGGCCAGGAGGTGCGCGATCAGGTCGTGATGGTTCGGGTCGACGAGGACACCCGTCGAAAGTTGGACGCCTGGGTCGGGTCGGGAGCCGTCAAGAGCCGGTCGGAAGCTGCAGCCCTGTTCATTCAGGAGGGGCTGAAGGTTCGAGCTTCGGAGCTCGATAAACTCGGCGAGGCGATCCAGGGGGTCGAAGAGGCGAAGGAGCGGCTGCGCAAGAAAGCGCGAGACGTGTTCGGGGAACAGGACAGCGACGCTGAGGGATCGGACTAGCGGATTTCCCCGTACAGCCTGAGACGGATGACGGAAAGCCCCGCTCACGCTCCTCAACTCGTGCGTGGAGGGCCGTGGGTCGCCAATCGCGATAGGTGATCTGACTACAACCGCTCGCAAGATCCTCCCTACAGACCAGAACGTCGGGTCTTGCTAGCCTGCAGTTGGCGAAGCGTGTTTATCGAGTAAGCGATGCTGGCCCAGTGGCAACCCTTGTCCAAAATCTGAAGCAGCGAAAGGTCGTCCAGTGGGCGATCGCGTACGTTGCCGGATCGTGGCTCATCCTCGAAGTCCTCGGATTCGTTGCCGAGAACTTCGGGTGGCCTACCGGCCTTGTTCGCGGCGTGACCGTCCTCTTTGGGGTCGGTTTCTTCGTTACGCTGGTACTTGCCTGGTATCACGGCGAGAAGGGGCGACAGCGAGCCAGCAGTTGGGAGCTGTTCATCATCACCAGCTTACTCCTCGTGGCGGGTGTAGCGGTAGCGTACGTCAGTCGGGGCGCAGAGTCTCAGGAGTCCGAGACCGGCTACTCGTCTGTGCCGGCGATCGACGCCCATTCCATCGCAGTGCTCCCCTTCCTGTCACGCAGCGAGCGGGGCGAGAGCGCAACGGTCTTCTCCGAGGGCATGCACGATGATGTGCTGACGCAGCTGGCTAAGGTCGAGCGTCTCAAGGTGATCTCTCGCACGTCGGTGATGAAGTACCGCGAGACGGAGAAGAGCATCCCCGAGATCGCGGCAGAGCTGGGAGTAGCGACGGTGCTGGAGGGAGTGGTGCAGCGAGCGGGGAACCGGGTGCGGGTGAACGTGCAGCTGATCGATGCCCAGAGCGACGAGCACCTGTGGGCGGAGACGTACGACGAGGAGCTGACGGCGGCGAACATCTTCGCCATCCAGACCGACCTGGCGAAGAAGATCGCCAGCGCGCTCAAGGCGACGCTGACGCCTGAGGTGGAGTCCAGGATAGAGGCGCGGCCGACGGAGAGCCTGGAGGCGTTCGACCTGTACACGCGGGGCCGGTACATGATGGAAAGCCCGCGGGTGTTTTCGAAAGAGGGGCTTGAAGAGGCACGGGAGCTGTTCCAGGGGGCGATCCGGGAGGACACCGGCTACGCCCCGGCTTGGGCCGCGCTGGCCCGGGTTTACCTCATCCAATGGAGCCAGGCCCACCGGCCGCCTGAGGAGGCGCTGCCGACGGCGTGGGCGGCGGTGAACCGGGCGCTGGCCCTGGACCCGGATCTCCCCGAAGCGCACTCGGCTCGGGGTGCGTTGCTCAGGGCCGAGCTGAAGTTCGAGGAGGCGGAGGCGGCGTACCTGCGCGCGCTGGAGCTCAACCCCGGCTCGGCTGAGGAGCACCGGCGCTTCAGCCTCCTGCTCAACGATCTCGGCCGTTACGACGAGGCGGCGCGGGAGGCGAGACGGGCGGTGGAGCTCGACCCGCTGTCGACGCTGAACCGCGAGGGACTGGCGGCCACACTGCTCTTCGCACGGGACTGGGACGGCGTGGTGGAGGAGTCGTGGAAGCTGATCGAGATGGAGCCGGGCGACCCAATCGCTTACTACAACGCGGGCTATGGGCACTCGATGAGGGGGGAGCACGAGGAGGCCTTGGCGGCGCTGCAGAAGGCGCGGGAGCTGGATCCGGGGGACACCTACAATACCGCTGGGCTCGCGTGGGCCCATGCGCGCGCGGGAGATCGGGAGGAGGCGCTGGCGCTGCTGGCGCAGGTGCCCGATCAAGGAGCGATGCTCAAGGAGATTGCGATCGTGTACGCTGAGCTCGGGGAGCTGGACCTGGCGTTTGAGTATCTGGAGCGTGTGGCGGTGGAGGACCCCGGCATGCTCGGCGAGCTAAGGGTCGACCCGACGGCCGACGTGCTTCGGACGGACCCGCGCTACGCCGCCGTGCTCAAGGGGGTTGGGTTGCAGTAGGCACCTCCCCTCTGCTCAAATCCTCTTCCCAACGGAAGTCGGCGGTCGAGGGCTGAGGCATGCACATTTCGTCGCAGACGGCTGAAGCTCGGCAGCCTGGATGCTGCTCGTTGGCTTGGAAGCCTATGAACCGAGAGAGAAGCGCGGCGGATCGTCGCGAGGGCAAAGCGCCTGGCCCGACGCAGCAGGACAACTGCTCTGCCTCGATAACTGAACTACTCTACGGAGGATGGCTCAAGTTACGGGGAGCAGGCGGATGCACGGATGATGGTCTTTCGTTCGTTCCGGCCGCAGCTGCAGGCTTTGCGCGCCTACCAGGCCCGTTTGGAAGGTTGAGTCTCTGGCTAGCGGGGTTCGCACGCTGGCCAAGCCCCGAAGATTCCAGAGTTGCGCTGCCGTCGGTGTGTTGATGCCGGGAGGTGAATGATGGGTCTGTATAGCAAGCACATATTTCCGAAGCTTGTGCACCTTACCTGCAGCACGAAGCCAATCATGCACCAACGGGAGAAAGTCGTCCCCCTCGCTCACGGACGAGTCCTTGAGGTGGGGATTGGTTCCGGCCTGAACCTGCCCTACTACGACGTTGGGAAAGTGACGAAGGTTTGGGGCCTGGACCCCTCTCCGGAGATGAGGAGGATGGCAGAGAGGGCAGCCCGCTCGGTGAGCTTCAATGTCGAGCTCATCGGACTCCTCGGTGACGAGATCCCCCTCGAGGATGACACCGTCGATACGGTTCTCATCACGTACACGCTCTGCACGATTCCCGACGTCGAGCCTGTTCTGCGAGGTATGGCTCGGATACTGAAGCCGGGAGGAGAACTCATATTCTGCGAGCACGGCGAGGCTCCGGACGATAGCGTCCGCCGCTGGCAGGATCGCATCAATCCTATTTGGAAACGGCTGGGAGGGGGGTGCAACCTCAACCGCGCGATTCCCGATCTCATCGGGCAAGGTGGGTTCAGGATCACAGGAATGGAAACCATGTACATTCCGGGCTGGCGCCCGGCCAGCTTCAACTACTGGGGTACCGCAACTCAGCCTTGAAGTCCGAGGTACCCGGCTCCTCCACGCTCCTGATCTGGTCCTCGTCGAAACACGACGCATACGGGGGCGAATCGAGGTTCTCCCGACTTGCGGTTGGCGACAGTGGGGATCATGGTTTTCCGATAACGAGAACGGGCCTCTTTCTGCGCCCTCTCTGAGATACAGGATAATGCTCCCGGCGATGGCAGCACCTCGATCTGCCCGGGGCCAGCCGGATTATCGGCGCAGCCTCCCCTCCCGGTGCATTCCCCTCCCGTTTTTGCGAACCGTAATGAGTACTGTTGGCGGCAAGGAGCTTCATCGCCCGCCCGTCATTCAAATAGAAGCCTCTCGGTGGAGACGACGGCTCTCCGGCGCTGCAACTTCGGTTAGCGTAGCAGGAGACCACCCCAACGTCCTCAAACGAGACGCTTTGCTCTCATAGAACCAGATAAAAAAGCTGCCAGCTGGCGGGTCACGTGCTTGGCGCCACCAACGTATCCATCGCTGTAGATGCTGCCAACGGTGACCCCTCGCGCTCCTCTTAAGGAGGCACGCAAAGGGAGGACGCTATGCTCGAGATGCTCAAGCTCCTGTTTGTGGGGGTACTACTCGTCGCGATCGTGCTTAGTGTGTTGTTTCTCGCCGTTCTTGTAGTGTGCTCGTTCGTGGGTGCCGGGGTAGAAGGGTGCCGCTGCCTGTCCCGGTGGTTCTCATCGCGCAAGACCGCTGTTTCGGCCAAGTAGGCGATAGGCTCGGCGAGGGTGCCAGTAAAGCCGACCAAGGCGGACCAGGTCCTCGACCTGATGGACGCGGCGGTCCCGGCCGCCGCTCTGGGCGCAGCCTTGGAACTCGGACTTTTCTGGCTCCTGGAGACCCGGCCTATGGACGGGAAAGAGGTGACGCGGCGGCTCGGCATCCCCGCCGGCCGCTGTCGCTACTTGCTGCAGCTGCTGTGCAGCACGGGACTGATCAACGAGGGCGACGACGGCTTCTCCCCGTCGTCGACCGCGCGTTCGGCGATCCTGGACACCTACGGCCAGGATTCCTGGGCGTTACTGGCAAGAGAGGCGAGGGAGAGGCTGCCCGGTCTGTGCCATCTTCCGCTCAGCCTGCGCGAGCCTGGCTCGGCCTGGGAAGCCATTGGGCTGACGCCCCGCATGTACGTGGATCAGATGTGTGAGGATGCGGAAAGGGCCCGGCGGTTCACCCGCATGCTCTGCGAGCTCCACCAAGCTCTGGCAGATGAGTTGGCCGACTGTCTGGATCTTGGTGGAGTGGACCGTCTGATGGACTTGGGGGGCGGGTCGGGCGTGGTGTCACTGGCCCTTTTACGCAGATATCCTAGGCTTACGGTTACCGTCGTGGATATCACCAATGTCTGCGCTGCCGGGCGCGAGATCGCGGCCGAGCATTCGCTTGAGCACCGGATCACCTATCATGCGGCAGACTTTCGACGAGATGAGCTCCCTTCGGGATTCGACATGGTCCTCGAGTGCGACGTCAACGTCTACTCCGTACCGCTGTTCCGGAGAGTCCGGGATTCTCTGCACGCCGGCGGGCGCTTTGTGATCGTCGATCAACTCGCACCGGGCGAGGGCGTTGCGCCCGCAGCGCGTCTGCACTGGGCGCTCGAAGGGTCGCTCAGGGCCCCAGCCTTCCAGTTCCCGACAGCGGGCATGATCGGAGATCAGCTCCGCGAAGCGGGCTTCCGGGATCTCGCCGAGAGCGAACTCCCCTCGGCCCCATGCTCCTGCTCGAGGTTTTCGGGTGGCATGACAGTGATCGAAGCCCGCAACTGACGACGAGGATCGATATGATGAAGCCCTTTACATCCATCGCAGTCGTTCTTTTCGGTCTCATAGCCTTCGGTCATCTGCTGCGTGTCCTGGCTGGCTGGCAGCTTGTGATAGGTGCGACTGTCGTTCCGATGTGGCCCAGCATACTTGTCTTCTTGGCACTTGGTGGTTTGGCAATCATGCTTTGGCGGGAAGCAAGGCGAGGGACCGTGCAAGACATCCTTGCGGCGGTGGGGCAACTCAAGGCGCAAGAGTAAGCTGCGATCTTCGCTGGCACGGACTGGAAGCGAGAAACACGAGAAGAGCCTTGCCCGACTGAGGCGGTTTTGGCATGGACACCTTGCTTGCTGTTCTGCTTGTACTTCACGTGCTCACCGCCATTCTGATGGCGTGGCCCATCTACGCTCTCGTAGCGGTGAACCAGCGTGTGCGGCTCGGCCCCCCACTCGGCGATCGCGTCGATACGTACCTCGAAGACCTGGTCAAAAGCCGGACTCTTCCCTGCTTTGTGTTCCAGGCTACGGTCCTCGGAACAGGCCTGGCCCTGATGCTGCTGCAGGGCCTCTCGCTAAGCTCGCTGGTCACGGACCCCCTCTTCGGAGCGAAGTTCTGGCTCCTTCTCCTGATCGCAGCACTTCTCGCCTACGTGCACTTCAGTCTGCAACCGCAAATCGACTCCCTGTTCACCGAGGCGGGTGGCACCGTCTCGGGGGAAGTTGCGAGCCGGATCGCTGCGCTTCGTCAGCGTCGAAAGCGTCTTGCATCGGTGTGCATGTTCGTCGTGCTGACGGCAGCCATGTTGGGCGTGCAGGTTTGGTCGCCGTTCCCTTTATGGCTCACGGCGGTGCTGGTTGTGGCCATCGCCCTGTTCACTTGGCGGACATATAGCAGCGTCACGCCGTTCGGATGGCTCTAGGTCGGGTGACGGGCGCCTACCCGCGCTGGTGCGCGCCCGTCATCGGCTTTGTCTTTGATACTATCTAGGCTATCGAGAGCTTTGACAGTGACAAGAGCTTGTCACTGTGTTTGACATTGCGCGGTAGCACACCTGCCTAGCAGGGCAGGGACCGACAGCACTCTTTTGAGCATGGCACTCTGCAGCACAGCGTCCGGCGTCAGCCCAACACGGAGAAGCTGCTGTCCCGGTTGACCCTCCGGTTTCGGGAGTAGAAGCCGACATCGAGCGTCAGCGCGGTGTAGCGGCCGGTGATGGTCACCGGATCGCGGTCGTGATCGTGTCCTTCCTCACAGGCCGCAATCAGTTCCGCCATCATCAGGCCGACCATGGGAGCGTTCTTGAACTGGTTGCCGCTCGTGCCGACGGCCATGTAGAACCCGCCCAGGTCCGACCGGTCGTATACCGGAATCCAATCGTCGCTCACGTCGTACAGATCGGCGATGCCCTTCGGCCGGTTTGGGATCTGCAGGCCCGGCATGCGCAGCGCCTGCCGATAGACCTGGGCCTGCCACTGATCCACCGTGACGTGTCGGTCGAAGTCGTCCGGGTCGTCGATCCACTCCTTTGGATCACATTCTGGGTCCTGACTGCCGACAAGAAGAGTGTCGCCGACTTCGGGGCGACAATAGCCCCCGATGTCGCTATCGGAGACGAATGGGAGCCGGTCTCCCGCAGGGTTCGGCAGATAGTGTACCTCGTGGCGCAGCGCTCTGGTCTTGACGTTCATGGTGCCGTCCACCCCAGCCATCCGGTTGATGACGAATGAATGAGGGCCGGCGGCGTTGACGACGATGGGCGAGTCGATCGTCTGACCATCCTTCAGCGTGATCGCTACGACGCGTCCCGTGCGCTTGCCTATGTCGACCACCTCGGCGTTGAACAGGAACTCACTGCCCCGTGCTTCGGCGGCGCGCTGGAGATTGTGGGTGGCCAACTGCGGATCATTGATGTAGCCCGCGGTGGGAACGAAGATCGCTCCCGAAACCGTGTCGCCGGACGGTTCCCCGAACCTCCTATCGTCAGGGCGTCGCGCAGGGCAAAACGCGGTGACGTTGAAGAACGGCAGCTTCCTTCTCAGCGTAGCGACATCCCATTCTTCATATGGGATGCCCAACTCGTCGTGAAATCGGAGGTGTCTGCTGAAATCGTGGTCCTGAGAGAGGATGACCACCATCCCCGTCTGAGTGAGCCGGGCGTAGCCTCGCTCGTCCTCCGCTTCGAGGAAGGATTCCCAGTCCTTCCAGTGGAGAAAGCTCTCGTAGGCGAGCGCCGTACCGTCCCAGGTGGAGTAATGCGTGCGGACGATGGCGCAGGTACTGCCGGTGGATCCCTCGCCGGCGGCCGGCAACTTGTCGACGTTCAGCGTTTGGTAACCCTTCTTGGCCATCTCGAAGGCGATGGCGGCGCCGATTACGCCCGCGCCGATGATTACTGCATCATACCGATCGTTCATCGTACGACTACCTTTTGGGCTCCCTGTCGAAGGCAGCTTTAGGGCCTCTAAGCGGCGAAGTCGGCGAGGACGACAGGCCGGCGTCGGGCTCCCCAGCTTCCAGGACGCGCCTCGAACAGCCCGGGACACATGGTACCGCACCGCGCGCACGTTCCTTCCGTGGTGAGGTTCCAATCGGAGAGCGCGTACCAGTCACGACCGATGAGGATCTTACCGCATCGGTGACAGTAGGTGCTGCCGCCCTCTTTGTCGTGCACGTTCCCTGTATAGGCGTAACGCAGGCCATTCTTCAGAGCGATGCGCCGGGCGCGGGATAGCGTGTTCGCCGGTGTGTGTCGGCGGTCGCGCATCCTCCAGTCAGGGTGGAAAGCAGTGAAATGAAGGGGGACGTCGAACCCGAGGTGCTCCGCTACCCACCGCGTCATCCGCTCGATTTCCTCGTCCGAGTCGTTCTCGCCCGCAATCAACAGGTTGGTCAGCTCGAGCCACACGTTCGTCTCGTGGCGGATGTATCGTAGCGTGTCGAGTACCGGCTCCAGGTGACCGGCGCAGGTTCCGTGATAGAAACGCTCGGTGAATCCCTTCAGGTCTACGTTCGCGGCGTCCATGCACCGGTAGAACTCGGCCCGTGGCTCCGGGTTCACGTAGCCGGCCGTGACCGCGACGGCTTTGACGCCCTTCTCCTTGCATGCCTGTGCCACATCGATCGCGTACTCATGAAAGACGACAGGGTCGTTGTAGGTGAAAGCGACGCTGCGACAGCCGAGCCGCACGGCAGCGCGCGCGATCAACTCAGGCGACGCACGGTCCGCCAGCGTGTCCATCTGTCGCGATTTGCTGATGTCCCAGTTCTGGCAGAACTTGCACGCGAGGTTGCAGCCTGCAGTGCCGAAGGAGAGAACGGGCGTGCCCGGCAGGAAGTGGTTGAGCGGCTTCTTCTCAATCGGATCTATGCAGTAGCCGCTGGATCTCCCGTACGTGGTAAGAACCACCTCGCCGCCGCGGTTCGCACGCACGAAGCATAAGCCGCGCTGCCCGTCGCGCAGACGGCACTCACGTGGGCAGATGTCACACTGCACGCGGCCATCCGGCAGCTCGGTCCAGTGCCGCGTCTTGAACTCCTCCACCAGCTCCTCGTTTCGGCCCACTGTGAGCTCCCACGCAGGATGCACCTGTGACTCACAAACCTTCGGAGGCCAAGGACCCGAGAGGGCACCGTGTTGATTGTCACGTTCACCTGCTGCCCGGGCAAGGGAGAGCCAGAGAACCATCCGCCTCCCGGTGGGATTTCTCACCACACCTTCAGACGAGGATCTCTCGACAGGCGGCGCGTGTCGAGACAAACTAGGGTCAGACCGATGTAGTTTGGTCCGTCTCGCCTGGAGGCACGATGACGTGAGACCCGCGCACAGGGAACGCGACCCCGCGACGATGGCGGCGCTCCTCGAGATGGGATTCGAGCCCGCCAAGCCCGTACCGGAGCGCATCGAAGACACGATCCTGCCGTCCGGCGACCACAAGCTCGTTGTTGATAGGCGGGCCATGAGCACCCGCGTGTTGGTCGCCGCGATCCACCACTCCCGGTACCTGTTGGGTGATGCGGCCGGCAGCGCGTTCGAGGAGATGGATCGCCTGATTGGTCTACTCAATCGGTTCGACCCCGGCTCCGCCGTGGGCGTGCTCAACGCGGAGGGAAGGCTGGCGGATCCGCCGCCGGAGCTGACGCTGCTGCTCGATCGATCGGCTGCCGTCCATGAGGCCAGCGGCGGCGCCTTCGACATCACGGTCCAGCCGCTCGTGGACCTCCTCAAGCAGGCCGGAGGCTCACCGGATCCCGGCGTTTGGCGAGATGTCCTCGAGACGATCGGCGCGGATGCCCTGCGTGTCTCCGCCGCACGGATCGCCTTCGAGCGGGACGGGATGGGCATCACGCTCGACGGGATCGCCAAGGGCTACATCGTAGATGCGATGGCCGCGGTGCTCGAAGCGCACGGAATCGACCGCTTCCTGATCGACGCGGGCGGAGACATCCGTGTCTCCGGCCTTCGCGAGGACGACCTCCCCTGGATGGTCGCCGTGCGCGATCCGCGGCACGGCGGGATTCTCCCATCGCCCTTACGGATGATGGGCGGAGCCGTCGCGACCTCGGGCGGCTACGAGGCTCGGTACGACCCGGACGGATCGTGGCACCACATCGTGAGTTCCCGCACGGGCCGTTCGCCCGACGACGTCCTGAGCGTGACGGTCGCAGGCCCCACGGTATTCGCCTCCGACGCGCTGGCCACGGCCGTGCTGCTGATGTCCCCGCGGGAGGGAGTGCGCTTTATCGACTCCGTGCCCGGGTTCGAGTGCATGGTAATCGACGTCGAAGGCCACCCGACGCTCTCGGCCGGCTGGACCGGCTGAAGCGGTTTCTCAGCAGGAAGGTGTGAGATGAGATCGGAATACTCGGGCGTCCAACTAACCGCCCTGGTGGCTCTGCGGTTCGCCATCGGGTGGCACTTCTTCTACGAGGGTGTTTCCAAGGCCGTCAACCCGTATTGGACGGCCGCCGGCTATTTGGATAGCTCGCAGGGCTTCATGTCGGAGTTGTTCATGGACCTGGCATCCAATCCAGGCACGCTTGCGTTCGTCGATCAACTGAACGTGTGGGGGCTGATCCTTGTCGGACTCGCGTTGATGCTGGGTGGTCTCACCCGGACGGCGACCGTCTTCGGGATCATCATGCTCCTCCTGTACTACCTCGCCACGCCGCCTTGGCCCGGGCTCGTGTACACGATTCCGGCCGAAGGTGCCTACCTGATCATCAACAAGACGCTGATCGAGCTGTGCGCGTTGCTGGTGACCCTGTTCTTCCCCACGGGGCACATCGTCGGCCTGGATCGGCTGCTCCGGTTGGCGCGCGCCCGCGGCTCCGTCCAGGAATCCTACGCATGACGCCCACGCGAAACCCGGCGGAGGACGAACGATGAGTGATGACATTCGAAACGGCGACGAAGAGATCTTCGACCTGAACGGTAGTATGGGAGAGGATTCAGCGGACGAGCCCACGGCTGGGCACACGGAGCCGGAGGTCGAAGCCGGCGGAGCCGCGGATCAGCCGCCTCCCGCCGAGCCGCCTTCCACCGAACCGCCTCCCGCCGAGCCGCCTTTCACCAGTACGCAGTCGGGCGCGGGCGGAATGGGACGTCGGGACGTCCTGAAGGCCCTGGCCACGGTCCCGGTTCTCGGCGCGCTGGGATACACGGCGTTGCGTCGCAGGGGATTGGACACCGATGAGCGACGACGTTTGCTCGACGAACTCGGGATCGAAGACGAGGGCGCGGCCCTATTCTCGGAGCTCGAGACCCGCACGCACCCGGACAAGATCCGGGTCGGCATCGTCGGATACGGTCTCGAGGGTGAGTCGCTGGTGCGAAGCCTGGGCTTCGCGCATCCGGATTGGTTCGAGGAGCTTCACGAGGCCAAGCTCGAGGACCCGCGCGACACGAGGTTGGAGGAGTGGCTCGAGCAGGAGAACCTCAACGTCGAGCTCACGGCCGCGTGCGACCTGTTCGACGTGCGGGCCGACAGGGCGATCGTGGCTTCCACTCAGCCGCTCCGGCCCGGTGGAGACACCCGGCAGCTCGAGCCGGCGAAGCGGTATCGCCATTTCGAGGAGCTCATCGCGGCGCCTGACGTCGACGCGGTCATCATCGCGACGCCGGATCACTGGCACTCTCGCGTCACCGTGGCAGCGGCCGAGATGGGCAAGCACGTGTACTGCGAGAAGTGCATGACCCGCACCGAGGATGAGGTGTGGCCGATGGCGGAAGCGGTGAAGAGCTCGGGAATCGTGTTCCAGCTCGGACACCAGAACCACCAGATCGAGAGCCACGAAAAAGCCCGGCGGGTGGTCGAGAAGGGCATCCTCGGTCCCGTTACCCTCGTCGAGACGACCACCAACCGAAACGACCCGTGGGGTGCCTGGGTGTGGGAGATCCACGAGCAGGGAAGCCCGCGCACGATCGACTGGGAGCTGTTTCAGGAGGCGGCCGCGAACAAGGTTCCGTTCAGCCTCGAACGCTTCTTCCGCTGGCGCTGCTGGTACGACTACGGAACTGGCCTGTCGGGGGATCTCATGTCACACGAGTACGACGCCGTCAACCAGATACTCGACCTGGGAATCCCGCATTCGGCGACGGCGTCGGGCGGCATCTACTTCTTCAAGGACGGCCGCGACGCGCCGGATGTTTGGCAGGCCGTGCTCGAGTATCCGGACCGTGATCTGACGCTCGTGTACAGCGCCACCCTCGCCAACGGATACCAGCGGGGGATCCGAATGATGGGACACGACGCGACGATGGACGTCGGCGAGCAGCTGAAAGTCACGGCGGACGGCTTGTCCACCCGCTACAAGGAGATGCTGGAAGAGGGCTTCTTGAAGACGGATCGGCCGATGCTCACGTATCAGAGCGGCTTCAAGGGCGTGGACGCCGTAACGACACCCACCCAGGAATACTTTGCGAGCCGCGGTCTCCTGTACACGTACCGGGGAGGCCGGCGGGTGAGTACCTACTATCTCCACCTCCGGGAGTGGCTCAACTGCATCCGGTACGGCGGGACGCCAAGCTGCAACATCGACCGCGGCATAGAGGAGGCGATCACGTGCCACATGGCCACGAAATCGTACCTGGAGGGTCGCCGGGTGTACTGGGACCCGGTCGAGCGCAGGATCGTCTGAGGGCGCGCCGTTGAGCGACACACCGGGCAGCCAGGGCTCGAGCCGGAAGATCCAGCTCGGGGCCATGATGTTCCTGCAGTACGCCATCTGGGGAGCGTGGGCCCCCGTACTTTCCTCCTACCTGCTGAACGATCTGGGCTTCAGCGGCGGGCAGGTCGGCTGGATCTACGCGCTCCTTCCCCTCGCGACGATCGTCGCTCCGATAATCGGCGGCCAGGTGGCGGATCGGTATTTTGCCACCGAGAGGGTGATCGGCTTCCTGGCGGTCACGGGCGGCATCCTCCTCATGGTGGTCGCGCGCATGACGAACTTCAGCGCGATGTTCGTCCTCATGCTCGTGTATTGCATGCTTTACGCCCCCACCCTGGCTCTCACCAACTCGATCGCGATGATCAACCTGAAGGACTCCGAGAAGGAGTTCGGGGCGATCCGCGTGTGGGGGACGCTGGGGTGGATCGCCGCCGGGTGGACGCTGACCGGCTGGCGGTGGCTCGGGGAAGGCGACGTCCTTCCCGCCATGCAGGGCGACATGCTGCTGCTTGCCGGGGCGCTGTCGATCGTCATGGGTCTACAGTCGTTCACACTCCCGAACACGCCACCGCAGAAGGAAGGCGTGAGCCCATGGGCGTTCCTCGAGTCGATCAAGATGTTGCAGGTGAAGGACTTCGCGATCTTCGTCGGGATCACGTTCGTCGTCGCCACCGAGCTGGAGTTCTACTACATCCTCACCGCTCCCTTCCTCGAGTCCGAGGCGATCGGGATCTCGAGCCGGAACATTCCGGCGGTCATGACCATCGCGCAGTTCGCCGAGATCTTCGTGATGGCGTTCCTGCTGTCGTGGTCACTGGGGAAGTACGGCATGCGGAAGACCCTGGCGATCGGGGTGAT
>JBDHFW010000040.1:0-16647 GCA_039590175.1 Gemmatimonadota bacterium | reverse complement strand
TCGCGCACCTCGTCCAGCGGCTGCTCGCGCCGACGTCGACCCTTCACCTGGTCCTTGCACAGGTTCGCGGCGATCCGGAACAGCCAGCCGCCGACGCGATCCGGGTCTCGGCAAGTCGCGAGACTCCGGTAGCCGCGCACGAAGGTCAGCTGCACGATGTCTTCCGCTTCGTCGGGCCGCCCCGTCATGCGCTCGGCGTACCGAAAGAGCACGTCCTGATAACGACGCACGAGAACGCCGTATTGATCCTGGCGGCCATCTAGCACGGCCCTGACGACGTCAGCGTCGCCCGGGGACGGTGCTGCGGACCGGCCCGCGAAGCTCTGTTCGGAACGCTGCTCGCGACCAAACGCGCGCTCCTCGCCCTGTCGGTCTATCTAACTCTCCGTTCCGCCGTTAAGACGACCTAAGCGGGGTCGTCGTCACACCCAGGGCCCGCCGCCGGGCCCGCCTTCCGGAATTCGAACGGGATCAGGTGGACCGCCTCCGGCGGCACCGTCATCACAATCTCCTCATGCACCGTCAGATCGAGCTTCTCGTAGGTGCGCACTGGTAGCTCGATCTCCATTCGGAGTTCCCTGGAGGATCCGCGTGCCTCCGCCTCCAAAGTGAACGTCGGGCCGCGGAGCTGTCGAGAACGCAACGTGCCCACGATCGAGTTACCCGCGAGCTCTCCCTCCTCCGAAGGCGCCCGGGAGAGGATGAAATCCTCGGGCCGGACACAGATCCACACCGGACCTGGAGTCTCTACCCCCGCTCGCCAGGCGGCCTCCAGAACCAGGTCTCCTGTTTCGACCACGGCCCGTCCCGCCGCCACCTCGCGTACGGTACCCTGGAACAGGTTCCTTACGCCGACGAAGCGCGCGACATCGAACGTCGCGGGATGGCGAATGACGGCCAGAGGGTCGCCCACCTGCTCGATGCGGCCATCGCCGATCACGGCCATTCGATCACCCATCGCGCACGCGTCACGCAGCTCGTGCGTAACGTATACCACGCAGAGGCCGAAGGCCGCCTGTATCCGCTTCACGTCTTCGTGAAGACGCTCCCGCATGTTCGTGTCCAGGGAGGAGAAGGGCTCGTCCAGCAGGAGGATGCGCGGTTGCTGCATGAGCGCACGAGCCAAGGCCACTCGTTGTTGCTGACCACCAGAGAGCTCGCTCGGGTATCGATCCTCGAGACCCTCCAGCCTGGTCACCTCGAGAAGCCGCTGGAAGCGGCTAGCCGCGTCAGGTCCGTCCCCAGCGAACAACACGTTCTCCCCGACCGAGAGATGGGGGAACAGGCTGGGCTCCTGGAAGACGAGACCCACGGGCCGCTCCTCCGGGGGGACCGACCTCCCTTCTCCGAAGACGGTGGCGCCGGCCAGGCTCAATCGACCCGCGTCGGGATCGAGCAGTCCGGCGACCACCCTCAGAAGGGTGCTCTTGCCGGCACCAGACGGTCCGAAGAGGGAGAGGATCTCCTGGTGAGCGTGCAGATCGGCCGCGAGAAGGAAATCACCCAGCCGGAGGGAGAACCGTGCCTCGATCAGCGGTCCTTCGGCGTGCGGAGCTTCCGGAGCGACGTCGGTGGCCGTTCCAGCACCGCCGGGCGCGTCGCGTGCCGGGCCCCTGAGCCGCGCGACGTTTCGACCGTTTCGCGTCTGCGCCTCGAACCGCTGCGCCAGCAGCAGGATCACCGCCGCCAGCGCCAGTGCCACGAGGGCGACCGGAAGAGCGGCACGGAGCCCCCGTCCCGTGAGCTCCACCCACAGGTGAACGGGAAGAGATCTCGGATGGTAGGCCAGAACGACGGTCGCCCCGAACTCGCCGGCGGCGCGCATCCAGGCCAGCGCGAGACCGGCGAGGAGCCCATAGCGCGCGAGCGGCAAGGAGATCCTGCGGAAGATCTCGCCGTGCGTTCTTCCCAGCGTGGCACCCACCGCCTCCAGCCGTGGATCGACGGCGCGGAACGCCGCCTCGGCCGTCAGAACGACGAAGGGCGCGGTGATGAACACCTGAGCGATGACGATGCCGCCGATCGCGTTGACCAGGGTCCAGCCCGCGCTCTCGAGGATCCCGCCGACCAGACCGCCGGGGCCGTAGACGTTCAGCAGGAGAACGCCGGCCGCCACCGGAGGCAGAACGAGCGGGATCAGCACCAGCGTTCGAACCAGCCAGGGAAACCGGACCCGATCGCGCGCCAACAGGTACCCGAGCGGCACGCCGCCGAGCGCAGCGAGGAGGGTAGCAAGCGTCGCGCTCGCCCCCGAAACGACGAGCGACCTGGCCAGCCCCGCCCTCTCCACCTGCCGCGCCAGCTCCCCTCCGTCCACGTCGGGCAGAAAGGCGAGCAGCGGAAGCAGGAACGCCATGAGAAGCGCGCCCGCCAGCACGGCGAACGTTGTCTGCAGCGTGCTCCGCCCGGGCGCTCGACGAGCCGGTTTCTCCGCCATGCTCTCAGGATGCCGCTCGGGCACCTCGCCAGCCACCCTCGCTCGCCGGAAGATGTGCGGGCCCGCGATTGCGAACTGCAGGCCAGCCGGCCAACCTACCTTCGGTACCCTCTGCCGGAGTCGACCAAGTGCGCATCGAAGACCTCCCCACGCCCGCGCTGTTGCTGGACCTAGATCGGCTGGAGTCGAATCTCCGGCGGATGGCGGAGCGCGCCCGCTCGCTCGGCGTCGCCCTTCGTCCCCACATCAAGACCCACAAGTGCGTGGAAGTCGCCGAGCGGCAGCAGGCGCTGGGAGCTTCGGGAATCACGGTGTCGACGCTGTACGAGGCGGCCATCTTCGCGAGCCACGGGTTTTCGGATCAAACGTGGGCGTTCCCGCTGAACCCCAGCCGGATGGGCGAGCTGGCGGAGCTGTGCGACACGATACGGCTCGGCGTACTCGTGGATTCCCCCGAGGCCGCGGAGTGGCTCATCAACGAGGGCGTCAGGGCTCCGGTGTGGATCAAGGTGGACTGCGGCTATCACCGGGCCGGCGTGGATCCGGAGGGCCCGCTTGCCGAGGAGATCGCTCTGGCATTGCAAGCCGTAACGGAATTGGAGTTTGCGGGCCTCCTGTCGCACTCCGGGCAGGCTTACGACGCCGGCTCTCCGGCCGAGATCAGGGTCATAGCCGAGCATGAGCGGACGGTCATGTGCACCCTCGCCGGGCGCTTGAGAGATGCGGGGATCGACGTCTCGGGAGTGAGCGTCGGATCCACGCCTGCGATGTCACAAGTGCGTGATTTGATGGGTGTTACGGAGATCAGGCCGGGCAACTACGCCTTCTACGACCGAGATCAGAAGTGGCTTGGGTCCTGTTCGTACCGAGATCCCGCGCTAACCGTGCTCACGAGCGTGGTTTCCTCTCAGCCAAGTGCAACTCACTCCGTGGTCGATGCGGGAGCTCTCGCGCTTTCCAAGGATCCGGGCCCGGAAGGGGCCCCACCGAGCATGGGCGAGATCTATGAGGACTACGCTCAGGGCCGACTGGCGACGGGGTCGAGGGTCGTCTCCCTCTCTCAGGAGCACGGAATCGTCAACGCACGCTATCCGCTCGGGACACGCCTGCGCCTGCTCCCTAATCATTCCTGTCTAACTGCCTACAATTTTGATAGTTACTGGGTAACGAGCGGCGATGAGATTGTGCATCGATGGAAGATCTGGTCGGGCCGCGAGCCTCCATCGGAACGCCCCGCGATCTTGCCGAATACCACCGAGCACCGCCGACTTCCAAGCTCCTCGTAGGTGCCGCAGGGACCCCGTACCGGCTTAGGCACACCGCTTGCTGCCTTCCACTCCCCGATCGAGCCTTTCGCACCCGATTTCGGGGCGTCAACGGCGGCATAATGCGGGTCTTGTCGTCTCCCCGACGCGGGCATGGGGCGTGGCACGTGGACGGTCCGGATAGCGGTATGAAAAAAAGAGCCACGTACAGCGGATCCTACTCCCTGGTATTCGCAGCCGTCACGGTCATCGTCGGCGTCGTCGCCGTGGTGCGTAATGACAGCATGATCACCATGGCGGTGGCGATCCTCGGCCTGTACATCCTGCACCTCCTCAGCCTGCGTGCCCTGGCCCGCGACGGCGCGGCGACCAACCGCGGATCTCACTCGTCCGGCGCGGCCGGGGCTGCTAACGCCAAGCTGGAGAGGGCGCCATCGGGAGAGAAGCCGAAGAGCTCTGCCCGCCGCCCGCTCGATGTGGTCGCCCAGGCGAGCGATGCGACGGAGCTCGAGAGAGACGACGGACCGGTGTTCTTCTCGAGAGAGTCGGGATTCGTGCGGGAGATCGGCGAGCCTTCGATACCGTCGCGGCAGAAGCCCGCAACGGAGGACTCGGCCTGGATGGTGCAGGGATCGAGATCAGGAGACGAACCGGAGTTTCTGCCGGCCGACAGTGAGGTGACGATGCCGGATTCCGTAGCCCAGAAGGGGACTTCTGACGTGAAGGGGACTTCCGAAGTGCCGATTCCGAGAAAGTTCGCTCTCGGGACCGTGGCGATCATTCGCCGCGCCCTCGATCCGGCACAGGTTGCTCGAGTGCTGGGAGAGCAGCGCAAGTTTCCCAAGAAACGGTTCGGCGAGATCGCGGTCGAGCTGGATTACATAACGGAAGCACAGCTGGACGACCTCCTTGAAGCGCAGAAGGCCGGGCTCTTCACTGAGGAGGAGATTCAGGGCGCACGCCAGAGTCTCGAAGCGTTCCGTCGGAACGCTTCCTCCGCAGCGATTTAGCGGCCTAGGGACTGAGGCGGGCCGAGAGCGATCTCGGCATCCGCCCCCGATCGCCGAGAGGCCAGCGCTCCGGCACAAATCCGTCCTCCGTCAAGATCGCCCCTGCATCATCGCCGAGCAGGAACGCGATGTAATCGCCCCCTGCCTCTGAGTCGCGTGCGTTGAGCGGTACCGTAGCGGCGTAGGCGATGGGGGCGCCTCGAAAGTCACGCCCGTCAGCGGTTCGATGCTGCAGTCTGCCCAGGGCTTCCGTGTCACGCGGATCACCTTGGCCGAGCATCCGCGGCAGACGAATGGCACTCAGGCCGTGCGCCCTCGCTTCTGCCAGGTAGAAGACACCGGCGTCCAGGCTTCCGGTCTGAACCCGGGCGCTCAGATGCTCCTCGGGAAACACGCTCTCCCCTCCGGCCGGCCCGGCCAGAAGGCTCTCCGCTAGCCCCGGGAGCCGGCTGTGCTGCTCGGCGAGCCGAAAGGCGAAGAGCGCGCGGTAGCCCTTGGGATCCAGATCGGGATCGGTGCGGCCGAGCCGGAAACCATCGCGAAGCGCCACTTCCTGCCAGGCCAGCTCCCCTCGCCCCGCGCTGTCCAGCGCCGACGCGAAGCGGCTCTCCTTCGAGTAGGCGATGACGATCTCGCTTCGTGCGAAGACCACGGCCCAGCCCGGATCATGGGGACCGAGCAGCCGAAGGGTGGCGGGATCGGCCGTAATGTACACGTCGCGGCGCCACACGCCCTCGCGGATGAGGTGGGCGCCGGCCACGGATCCCCTCGGGTCGCCGCGCACGGCCCGCCCGCTGCTTTCACGAAACCCCTGCTCGAGCTCCGCCATCGTCGCGGTGAGCGACGCGGCGTACGTCACGTCCACCGCATCGCTCTCGCCGGCCACCGGCCGGCAGCCGGGTCCGCTCGCCACCGAGATCACCGCTATCGCGATCCCCAGCGACGGGACCCTCAACAGACCCTCATTCCCGGCCTTTCCGGTCATCCTCCCCTCGGTCCCGAATCGCACGACGGTAGTCCGCTGGGGTGTCAATATCCACCGGAGCCTTCAGGTCAATGTGGACCGGCAGGAAACCGAGTCCCCGTCGGTCGAGAACCGCGCTGAGCCCGCGGTCACCCTCGCCGCCCTCGAGCAGGGGGAAGAGCGAGCGAGCGACGATGACGGGGTGTCCCGGGCGGTCACGATAAACAGCCCGCGCGACGGGCGCTCCGCTGCCGCGCCACCTATCGGCGACATCACGGATGACAGCCGGCGCCAGGCCCGGCTCGTCGCCGAGGAGGATCGCCGCGGCCTCCACGTCCGACCGGGCCGCCAGATGGCGAACCCCGGCCGACAATGAGCCGGCGACTCCCTCTCGGTAACGAGGGTTGTCGACGAACTCGACCTCCTCCTTGCCCACGGCCGCGCGGACCTCCCCCGCCCGATGACCCACCACGACCACGATTGGCCGCAGACCTGCCGTTACCGGAGCGCGGACCGACGCGCGGACGACCGTGATGTCGTCGAAGGGGAGAAGCAGCTTCGAGCCGCCGCGATGCCGGACGGAAGCTCCCGCCGCCAGCACAAGACCGGCGATGAGGCCTCGGTCGCTCACGTTCGACCGTGCTGAACCGCGACGACCTCGGCCAGGATAGCGAGTGCGATCTCTTCGGGAGTATCCGAGCCGATATCGAGGCCCACCGGTCCGCGGACCCTCGCGATCTCCGACTCCTCAATGCCCAGATCGGCCAGTGCCTCCCGACGGAGCCGCTGGGTCCGCTTCCCACCGATCTGGCCGACGAAGCGGCATCCGGCGCGCAAGGCGGCCTCAAGCGCGGGCAGATCGAGCTTGCGGTCGTGGGCCAGCACGACGACGCTGGCGAATCGGTCCAGTCCCACCTCCTCGAGGCCTTCATCCGGCCACGCCTCGAGGATGCGAGCCGCGTCGGGGAAAGGCTCCGGCGAGAGAAAAGCGCGGCGTGGATCGATCACGAACACCTCGAAGCCCACGAAGGCCGCAAGGTGGCAGAGAGAAACCGCGACGGGAGAGGCTCCCACGATCGCCAGCCGCGGAGGCGGGAGCACCGACTCCACGAAGACGGCGGCGGATTCCCCTCCGACGATCACCTCGAGCAGATCCGTTGATCCGGAGTCGAGCAGAGGCCTGGCACGCTCTATAAGGCGCGCATCCCTCTCGTCGGCTTCGAGGAACCCGACCGTTTCGTCACCTTCGACGGCCAGCAGGCGGCGACCCTCCAGCCGTCCGGATATGCCGGTCATCAGAATCGCCGGACGGGAGCGCTCTATCGCCTCGCGCAGGGCCGCCCAGGTCGGATCGTCGGCGACGTACCTGTCGGCAAAGACCTCGATCTCGCCGCCGCAGGCAAGGCCGACCTCCGCCGCCATCTCGTCGGTGATGCCGTAGCTCAGCAGGCGCGGCCGCCCTCCGGCCAGAATCTGCCGCAGGTGCTCATGAAGATCCCCCTCGATGCAGCCACTCGAAACCGAGCCCGCCAGCTCGCCGGCGTCGTTCACGGCGAAGCGCGCACCAGGCCGGCGGGGGGCGGATCGCTGAGCTCGGACGAGCGTCGCGAGACCGGCCGGCTTGCCCTCCCGGCTCCAGCGGCGGAGCGGTTCCAGGACCTCCAGCAGGCTCATCCTGCTCATGGCAGCCGTTCGTCGAGAGGCGCTAGCCGGCCCCGCTGTGAGCGCGGTCGGGTTCGCGGTGGCGGTGGATCATCCCCCTTCGCGGACCCGACGGATCTCGTCGGCCAGCGCGGGAACGACCTCGAACAGGTCGCCGACGAGGCCGTAGTCCGCGACGCTGAAGATCGGCGCCTCGGCATCGCGGTTGATCGCCACGATCGTCTTGGCGGTCCTCATACCGGCCAGGTGCTGGATCGCACCGCTGATTCCAACGGCGAAGTACAAACTGGGCGAGACCACCTTCCCCGTCTGTCCGACCTGCTCGGAGTGCGGGCGCCAGCCTGCATCCACGACCGCGCGACTGGCCCCGAGCGTCGCGTCGTCGCCGAGCGCCTCCACGAGATCCTCCAGGACCGACCAGTTCTCCGGATCCTTCATACCTCGTCCGCCGGAGATAACGATGTTCGCTTCGGATACATCCAGGGCTTCCCGATCCCCGGTCTCGATCCCCGTTACGCGCTGAGACGCGGGCTCACTGGCGATCTCCACGACCTCGACAGACCCGGCGCCGGGACGCTCCTTGGGCCGAAAGACGTTCGGACGAACGCTGATCAAGGCCGGCAGCTCCGAGAACGCGACGGTGGCGATCGCCTTGCCGGCGAACATCGGTCGGATCGCCACCGGCCGACCGTCGTCGACGCCCACCGAGACCACTTCCGTCGCCAGCCCGCGGTCAAGCCTCGCGGCCGTCCTCGGGGCGAGGTCCTTGCCCTGGGCCGAGGCGGGCAAGACCACGGCGTCGTAAGCCTCCCGACCGACCAGATCCTCGCAGAATCGCACCGCAGCGTCCGCCGCGTAGCTGGAGAACGCTGGATCTTCGGCCACAAAGATTCGATCGGCCCCGTATCGCCCCAGGTCGGCGGCCCGCTGCGCCATTCCGGGCGGACCGAGCAGGAAGACGTCCACCGATCCGCCGAGCTGCTCGGCCAGATCGCCCCCCGCCGTCACCGCCTCGGAAGCCACCGGGCGGAGCTCGCCGTCCCGAGTTTCGGCGTAAACGAGTACTCTTGCCATCCTATATCACCCTAACTGGAACCCGATCTCAGATGAGTGCCCGATCGCGGAGTCGGCGCACCAACTCCGGCACCGCTTCCGGGCCTTCGCCGACGATCTCCCCCCCGGCCCTCGGTGGCGGCTCCTGCAGCGCCACGATCCGGACCTTGGGCTCGGCAAAGCCGATTTCCTTCACCTCGAGGGGCTTCTTCTTTGCAGCCATGATGCCCTTCAAGCTGGGATACCGCGGCTCGTTCAGCCCCTTTTGGGCACCGACGACCGCCGGGAGGTCGAACTCGACGATCTCGTGCCCGCCCTCGATCTCCCGGTGTGCCACCACATGCCGCCCGTCGATCTGGAGTTCCACCACGACGCTGGCGCACGGCAACCCCATCAGCTCCGCGACCATGGCCGGGACCTGCATGTTGTCATCGTCGATCGCCTGCTTGCCGAAGAGGATCAGGTCGTACTCCCGGTCGCCGATCTCCTCCGCCAGAGCCCGCGCGATCACGAGCCCGTCCGCCGATTCCGGCGAGGCGAGCAGCACGGCTTCGTCCGCTCCCATGGCGAGGGCGGTGCGCAGGATCTCCTTCGACTCTTCGGGCCCTACCGAGAGTACCGTCACGAGGCCGTCGCCCGCTTCCTCCTTGAGTCGGATCGCCTCCTCGAGGGCAATCTCGTCGTACGGATTCATGACGTACTTCACACCGGCCGGATCGATGCCCATGCCGTCTCCGGCGACCCGGATTCGGGCTTCGCTGTCGGGTACACGCTTGATGCAAACAATCGACTTCACGTTTCGGCACGCTCGGTTTTGTTGGTGTCTGCGTCGGTGCGCCGAGGAGTCAGAGGATCTGGATCTCCTCGATCTCATCGGAGGTCAAGGAGTAGAGACGATAGGCGATCAAATCGATCATCTCATCCGTGACCTGCAGCTCGCGACGGATGCGCGAGTGGTGACCGTTACCCGAGATCTTGGCATTGCGAAGGCCGACGAGCCGCGCCGCGAGCCAGAGCAGGAAATCGTGCGCGACGTCCCGGTGCTCGCGCTTCCGGTCGGGCTCGCCGCTCTCGCCGCTTGGCAGGAGCGCGTCTATGAAGGCGAGAAGGCCAGGAAAGACCATCTCTGTGAGCTCGCGATCACCGATCATCTCCTCGTCGGTGGTCTCCTCCCAGCTCAGCTCGTTCCAGTATAGCTCGCACGCCTCCTCGAACAGGTGCTTCCGCGACGCCGGACTCGTTCCGCGAACGACGACATCACGCGGCCCGACGTTACGGCCCAAGGCACGTCTCAGGGCGCGCAATCGCTCGGTGACGAGGGTCTCGGCCGCCATCCGCATTCCGCCTTCCGGCAGAGCGGTTTCAGGGAGCGCAGAGAGTTGGGCGTCTTCGGACATCGGAGTTCTCCTTGTGACCTCCATCGATCAGTTCGAGGAAGATGAAGGTCGGGTCGCGGGAGAACAAGCCGGAGAGGGAAGCGGGCGCAGCATCGCGGCGCAGAGAGCTCAAGATCCGGCGAGCCGCCGGAGTGTCGCCAGGTTGCGTCGGTCGGCCGCGACTGGATCCTCACCCTTCGGCGTCTCCAGCACTCGCGGAACCGAGCGGAGACGGGGATCCTGCATCAGGTCGCGGAATACCCCCTCTCCCAGCTCACCATCGCCGATGTCGGCGTGCCGGTCACGGCGGCTCCCCAGTGCGCCGCGCGAGTCGTTGCAGTGGATCAGCTCCAGGCGGCCGAGGCCGATCACTTCATCGAAGCTCTCCACGACGGCGTCGTACTCACCTCGGAGATCGTAGCCGGCTGCGAATACGTGTGCCGTGTCGAAGCATACGCCGAGCCGCTCTCGCACCTCCGGCGGCTGGCCGTCGATCAGCGCAGCGATCTCCTCGAAGCGGCAGCCGAGCGACGAGCCGCTCCCGGCAGTCGTCTCGAGGAGCACGCGGGTCCGGCCGGACACGTCCTGCACCACCTGCCCGATCAGCTCCGCGTTTTGCCGCAGCGCGGATTTGCGACCTCCGGCGGTGGCGTTGCCGGGGTGCGTAACGAGGAACTCGAGGCCCAATCGCTCGCAGCGCTCGAGCTCAGCTCGGAAAGCGCGCACCGACTTGTCCCGCAGGAGCCGGTCCGGCGTCGCGAGATTGATCAGATAGCTGTCGTGAGAGGCGGCCACGACGATCCTGGCCTCGCGGCGCGCGCGGCCGAACTCGAGGATGGCGTCCGCCCTCAGGACGCGCTCCGCCCACTGCTGTGGTGACTTGGTGAACAGCTGAAGGGCGTCGGCTCCAAGTCGCCCGGCACGAGAGGGCGCCCGCTGGAGCCCACCCGCCGTCGAGACGTGAGCTCCGAGCGGCGGCAGCGAAGGGTCTCGGGCGATCGGCTGCGCGCTCCCGCCTATGGCCGGGGCGGTGTCCTGTCGGGAACCGTCCGCTGCTCGGCAGCGGGAGGCGGCCGGCGGTCCCGGGGGATCTGGTTGTTTCGGCGAAGGTCCTGGCCACGCTGTCGCGCTTGCTGAAGGAAACGCTGCCTGAGCCACAGGAACCGCGCCCGCTCCAGCGGCGCCATGAACTCGGAGAGCCGGCGCTGCTCGTCGACGTTGATCTCGGCCTCCTGAACCTGCGTTCGCAGCACCTCGTCCAGCAGCTGCGCCACCCGCTCCTGGTCCACCCGGTCGCCTCGGGCCACCTCGGCGAGCTCGCTGAAGAGGGAGCGGCGACGCGCCGCGAGATCCTGCCGCTCCTCCCGGCTTCTCTGGAGCGTCGACCTCAGCCGCTCGGCGCGGCTCTCATCGAGATGGAGCGCCTGAGCGACGCGATCGGAGAAGCGATCCGTCAGCTCGGCCGCATTGGCTCCCTGGCCGGCCTCCTGGGCGAGCGCGCGCCCGGCCTCTACCGGCAAGCCGCCCAGGACCAGACAGGCCGCCAGGACGCGGAAAGCGACGCAGCGAAACCGAATCACAGCTCTAGCTCCTCGGACGGCCCGTCCAATCCGTCCAGATCGTTCAAGTCCTCGCCCTCGAGCTCCAACCAGGCCGGCCCACCGACCCCCCCGAGCGCGGCTCGCAGATCCATCTCGCCCGGATGCAGCTCGGCGAGATCTGTTTCCCAGCCGGCGAGCGCCTCGTCAGCGGACCACGTGCCGTCGACTTCTCCGTCTGTTCGGCTCGCGAGCCAGACCGCATAGCTCGTGAGCACGACCGCGATGCCCGCCGCAGCGCGCCACGCGCCGACCCTCCACGCCGTCCGGCCGGGCGGCGGAAGAGGCGTGTAGAGGCGCTCCGCCTCGGAGGGCTCCAGGCGGGGCTCGGGCGCCGCCAGCAGTGCCTCCAGGATCTGAAGCTCCTCCCCGCACGCCGGGCACGTTGCGAGGTGGGCCTCGACGTCCGCCCGCTCGTCGTCGGAAAGCCGGCTCCTCACGTACTCCGGCAGCCGGTCTGTCGCGTGGAGCTCGTTAACGCTCCGATCCTCCAAGCTCATTGCACTCCTCGTCGTGCTCGGGGCCGCGGCTCTCGGCCGCGGGTTCCACTCCGAAATGCTCCCTCAGCTTACGGATGGCGTGGTGGTAGCTCACCCTCACCGATCCCTCGCTCGTTCGCAGCGCCGTGGCGATCTCACCGTACGTTAACCCTTCGGTCGTGCGGAGGATCAACGCATCTCGCTGCTGGGGGGGAAGCGTGCGCGCGAAGGCCAGGGCGCGCTCGACCATGTCGCTACGCGCCGCCCCCTCATCGGGCCGGTTACCCGCTGCGACGTGATCGGCCCTCTCGATCGCCAGCTCCCGGCGCCGCACTCGCCGGCGGACCCAGTTGGTGGTCTCGTTGATGGCGATCCTGGCGAGCCAGCTCCGAAAGCTCGACTCGCCCCGAAAGCGGCCGATGCCGGCCGCCGCCCTCACGAACGTCTCCTGCACCACATCCAACGCCGCTGCCCTATCCCCGGTCGTGCGCACCGCCAGACGGAAAACAAAACCCGCATGGCCCTCGTAAAGATACCGCCAGGCCGCCTCGTGGCCGCGGCGTGCTTGCTCGACCGCTTGTCGCTCGTCTAGCATCTGTCGCAGCCATTAGAAAGACCTGTACGGTTCCGCGGGCCGCCAGCGTACCCACGGGCCCGTCACTCGTTGGACGGCGCAGGACGGCTAAACGTTAACGCAACGTTTGCACGACGGGGCCGCATCGTCCAGCATTCCGGGAGACCGAGAAGGGAGCCGGCCCCCGAACCGGGTGTCCAAGGAGCGGGAAGCTGGCAACCCGCCGGGCAGGTCCGTCAGAGAGTCGAGGGAGAGGAAGAGATGAAACGCGAGTGGTTCGTGGCCGCCGTGTTTGCGGCCGTGTCTCTGGCTTCGGCCGTTCCGGCGTCGGGCCAGGATAGGGATGTGACGGTCGTGGGGTCGGATTCGGTGCGTCTGGTGACTCTCGACCAGGCCGTCAGGATAGCGCGCGCCCTCAACCCGGAGCTCCGGGTCGCCGAGGCGAACGTGGACGTCGCCGAGTACAACCGGCTCGACGCGTGGGGAAACTTCCTCCCAACTTTCGACGCGGGCTTCGGTTACACGAACTCGAGCACGGGTCGCCTGGATCAGACGGGGCAGGCGATCGTTGCGACCAGCTACTTCTTCCAGCTCACGGGACGCTACAACCTGTTCGAGGGCTTCAGGAAGTTTACCCAGCTGAACAGCGCCCAGCTGGATCTGAGCGCTCAGCAGGCGAGATTCCGGCAGGACGAGTTCTCGCTGCTCCTGGCCGTCAAGCAGGCGTACTACGACGCGCTCGCCTTCCGCGATCTCGTCGCCGTGGAGGAGGACCGGGTCGAGCGTCAGGAGCTTCAGCTGGAGTTCGTCACCCAGCAGCTCGAGCTCGGCCGATCAACGCGATCGGACGTCCTCCGGTCGCAGGTGGACCTGAACAACGCCAAGATCGCTCTCATCAACGCCGAAAACGAGTTTCGAGCCGCCACGTTCCAGCTCGGACGTACAGTCGGCCTCGACGGGAGGGTGGCGCCGTCGCCCGAGGAAACGCTTGCGGCCGATCCGCTCGGGCTGAGCCGGGATGACGCTTACAGGATCGGACTCCGGACCGCCCCCTCGGTGGTGAGTGCCGAAGCGGCGGCGGAAGCCGCGGCGTCTCGCGTATCGACGGCGAAATCAGCCTATCTGCCAAACCTCAACTTCTCCGGCGGGTGGGCCTGGGCGAACACCGAGTTCCCACCCCAGAGCCGCAGCTGGAGCATCGCCCTGACCGGATCCTACCCCCTGTTCAACGGCTTCAACCGCGAGACGAACGTGTATCGGGCTCAGGCCGCCGCCGACGCCGCCGTCTCGGAGCAGAGGGGCGCCGAGCTGCAGCTCATCGTGGACCTGGACGCCGCCTACAACACGATCCAGGTGGCCACCGCCTCCGCCGAGCTGGCGGAGCAGAGCGTGGAACTCAGCCGCGAGGACCTTCGAGTCAGCTCGGAGCGCTACCGACTCGGACTCGCGACCATCCTGGACCTCCAGACGGCCCAGATCGCGCTCTCTCAGGCCGAGGTGGACCTGATCCGCCGCCGCTTCGAGTACCAGCTCGGCGTCGCCTCCTTGGAATCTCTCCTCGGCCACCGGTTGCAGGAACTGGAAGCGAACGCCCAGTAGCTGGCTTTTTCGTCCGTCGATCCACGGATCGTGGACGGTCGGAGGCGCGGAGGGAACGGCGAGGGACGAGTCGCTGTCTAAGTAGGGATGGGCCCGGAGACGGTCTCTCCGGTTGAACCTCTTTCCCAAGACGTGGTACTATCCCCGGCCATGCATAGAAGCGCCTCGTTTCCCAACCCGATTCCCCTCGTGATCAGTGGGGTTTTCGCCGCCGCCTGTGGCCAGAGCCCCGCCAGTGAATCCGTTCCGGAGTTCGAGACCGCGGTCGCCGAAGTGCGCAGCCTCGTGTCGAGCGTGGTGGCGACCGGAACGATCGAGCCCATAAGAATCATCGATGTGAAGTCCCAGGCTTCCGGCGAGATCCTGGAGCTCGCGGTCGAGCTCGGTGATCTCGCCCGGCAAGGGCAACTTCTGGTGCGCATCGATCCGCGTGACGTGCGGAACGAGTTCGACCAGGCGGAGGCGGACCTCGAAGTCGCCCGTGCCCGCTTGCAGATCGCCGAGCGGCGACTGGCGCGATCGCAGGCGCTCCACGACTCCTCCATCGTGACCGCCGAGGAGCTCGAGAACCAGCTGCTCGAGCACGCCAACGCGCGGGCGGGTCTCGTCCGAGGCGAGGCGAACCTGGAGCTCGCGTCGGACAGGCTCAACGACGTGGTGGTACGGTCTCCCATAGACGGCACGGTGGTGGAGCGCGAGATCGAAGCGGGCCAGATCGTGACCTCGACGCGCGAGGTCACCGGCGGCACGCTCCTCATGCGCATGGCCGACCTCTCGGAGGTTCAGGTCCGTACGATGGTGGACGAGACGGACATCGGGAGCATAGAGACGAACCTGCCCGCGGAGATCACGGTCGAAGCCTACCCGGACCGAACGTTCCGAGGAACGGTGCTCAAGGTCGAGCCGCAAGCGGTCGTAGATCAGAGCGTGACGATGTTCGCCGTGCTAACCCGGATCGTAAACGATGAGAGCCTGCTCCGGCCGGGCATGAACTCGGACGTCGAGATCGTCATCGGACGTCGGGAGGAGGCGCTCACGCTCGACAACGGCGGCGTGAAGACGCCGGAGGAGGCTCGTCAGCTCGTGGAGGCGTTGGGACTGGACCCGTCGCTCCTCGAGCAGAGAGTCGAGGTCGCGAGTGAGGAGCCAACGGATGGGACGGAGCGCGGCGACGAACCGGAGGGCGACGATGTGGTCCTGGAAGAACTGCGATCGTTGTCGCAGGAGGAGCGCCGGAGCTACGTCCAGAACCTGGATCCGGGACAGCGGCAACGGATCTTCCAGCTGATGCGGACGGCCAGAGAGCAGCAGGAGCAGGCCGATCGCGCCAATCCGACGCGGCCGCGACCGGCGTTCGTGTTCGTGGAAGATGATGCCGGCGTGCTGACCCTGAAGCCGGTGACGATCGGACTCAGCAGCTGGGAGTACACGGAGGTATTGGCCGGTCTCAGGGAAGGCGATGAGGTTCTGGAGGTGCCGCTATCCCTGGTTCAGCAGCAGGAGCTGCTCCAACGAATTCGCTCGCGCTCCGGCGTGCCTGGCGTCCAGCGCAACTGAACGACAGTCGGCTAGGTAGGAGGCTCCTTTCGATGCTCATTCTCGAGACCATGCGCGTCGCGCTGCAAGCGATCCGCGCCCACAAGCTCCGTTCCCTGCTGACGATGCTGGGCATCGTAATCGGAGTGTCCGCCGTGATCGCCATGGTCGCGCTCGGCGAGGGAGCCCAACGGGCCGTGCAGGAGCAGATCTCCAGCCTGGGCACCAACGTCCTCACGGTAAGGCCGGGTCAGCTCTGGTTTCACGGGGTGAGGTCGGGGGCCACGGCGGAGCTTACGCCCGAGGACGCGGAAGCCGTCCTCATGGGTGCGCCTTCGGTGGTGGGGACCGCACCCGAGATGCGCTCCAACCTTCAGGTGGAGTCCGGCTCCACGAACGCGAACCTGCGCGTGGTCGGTACGAGCCCTCAGTACCCGGAGATCAACGGGTACGCGGTCGCGCTGGGCCGTTTCTTCGATGACCAGGAGAACGAGGGACGTCGCCGGGTCGCGGTCCTCGGCGGAGCGATCCCCGCGACCCTCGGCTCGAGCGCCGAGCAGCTCGTCGGACAGCAGATCCGGATCCGCAACATCACGTTCGAGGTCGCGGGTGTGCTGGAGGAGAAGGGCAGCTTCAGCTGGTTCAACTACGACGAGCAGATATACGTGCCGCTCGAGACGGCGCGCTTCCGCCTGATGGGCACCGATCGCCTCTCGTCCTTCAACGTCGAGGTAGCCGACGGCACATCCATGTCCTTCGCGATGGGCCAGATCGAGGAGATCGTGCGGCGCCAGCACCGCCTTCGCGTTGGAGATGAGAACGACTTCTGGATCCAGGACCGCGCGGAGCTCATGAGCACGCGGGAGGAGACGACCCGGACCTTTTCCTTCCTGCTGGCCGGCATCGCCGCCGTGAGCCTGCTGGTCGGCGGAATCGGGATCATGAACATCATGCTCGTCTCCGTCACCGAGCGCACGCGCGAGATCGGCGTCCGCAAGGCGATGGGGGCGACGCGGCGAAACGTCCTGATGCAGTTCCTTTTGGAGGCGCTCGTTCTCTGCCTGGTCGGCGGACTGCTCGGCATCATCGTCGGC
>JBDHFW010000039.1:0-21175 GCA_039590175.1 Gemmatimonadota bacterium | reverse complement strand
AGTATCCAGCAGAGGGCGTAGGTCAGGAGGAACTGCATTCGCAGTTGCCGGTCACGCGTCCAGCCCATCCACGCGATCATCAACGGAATGAAGATGAACCAGAGGTAATAGAGTCGGTCCAGCACGAACGTGACGGCCGGGTGGCCGAGGAGCGGCTGCAGCAGCGCCCACGGATCGGCCCCGAAGTGCAGCGCGCGGTCCAACCTCATCATGGGCGGGTCCCAGACGAAGGGACTGAACGCGGGCAACACCTTCTTGAACGCCCAGAAGGTGCTGAGAAGCGCGGCGAGCGAGAGGCAGGCGATGAGCAGCCCCAGCGCCCGGTGGATGCTGAAATGCCGGCTCCGGTATTCCGTCCACTCCTCGATCAGCGAAGCGCGTCGCGGATCATCGGTACTTCGCAGCCGCGTCAGAACGAAGTGGATCAGATGATATCCGAGCGGGAGAGAGGCCGCGACGAACAGATAGCGCCACCCGACGGCCACGGTCGAGTCGTTGAGGGGCGCCAGGTCGGGGTGCCCGGTCGCGGCCCGAACGGCGAGGCACGTGACGATGTACGTTCCCACGACCGCGAGGAGCGGGGCGTTTTCCACCACGCTCGAACGGATCTGGTTCCAGCTCCCGGCTTTGCACGATGCGCCGGGGCGTTGCACTTCGAAGTAGCTAGCCGGCGTGCTCACCCTCGGGCCTGTCCTCCGAATAGCGCTTCAGGGGCCGATCCACAGCCATCTGGCCGGCCAGTGATCGTTGCGCAGGGTGGCAAAGCGCATGCGACCGCTCGCGCTCGAGGCCCCGAGGTATGGTTTCGCTACTCTTCGCTGGAGACGCCTGAAGGCCTTGAGGCTACGATCCCTCGCGCTGCCGGCGGATTCACTTCCACGGCGGACTTGCCAGCTAGGGAGCGTCCGACCGCCATCCAGACGACCCACACGGCCGGTATGCTCACGTAGCCATCTATCGCGTAGTGCCAGCCGAGGTGAACCGAACCGATCAGGATCGCGAGCAGGTAGAGGACGAAGGCCCAGCCCAGCCAGCGGTGGGTGCGGAAGCCGGCCAAGACATAGAGGACGGGCAGCGCCACATGCATGCTGGGCATCGCCGAAATGCCGTAGAACTTGCCCTCGCCCATGTAGCCGGCCCAGAGCAGGTCCTGGAGCCTCAGGGCGTTGAGGGGGTGTGAGGTGCTCACGTCGGCTAGGAAAGCGAACAGGCCTACGTACGGGTCCGGTTGCCCGACGACCTCCCCGTAGTAGCAGGGACCTGCGGATGAGAGCCATGTAGCCAACACGGTGCCGAGCAGGATCGATGAGATGGCGTAGGCGAGAAGGAATTGGGTTCGGAGCGCTCGGTCGCGATTCCACACCTGCCAGGCAATCACGAGCGGAATGGTCCTTAACCAGAGAACGTATACCCAGTCGATGATCACCGTGACCGAGGCACTGCCGAACAGAGGCTGCAGAAGCTCCCACGGGTGGGTCCCCAGGTGCACCGCACCGTCGGCCCGCATGAAGGCGAGGTCCCACGCGAACGGGTGAAAGACGGGAATCGCCCTCTTGTAGGCGAGAAACGTGGTCATGAAGATGCTCAGGATCGCGCAGGCCACGATGACCCCCGCGATCCGAAACACCGAGAAATGCTGCCGGCGGTATTGCATCCACTGCGCAACCAGACCGCCGCGTCCCGTGCCTCGGGCTCCAGCCGGCTCGCGGGAATGGTGCAGATGGAACCTGATGAGGTGGTACGCCGTCGGGAAGCTGAGCGCGATCAGCGTGTAGGTCAGCCAGATTCTAAGCGTGCTCAGGCCGATCGGTGCCAGAGCCTCGTGGCCGAAGATCAGGCGCAGCACGTAGCACACCGCGACGTATGCCAGCACGATGCTCGCGAGCGCACGATGCTCGCGTACGGCTGCGAGCACCTGGTCCAGGGATCCACCCGCGGGCTGTGCCTCCTGCCCGACCACCGAAGTCTCGAATACGCTCGGAGCTACCACCGAAACCCGATGACTTCGTGCGGTTTGTAGAACGGCCGGGTAGTCGGTTTGGGCGGATCATCCACGACGAACAGGAGGGTGCTCCCCTTGAGGTCCCGCAGTAGCTCCAAACTGTACGTGCCTGCCTCCAGATCGATGAGGCCCCCGGACTCGACCGCCTGCCCGTCGAGGCGGATGGAGGGTGCAGTCGGGTGTTCCGGCTGTTGCAGCCGGTACGTGCCTGGCACCAGGACAGCGAGCTCGCGACGCGCGCCCTCCCGTCCGTCCACAGTCAAAGCCGGTAGCCAGACCGACTCGTAGTAGAGCCGGTAGTTCGTCTGCCAGAAGGCAGTGATCTCTGGCGGGAAGCGGCGAAGGCGGAAGCTGTCCAGGATGAACGCCACGGGCCTTTGCCGAAACTCTCCGATCAAGCGGGAACCGTTGGCCTCTCTATCGGGGCCCCAGTAGTGGGCTCCAATCGTCTGACCAAACATGACGGGGAGGGGATTCTCGGTATCCCGGCAAAAGAGGGCGCGCTCCGGGTGGAATCCCTCTTGGTCGCTCGTGAAGTTGCGCTCGATGAACGCCAGGCTCTCTTGTTGTCCGTGCTGGGAATCCTTGAGAAGCACGGCTGCTGTGATCGTCGACTGTGCGGCCAGAAAAACCCAGATGAAGCCGAGGACGACGAGGCGGTCGCGATTGGCCCAGCGTCATCCAGAAGTATGGAAAAGCCCCGGCGTGGAAGAGTCCGACGACGATGCCGAGAGCCAGGATAGCCCAAGCGAGGAGCAAGAGGCGCCGCTGCCCATCTTCATTCCGAAGCATCTTGCCCGTCGCGTTAAGCAGCAGCGCCATCAAGATGAGTTGCGGTATCAATGTGGGCAGCATCCGAACGTAGAACGCGTAACCGAAGTCCGCGCGATAGAAGCCGAAGGCGCCCAGGCCCGCGGAGACGGACTGCACGGCGACGGGTTCGACGAAGGCAGGAAGAATCGCCCGGTAGAGCTCCAGGATGGCGGTTCCGCTGAGCAGACAAAGTCCGGCTCTGGCGAGCTCGCGCTCGACACGCAGTTCTCGTCTCAGGAACAGGTCGCCTACGACAAGCAAGCCGGCCAGCGCCGCCACGTAGACCACCTTCTGGCTGAACAGGTAGCCGATACCGAAGAGGATGCCCGCGAGGAGGGCCCACGAAGATCTCCGCCGAGAGGCCAGGAGCGCGACGCCGCCCCACAGGCCGAGCGCGATCGCCGGCTGGTCAGTTCGGACTTGGATTGAGAACCTGAGAAACGCCGGAACGAGAACCAGGAGAGCGACCCCGAGCGCGGCGGCGCGTGCGGAGCGTTCCTCCGTCTCGAGGCCACGCGCCAGAAGTGTCCAGAAGCCCCAAACGAGGGCCACTGTGAATCCGACCCAGAGCAGGCGTGCGGAACGGATGGCCGCGATCGAGTCCGAACAACCATCGACGAACGGGATGAGGATGAGCGCTCCGAGCCCGGGTCGCCCTCCCGCGCTTAGCTGGCCCGTTCTGAGAGTGTCGGCCGCGCGGGACAGTAGCGCGAACTCGTCCCAGTTGATGTTCTCGGTGAAGACCGCGATCACGTGGGCGACCAACAGCCCTGCCAGGAGCAGAGCGAAGGCGAGATGACCCGGAGGGAGTCGCCGCAAGCTCAAGAGTCGACGGGGTAGGTCCCGGCCGCCCGACGGGATCGAATCAGTAGGCTCCTCGACCGCTGATCACGGCCGAGAAGGTCTTGACGAGGATGTACAGGTCCAGCCACACGGACCAGTTCCGGATATAGTAGTGATCCGAAGCTTCCTGACCCCTGACGTCGCTGTCTCCCCGAAGCGTGACCTGCCAGAGCCCGGTGATTCCCGGCCGGACCAGGTGCCTGAGCGCACGCGGGCCTGGCGAGAACCGCTCCAGGTGATAGTCCGGGAACGGGCGCGGTCCGACCAAGCTCATGTCACCCCGGAGCACACTCCACAGCTGAGGCAGCTCATCCAGGCTCCAGCGGCGAAGGAACGCTCCCACTCCGGGGATGACCCGCGGGTCCGACTGCAGCTTGAACCCGCGTTCCCATTCCACCCGCAGGACGGGATCAGCCTCAAGGTGGGTCTCGAGCTCCGCATGAGCGTTCAGCTGCATGGTGCGGAGCTTCTGAAGCGTAAAGCGTCGTCCGCGAAGCCCTGCTCGGCCCTGATAGAAGAACACCGGTGGGCCGTCCTTCACACGGATCCACAGGGTGCAGATGCCGATGATCGGGAGAGAGAACACGAGGCCCACCGACGCCAGGCCGACATCTAGGAGGCGCTTGATCAGCCTGTTCTGTGGTTGCAGGAGATTGTTCGAGTACTCGACGCCGACGACGCCTCCGAGATTTCGAATCTGTACTCCCTCGACGGGAAGCGCCTCGTAGTCTTGAATGAGCAGCAGCCGGTTGAAGTGGCGCTGCAGTTCATCCAGGGATGACATGTCGCTGAAGGTGCTCGCGTTCACGAGCGCGACGCGCACGCCAGCCCGGCGGATCTCCTCGGACCGGCCGAGATCTCCGAGCACCGGTATCCCGTCGACGGAGCCTGCATCTCCGGCCGATCCCGCTCGCAGGATGCCGAGAGGACGGTATCCCAGCTTGGGGGATTCCCGCAGTGTCGATATCGTGCGGCGAATGAACCCGCCGTTTCCGATCAGGACGACCGGCTCTCGCCACCAACCCCGCCGACCGACGATGCCGAGCGTCAGATATCGAAGGGTCGGCACGAGAGCCAGCGCCAACAGGAACGCGATGAAGAACGTCATGCGGGAGTACTGGTGGGGCAGCTTCAGGGCGAAGCTCAGGGTTGCGAGCAAGACGAACGCGAACACCGTTACGATGGACAACCGTCTGATGCTTTCGACGGGGCCCAGTCCAAGACCGGGGTAAAGCCCTGCGTGTGCCCAACCCGCGATGAACAAACCCATCGCCGGCCATAGCTGCAGGTACAGGTCCGGTCCCATGTTTCGAACCGGCAGTGCCCACAGGAGGTAGGCAAACGCTGCGGATAGGAACAGCGCGAGAAGGTCCGAGAGGATGAACACGGCAACGCGAGCGGACCTCGTCCACCAGTAAAGGCCTACATCAACGTCTGGAGACTCCTGCAGGATGTGGCCGGGAAGCTGATTCGTGCCGGAATCGCCCGTCGCTTGCGTCTTCAAGCCAGTTGCTCTCGCGCGCTTGTGTGTGTGCGCCAAACGTTCGTGCCCAACCTCCGCAGCGCCAGATGAAGTCCGTCAGCAATCAGCCGCTCCCGGGCGGAGACGGTAAGGAAACGTTGGGTTCCGGCAATCGCCTTCGCCAGCAACGCGCGGGGCGCAAGTTTGGTACCCGGGCTGGAAGCGGTCTTTCGCCCTGGCCCGTGAGGTCCGAAAGTTGCTGCAACCCCGAAAGAACACCGGTCTTACGGCTTTCCGACGTCTTGCCGCCGGGTAACGAGCCGGAATCCAAGCGTAAGAGCCCTGCGGGACCAGAGCAACGGAAGACCTCCAATGATTACGCAGGCAGTGATCCTCGCCGCGGGCAGGGGAAGCCGGCTCGCCGCGAACGACCAGAATCCAGAGGAGTTCTCCAAGCCGCTCCTCGAAGTTGGCGGGAGCAGTCTCCTCGGGCATTCACTCTGCGCCTGCGCGGAGGCGGGGGTCGAGCGAGCCTTCATCGTAACGGGATACCGGGCCGAGGCGGTGCGCGCCGAGATGGATCGGTGGCCCATGCTCGACACCGTGGAGGTCTACAACCCCGAGTGGGCGCTACCCAACGGGCTCTCGGTCGCTGCCAGCGCGCGCGTGGTGGACGGTGACTTCCTCCTCCTGATGGCCGATCACCTTTTCGATTCCAGCATCCTCGCCGATCTAGCTGCAGGCTCGTGGAGCGGCGATGTCACGCTCGCCGTAGACGCCCGCGTCGATGCGGTGATCGATCTGGAGGATGCGACGAAGGTTCGCCGGGACGGGGACCGGATCGTGAGTATTGGCAAGACGATCGACGATTTCGATGCTGTAGACTGCGGGCTGTTCCGTTGCACGCCCGCCATCTTCGACGCTTTGGAGCAGGCAGCCCTCACCCGACCGCCCTCGCTCTCCGACGGCCTGCGGCAGCTTATCCGCAGCGGATCTTTCCTGGCCATGGAGATCGAAGAACGTTGGTGGCAAGATGTCGACACGCCCGAGATGGCGGTCAACGCCGCAAGGGAGCTTAGTCGAAGGCGCGGTACGGGGGAGGCAGCCGGCTGACTAGCGTCCCGGATGACTCAGGCGGCGCGCCAGGCGCCTCAGGCCTCGCACCAAATCGCCACGCAGTCCGGACCACGATCGCGCTGCCCGCAGAGTCATGGCCTCCAGATCCCGGGCAAGCCCGGCATCGATCTTGTTGAGTCCGGTGGCCCGGTCAATCAGACGGAGGCCGAACTCGTAGTATCTAAGAACGCAACAAATGAACACACCGACCGTTACCCGGCGCCGGGCCTCCTCATCGGGCACGTCCAAGTAGACGTCGGTCTCTCGGAAGAAGATGGCATCTGCGTAGAGCAGCTGCTTGGCGCCGCGCCAAGGCCCCCGCGGAGCCTTCATCTTTCCCGCCCAGGCCGTGAGAAGCTCCGTCGCATTTGCATAGCCAGAGAGGCCTCGGCGGCTGAAGCGGAAATCGGAGCAGCTCACGACCTCCGGGAAATCGACAAACGCGAAACCCTTCTTGTCGAGAAAGCTCCATACATCGGGGAAGAGCGGTTGCCCGATATAGATCGGGGCGAACTCCACTTCGATCTCGATGCCGAACAGCCCGCCCCTGATAACATTCTCTGCGCCCCGGAGTATGTCGAGCTCACTACCCTGGGTATCGAGCTTGAGAAAATCGAGCTCGCCCACCTCGATGTCACGGAGGGCATGATCCAGCGTCGTGGCCTCGATCGTCTCCTTTGCCACCACATCGAGCATTACGTCATCCGGAGCGAGCTGCCTGATCAGATCGCGGTTCGGCGGATAAACCGACGTCGTGGCCGGTTCTCTGGTGTGGTACAGCGTCATCTCGCCCGGTTGCGAAAACAGGGCTTTGTTAGAGAACACTTCGTTGACAGCGGCCGCCGCAGTAAGCCGCTCGAACTCCGCCGCTTCCGGCTCGAACCCCACGAACTGCATGTGCGGTGAGACTTCACGCCACTTCCGCTGCCAGCCGCCGCGAGCCCCGACATCGGCCATGCGCACCGGCTGGGATGACAACTCGACCTCGACTGCACGCGGAATCCACATGTCGTCTTAGACCAACTTCTCGATGTCGCCGAACCGGTCGCTGTGCACAAAGATGAAATTGCGGACGTACGTTTCTGGCGAAGCCGGGTTTTGATGCTTCCCTAGCTCGAAGTGCTCCATCGGAAGCAACCTTCCTCGCTGCAAAAAAAATCCGGCGTAGCCCATGTGCGTGAGGAACCTAACGCTCTCCTCCACTGAACCGGCGCGATGACGCTCCTCCACCTCGATGAGCAAAGAGGGCTGATCACGGAGCAAGACGCCTTCTGCGCCTCGAAGGACTTCAAGCTCGTGGCCTTCCACATCCACTTTGATGAAGCCCACTGCAGGAAGGGTGAAGCCGTCCAGGCGCCGCCGAACCACGCGGTAGCATCGAATTGGCGTCGATGCATCGATATCGGTCATGAGCGTGTTGTGCGGATCGATGGTCGAACGGCCAGGTAGGTCTTTAGGAGATTTCAGGGCTGCGAAGCCAGATTCATCCGAAAGGGCGACTTCGTGGATGAAGACGCGCCCGGAATGGCTCCGGAATGCCTGCCGAAGGATCGAAGCCATCTCCGGAAGCGGCTCGAAGGCGTGGACCGTTTCTGCATGTGCTAATAGAAAGTGGGTGTAGACCCCATAGTTGGCGCCGACATCGACAGCGGCCCGGTCGCGTCGACACAGATGGCGTAGGAGCCGCGTCTCCGGTTCGAAACTCTCTCCGTGCCGATAGTCTAGCCACAGCCAATAGACCCACGGCGCCCGACGCAGCGACACTCTCTTCGCGGCCGTCTTCGCCCTGTGAAGAAGTAGAGCGCCTCCTGACAGTGCACTCATTCGATTCGTGGTTCTGATGCGGGCTGATCTTCCACAGACCCGTCGATGTGGAAGAGCGCCGTACGTTGTAGTAGCACGACCGCCAAGGCTCCGCCAACTCCACCACCAAGGAGAAGAAGTCCCCAATCCAATGGAAACGGCGACCCGAAAGCCGCAGCTCCCCATAGCCCAAGTCCGGCCGCGACAGCCAGGATCAGCGGCTCGAATAGGGGCAGGCGAGCGGAACGATAGAGGAGAACGTGCCCCGCCTTGCCGACAGCGAAGCCGACAAGGGCCGCGACGCCGGCTCCAACCGCTCCCAGATCGGGCACCAAGATGAGGCACAGGACGGCCGTTATTCCAGCCGCGATCGCAACTAGCTCGGCGATCCGCCTCTCAAGTCCTTCGACAAGCAACGGACCGGCGTAAGGCGCTCCGAGGTAGATAAGCGTACCCACCGCAAGAAGCCAGACGACCGACATGGCCTGCAAGTACTCGTCTCCGAATCCGCGCAGCAGCAAGCTTCCGCCAATCACCGCGGCCGCCAGGCCGGCGGGAACGGCCGCCAGGTAAGTGGCGTTAAGACGTTGTACGTTTTTAAGATAGTGCAGTCGATGCTGCCGGGCCTGAAAAGCCAGTGACGGCACAAAGGTACCGCCAAGAACGAGGAAGGGCTGTGAGGCCAGGCCGACTGCACGTGCCGAGATCGCATAGAGAGCCACCTCCTTTGGATCCGAAAGAAGGCGTAGCAAGATGACAGGCAGCTCAAACAGGAAGAGGGCACCAACGGTAAGGAACCAGAACGAGCGACATCTGAAGGCTAGACTGAATGGCGATCCGGACCTGATCTGTGCGGCCGTGCGACCACGTAGTTCCGAGCGAAGTCGAAATGCGCGCGGCATAACGAGTGCAACCGCGCCTGCGGCGAGAGCCCACTGAAACTCTGCCAGCCCACCACCCAGCCCTCCAGCCAGCAGCCCAGCAGCGATGCCGCCGAAGATCGCTGGTGCCACTTCGAGCGGTTCGAGGTTGAACTCTCCGCGAGCTCGTCTAACGGCGGCGAGAAAGTCTGCAAGGGCGAGCGCCGCCGTGAACACGAGGGTGCCGAGGCCCGAGAGCAACAGGTCGGGGTTGATCAGACGGGCGATCCACCAGCCCGACAAGACAGCCAACGGTAGAGTGACAACTCGAAGCGTGAATGCTTGCCGTTCGAGCGCTGCAGACTCGAACCCGAGAGCACCGACCTCGCGCTGAATGAAGCTCGTAACCCCGAAATCCAGGATTCCCGCCGTTAGCACACCGACGCCGAGCAGGAAAGCGAACTCGCCCACCTCGTCGATCGGAAACAGGCGCGCCGCCACGAGCAGCACACCAACACGGCCGAGAGCCCGAATTGCTCGGGCCGATAAGCTGGCCATGAATGAGCCGAGCGCGCCCCGCCGACTCATCAACACTCACACCTGCGACACGAGATCTTCAAGTCTTGTCTAATCTGATTCACCGACTGTCACCCGCCAACCCAGCGGGTAGACTTCTCGCTGCGGCAAGTAGGCCGCTCGCGAGTAGAGCTTCTCCAGCCACCTATCGAGTGTCGTAGCCTCGACGGCTTCCGTGGCGACGCCCATGTATCGTCCCCGCGCGCTCCGACGTCAGCCAAGCGGGCCGGCCTGGTCGCGAGTCCAGCGCCAACTTCTTCTGGAATCCGCATGCTACAAAACCCCGCCGTCCAAACTCGATACAGTCAGAAAGGAACGTAGGAATCGTCGCGACTGTCCTCGGCGTCCTTCTTCAGGACGACGATATTCTCGCCGATCAATTTGAGCGACAGGTGCTCCAGGAAGGGGCGCTGAGCTAGGCGCCTGGCGATTCGGCGAGCCCGCCTTCCTGAGGAGGAGTGATGCTCGGAGGGTCTGGACACGCGATGATAAGCGTAGTTGCGCAGGACGAAGGCCACCACCTTTCGGATGCCCGGCGACCAGATGTCGTCGAAGACGACTATGCCGCCAACCCTGAGCATTTTATCGATGAAGAAGAAATCGAGCAGAGCGTAATCGAACAGGTGTCGACCATCGATGAACGCGAAATCGAGCTGCGTACCCTTGCCGACAAGCATGGGCAACGCAGCATGAGAAGGCTCCGGAACGAACGTCACCATGTCCTCGAAGCCCAAGCGTTGGATATTCAGCCAGCCGATTCCGTCGTAGTGCACGTCTTGAAAGGGATCGATCACGATGTGCGTGCCGCTTCCTTTGTCCTGATGCGCTTGACAGATGAATTGAGCCGACAGGCCAAACCCGAGCCCAACCTCCAACGTATGATCCATTCGACCGTTTCGGACCAGTTCGTACAGCGTCGCGCCCGACGCGTACGGCACGGGAGAAATTCCCGGGTCCATGGGTTCTCCGCTCGAATCAAGCAGTTTCCCCGTCCGGTAATATGCCTCTATCACAGAGTTCACAGCTTCACCTTATCACCTTGCCAGATCGGAAGCGGTGACACACACGCCTGAGCCCGTGGCGCGAAAAAGCGCCGTTCGTCTAAGCAAGGAAAAGGCCGCCAACGCTCCGACCCCGCCCCCGACAATCAGAACCCCCAGTCGATGGGAAAAGGGGCGAGGAGACAGCTGAGAGCGGCGGTACAGGAGCACGTGACCGATCTTGGCCAGAACGAGTCCACCTACGGTCGACCTGGGCCGCGGCCCATACGACGCGGGCGGAGAGGCTGGCTGCGAACGAGGGAAGCCCCCCTGATGCCGGTTCATGAGATCGGGTCCCGCGGCGGCACGCACCCGAACCTGGTGGACACGCGGATACGCGAAGCGGCCACCTGCGGCGACCGGGCTCGGTCGGCAGGTTGTCGCTCATTTCGCGGCGTGGTCCGCACGCGGCGAGTCTCCGGCGAGCGAGAACGCGTCGACCTCGCCTTGAGGAATCCCCGACGCCCTCGAGTACAGATGCGACAGCCACCGGTCGAGGGAGTCGGTCGTCAAGAAACGGAAGAGGATAGCGAGCTCCTTGGCGACGCTGAGCGCCAGATAGGCCGAGGCCACGGCCAGAAGGCCGATGTGTGATCCGACCCACAGCCGCTCGATGGCCAGCACGGATGTGGTTACGACCCAAACGTTCGTCGGGTGCAGCACGTCGATGAACACGAATCGGGCGAGGCCGGCAAGCTCCGCTGGTGCTGCAGGCAAGTCACTTCCCTCGCCATCCAGCGGTCGTCCCGTCTCGATCGACTTGATCAAAGCCCGCCGCGCGGCGGGCATCGCGTGCCGAGCGAACGTTACGAGCGCCACAGACGCCATCAGAAACCATAGGGTGCCGGTAGTCCGCCACAGATAGAGACCGATCGCGAGCCAGTAGCCGCTGATCATGAGATAGGCGCTGTGGTCCTCCAGAAACAGGCCTTTGAGAGAGAATCGACGAGTAAGGCGAGCGAGTTCGCCGTCCACCGAATCGAGCACCGCGTAGACGTGAATCAGCAGGACGCCGGCGAGAGGGAGAACGTCGAGGCCAATGAGAGCCCACGCAGCGAGTCCGAGGGCCGTATTGATCAGGCTGACCGCGTTTGGCGTCACACCGAGTGGATATAACAGCGAGGTCACGTAGATCGACACGCGTCGCGTGAACAGGGAGTCGTAGAGGTTGCCCGTCTTTCTCTGAGCGCGACTGCGAAGCTCGCGAATCCTACCTGTCGGTTCGCCCATGCTCATGCTAGATCCTCACGCGTTGTTTCGTGACTTTGGCTCTCAGCGTGCTCTCGACACTCGACTACGGACTCCGCAATCATGCGGCCGGACTGTACGACGCTCCAGGTTTGTCAAACGTGCTCCGCTGGATCGGGACGCGCGAAAAGGGATCATTCGGAACGGCCGCGGAGCCGCTCGTCAACGATCTGGCGCGCTAGAAGGGCGACGAATCTGGGGTTGTACGCGAGGTAACGCCGCCAAAGCCTCTGCGGCTCCTGAGCCAGCCGGAATAGCCACTGTGTGCCCGTCTTCTTCATCCATTCCGGAGTCGCTCGGGTTCTCCCGGACAAGAGATCGAAAGCGCTACCGACCCCTACCATCGGAGCAGAGATATCTTGAAGGGCGGTGGCTATCCAATAGTCTTGAGCTGGAGTACCCATTCCCACCCACACGATCTGCGCGCCGGAGTCTTGGATCTTGGCGACTGCTCGGCGGTGAGCTGGAGCGGGCACCGGTCTCACGGGAGTCGGATGGGTCCCGGCGATGCACATCCCGGGGATCATGGAGCGCAGCGAATCCGCAACTTGTTCGGGCTGGCCAGGGGCGCCCCCCATTAAGAAGTGACGGATCGTCGGGAAGGTCCGACAGAAAGCGAGAAGGAGATCGTCTCCATGGACCCGCTCGGCCCGGTGACCGAGCATACGGAGCGCCCACACGATCGGCATGCCGTCCGGGACTATGAGATCGGCCCCGGTCAGGCAAGAGGCGTACTCGGGACGATCGCGCGCCATGACCACCGAAAAGACGTTGGCGCACGCAACGTGCGCCCGCCGGCCCGCGTGCGCCGCCGCGGAGAGCCAAGAGACTGCCTCAGCGAAGCTGATCGCAGCAACGCGCGTTCCGAGCACGGGGACCGCCACGCTCATTGAAGCCTCTGACGTTTGAGTTGAGCACGGACAGCGAGCAAACTATGGCCTTGGACCGGACCCCTTCTTGCACATCGTGGTCTCCGTGACCCGCAGCCGAGCGAGCGCGCGAAGGCGGGAGCCCCGTTTGCCTGACGCCACCACGTACCTAACGCCATGCGGATGACCTGTCATCACCGCCCCTTCCAGTCCATAGACGGCGATGCCTGATCAGCAGCGGCGGTCTAGCCGCTTCCCGGTCGTCTTTCGCGTGGCGTTCGTGACGCTCTGGGCAGCAGCCGCGGCCCTGACGCTGGCGCTGTATATAACTGTGCCGCGGTCCGCCTGGAACGATCCCCTGCTGCCGCTCCCGTCGCGGATCGGGCTTGCCGGCTTCGAGCTCGTCGCGCTGGCGGGCGTCACGATCTTCCTCGCCAGCGGGCTTGCCGTCTTCACGGTGATGACCCGAAAACCGGGGCTTTCGCCCTGGATTCGGTGGGGTGGAGGGATCGCAGCCACGTTCGTCGCCTGGCTACTGATCTTCACGTACCTCACCAGCTGGGGGATCTTCCGCGCCACGGGTCGCTTCCTCGATCCCGTGACCTTTTCTCTCTTTCGTGCCAATGCGCTGCAGACGGCACAGCACGTGGCGCACATGGCACCGGTACTCCTGGTCGCGGTGCCCGTCTTCTCGCTGCTGGCCGCTGTTGCCGTGACGGCTCTGCTCCCGCGCCTCGCACTTCGCGTGGATCGCCGAGACGCCCAGCGCGCCATGATCCTCACGATCGTCGCGCTCATGGTCTGCGTCGGAGCCGGTTGGGCGGGGAGCCGGTACACGGTGACTCAGATGTATAAGGTCGGCGGTCTCTCTCGCGTCGGACCGCTGATGGCACTGGCGCTGGACGGCGCACGGTACCTGGCGCAGCGATCGGACCCGATGCATAGGGCTCCCGCGGTCCCCCTCGAGCAGAGACCGCTGGTGGCGATGCAGGAGTATCTCGCGAGCGCCGATACGGCGGCCGTGCAGCCCTACAACGTGATCGTTCTGGTCGTCGAATCACTTCGAAACGACCAGCTTCGAGCGACGGGAGGCCGGCGGGAAGTGATGCCCGCCGTGGATTCGATCGCTCGCCACGCCAGGGTGTTCAGCAACAACTACACGCAGTCGAGCCATTCCGATTACGCGGATCTGGCGATCTTCTCTTCGCATTATCCGCTTCGCTCCCCCCGATACCACATCTACCCGGAGAACCCGACGTACCCGAGGGTGCTGATCTACGACGTGCTGAAGGCCCTCGGGTATCACGTCGGCGTCTTCTCATCGCAGAACGAGAGTTGGAGCGGGATGATCAACTACCTGCAGACCGGAAGCATCGACCGCCTGCTTCATGCGGAGACCTACGAGGGTCCGACTCAGGTGCCGCGGAACGACCCGGATTTCCACAAGTTCGTGCGCGGCTCCAAGCGCTCCGGGAAGATCGACGACCGGTTCACGGTCTCCGAGGCGATCGAGTGGATCGACGGGCTGGGCGCCGAGCCGTTCTTCATCTACATGAACCTTCAGAACAGCCACGTTCCCTACGAGATACCGGCCGACTTCCCGGTCAGGTTCGGGACTGGCAAGGTCTCCTTCCCCCTGCAGTTCGGCTACTTCCCTCCGGACTCCGTGGACGCCGTCATGGACCTCTACGCCAACAGCCTCGCCTACGTCGACGCGCAAATCGCCCGGCTCGTAAGGCACCTGCAGGCGGCCGGGCTGTGGGAGCGGACCATCCTGGTCGTGACCGGGGACACTGGGCAAGCCTTCTTCGAGCACGGCTTTGCCGGGCACGCCAACGCCCTCTACGACGAGGTCATGAGGGTGCCGCTCATCGTGCGTTCTCCCGACATCGAGTCCGGGGTCGATGGCCGCCTGGCGCAGCACGTCGACGTGCCTCCGAGCGTTCTGCACCTGATCGGCCTGCCGCCGCACCCGAGCTTTCAGGGAAGGGACCTGTTCGCCGAGGAAGGTATCGAGCCGGCCGAGGACCGCCACGCCTTTCTCGTCGTGCAGGCGGCCGCCCACCAATACGCGATCGTCGACGGGCGCTTCAAGCTGATCTTCGACGCCGGCAGCGGCGAGCACCTGCTCTATGACTTGCAAGAGGATCCCGCGGAGACTGAAGACGTGAGCGACGTGCGACCCGCAGACCTTCGACGGCTGGCCCTCCGGCTTCACGCCTGGCGCAAAGCCCAACTCGACTACTACCAGAACCCGATGCTTCACGGAGACTGGTATCCGCCGGTCTTGCCCGACTCGCTCGAGCGATCGGCAACCTCGACGGGCGCCGGCTGAGGCCAGTCGGTCGTCAAAGCTCTCCCGTCGTCACCCCGCGGTGGCTCGTGGCGTGAGCTTGAGGGTCTCGAAGGACTCGAGGACCCGGAAGTCCTGCCGCAGTGTGTCCACGTCCTCGGCCAGCTGGGTGATCCTCTCATTGGCGATGTTGCCGAGGAAGGCGTCCGCGTCGGCGAGGTAGGAGACCCTCCACGGATCGATGCTCATCAAGCGGGCGCAAGTCGCGTCGACGGCCACGGGATCGGCTCCGAACACAAGAACACCCGAGCGCTTCGGCTCTCCCTGGATCGGACCGTTCCCCTCCATCCCGACGATGCCGTCGACGATGTTGAAGCGAGGCACCTCGAGGGTCGCGTTGATATCGAGGATGCTCGCGCCGATCCCGGCCCAGTGCAGCACGTTCTTGGGCCATCCGTACACGGCCCCGGGCACGACGCCGAACAGGTTCTTCATCGAGAGGGTAACCCCAGCCCAGTGGTGGGTCTTGAGCTTCGGCATCGACACGAGAAGCTCCGCATCGAGCACCGTTTCGGGCAGGTACAACGTTCCCAGCTGCGTGTAGCTGCTCAGCAATCGAGCCGGGCGTACCGAGTCCTGGTTCAGGTCGACGTACCGAGTTTCCGTGTCGCGAAGGACGTCGCCGAGCCCCGATTCCGTGAGCAGGTACTCGTTGTCGCGCCGGTGTCCCGGACCCTCGGCCACGACCACCTCACGCGCGCCGAGATGGAGAAAAGCCTCGATCGTGGCGGCGATCAGGGCAGGATGGGTGTTGATCACTCCCTGGGGATCGAACTCGACGAGGTTGGGCTTGAGCACGACCCGTCGGCCCGAGATTCCTGGTTCGAACAGCTCTAGGCCAGCCCTCACCGTGTCGAGGAGATCGCCGGCGTAGCTCTCCGCGCGGAGGATGGCCACGTCGGAGCGCTCCGGCTTGCGGTGCGCCCGAGTCTCCCAGCGGGGTGCGTCGGGCTCGGATCGGCAAGCGGGCAGTGACGCGGCCGCGGCGGCAGCTGCGCCGGTTCGCAGGAAGTCCCTCCGGCTAACCATCGGCCGATCTTGCCTGCCTGAGCGGGTCAGTCGGCACCGCGAGGGGCTTGGCGTCGTCGATCAGCGCCAGAGCGGCCAACGCCAGCGACCGCGTATCGGTGGGGCGCTGACCGTTCTCGACGCGTTTTGCGAGTCGCGACCTCGCCGCCGAGACATCGCGACCGTGGAGCTGAAGGGCCAGAACGGCGAGGGCGAGGCCGAGGACCGAGACGCGATCCTCGACCATCGCCTCCAGGGTGGAAAGGCTCCGCTCGAGCGCCTCCGGGCGGGAGAAGTCCTGGAGGGCGATCAACGCCAACGCCGTCGTGTCGGGATAGGGCCAGAGCTCCTCATCCAGCACCCTCGAATTCCCGTAGTTCCAGCCGCCGCCCAAACACTCGCGGTCCAATATCATCCGTTCGGCCTCGTCGATCCGGGCTCGCGCGTGGCGGCCTCGCAAATCGGCTCGACGGGATTTGAGCGCCATCAGAGAATACGAGGTCGGCTCGATCCAGCTGAACGTGTCCGGATACCACGGCCAACCGATGAGGTCCGGATCGAGCTCCACGGCTTTTCGTTCCGGAAAGAGCAGGAACATGAGCTTCGTCAACCAGCCGTATCCGCGCCCTTCCTGGCCGAGTAACCACCGAGCCCCAGCGTCTGCCGAGGCCTTCTCCTCGGGGAAGCGGGACAGTGCGAGGATGGCGAGGCTGGTCGCCCAGTCCCCGTGCGGCACCTGATCGGAGTGCGGCCAGGAGCCGTCGGGCCGCTGCCGAGCTTGCAGCCAGGCCCTCGCATTCCTCGCCGCGACGCGGCTAGACTCTTCTGTCGCGTATGAGGTGACAAGGAGCCCGAGTGCCGTGGACTCCGTTGTGGCCGGGAAGGCCTGATCAGCCGGCCATCCGCCTTGGTGATCCTGGGCTTCGAGCAGCAGTTTCCGCACGGAAGCGAGAGCGGAGCCCGGCTTTGCCTGCTCGGAGCGGCGGCTCGAGCGCGTAAGCGACGCCTGGCGCGAGAATTGCTCGATCACTGGACCTTCATGACGACGACAAAGAGTTCTTCGACCGGCTCTTCAGAGCGGGAAAAGCGCTACTGGAACGTCGGCATCGTGGCCCTGACGCTGGGAGGAGCGCTGCTGATCCTCTCGCAGACGGCAGCCGATCCCGATCTGTGGGGCCACGTCCTCTTCGGACTCGACTTCCTCCGAAGCGGAAGCCTTCCGGTATACGATCCCTACTCATACCTGAGCACCGGTTACCCCTGGATCAACCACGAGCTTCTCTCCGAGGTGTCCTTCGGTCTGGCGTACAAGGTAGGTGCCACAGCGGGGTTGATGCTGCTGAAGGTGGCCGTGGTCTTCACGATTGCCTTGCTGGTTCACCGCCACCTGATGAGAGAGGGCCTGACCCCTCTGCGGGCCGGCATCGTGTTGATCGTAGTGGCTTTCACCATGCTTCCGTCCCTCGGTACGATCCGCCCCCAGCTGTTCACGCACCTCTTCTTTCTCCTGACGCTGCTCGTGCTGCTCCGCGTCGAAGAAGGTAACACGCGGTGGTTGTGGTCGTTGCCCTTTCTTTTCGCATTATGGATCAATTTTCACGGTGGGGTGCTGGCCGGACTCGGCGTGCTCACACTCTGGACGGGAGCCTGGATCGCCCTTCCAATTATCGCGCCGGCATGGAAGGGCCGCGGGCCGTCCAAGGGTCTGCTCATCGCCGCTCTGGCGGCGAGCACTCTGGCTCTGATGCTGAATCCCTATCTCTGGGAGCTGCCGCATTTCCTTTTGCGGACGGCCACCGTTCCACGGCCGGATATCTCGGAGTGGCATCCGCTGAGCCTGACGACGCTCCCCGGCCTCGTCTACCTGAGCCTGGTTGGCGCGGGCGCTCTTGTCCTGCTTCGGACGCGTCGGGAACGGCGCCCCCCCATCCTCCTCGTACTTATGGTGACGGCGCTGCTGCCACTCACGGCGATGCGGCACCTCTCCCTGTTCGCGCTCACCTTCGCCGTCGTCCTGGCCGAACACATCGCTGATGTCTGGGCCAGGGGGACGCAGAGCCGTTTGCCTGGAGGGCCGCCCGGCGGATCTCGCCAGGCGAGGCTCGCCATCGTGGGACTCAACTTCTTTGCGGCCCTCGTAATGGTCGCTGCCTCATTCTCCCGGTTCGCCTGCATACCCATCAAGGAGGATTCGGCGATCGGATTACCGGCGCGGGCCGTCGGACTGATGCTGAGGGCGGGCACGGAGGGCAACCTGGCCATCTACTTCGACTACGGCGAATACGCGATCTGGCACCTCAAGGACCGGATCAAGGTGTCGATGGACGGCCGCCGCGAGACCGTCTACCCGGATAGCATCTACAGGGAGGCGCTTCGCTTTCAATCCGGCGTGGGCGCATGGGACGACGTGCTCGAAAAGCGTCCCACGGACATGGCTCTCGTGCCCAGGAGAGTGCCGACCTATAACCTCCTGAAGCTGAAGGCCGGCTGGGAGCTGGCGCACCAGGATTCTCTCGTGGCCCTCTTCGTTCGAGCCGGATGGGTGCCCGGCGAACGCCTGACGGCAACCGAACCGCCTCCCGTCGCCTACGATGGCCGCGGGACGTGCTTTCCCTAGCTAAGGCGTTGTAGGAGCATTGCTTCTGTGTACCTTCTGCGCGCGGCGAAGCCGTTCCGGTTTCCCCGATTGGCCGTTTAGCCAACTTGCTTGCCGCCCCGGCGGCGGGTACTATCTAGCCCCCTACTGTCTCCAGACAGCAACGGTTTCGCCTTGGAGGAGGGCGACTGTTGTGAAGTGCGCAGCGGCGTAGATCGAGTGCCACACCGACGCGATCGTATGTCGAAGATGGCCGCTGCGACCAGGTTTCAGCGAACAAGCGCATTATCTAACAGGCCAGGAATCATGCTGCTTGGGAGTGCGGAAACGGCGCTGCTAAGCCACTATTCCGGGGCGACGAACTCGCATGTGGGCTCGATCCCACAGTCCTGCCTATAGGAGTGGAACGACGGCTACAGGTACTGGGCGCATGAGGCGCGGTCGGGCGGCCGCGCACGCTCGGAACCCGGCTTCGTCCTAGCTGTCGACGATGGCAAAACTGCCTGCAATTATGGATGTTACGCAACTTGCGCCTCTCGGACTCTGAGGGATGGAGACGACAAAACTCGGGTTGGCACGGATGCTTCGTTGCCGGAGACCGCCAGCCGTGAGCCGGGGAATGGCCCCGGCGAGGCTGGTTGCAAAGGAGCGCGGGTGGATCACGCAGGTTTCGACCGCTCTGCCCCGCACTTGTTCAATCCAAAGGCCGTTGGGCCGTAGGAGGCAGTAATGCAGGGTACGTGCTGCTCGTCGCTCTGATCGCACTCGCGGTCACCGCCGGCATGATCTTGCTTGCGGACAACATCAACGAGGCGTTCAGCGCGGCCGGATCAACGCTGGACAGCCACACTCCGTAAGGCTCGCGGCTCGCATGGGGCCCTGTTGGGCTCCGTGCCCGTTTCTTCAGTTGACCGTCGATTTCGATGCTGGTCGTCGATCTCGATCGACGGATCAACCGGGAGCCAACAGGCAAGCGGGTCCGTAAGGGGCCCGGTCGGGCCCCTTACACCCGCCCTATGTTGCACTGGAGCTTGCCGCCGTCGGCCCGGAGGGGCGATTCGGCGGCTCAACCAGGAGGTAGTAATGCAGACTCTTCTCAAAGCGCTCTGGACCGATGAGTCCGGACAGGGTACGTGCTGCTCGTCGCTCTGATCGCACTCGCGGTCACCGCCGGCATGATCTTGCTTGCGGACAACATCAACGAGGCGTTCAGCGCGGCCGGATCAACGCTGGACAGCCACACCCCGTAAGGGTCCCCTGGGCGACGGGAACGGCGCGCTGCCGATCCACGCCGCACAGGATCACACACGGAGTATCGAGAGGTTGTTGGGAGAGATGCCGACTATACTGACCACCGTCGCCTTGCTGGCCACCTGCGTGGCGGCTGCCTGGTTCGACCTGAGGGAGCGCAGGATACCGAATCTCCTGACGGTCGGTGCCCTCGCAGCGGCTCTACTGCTGCGCGTGCCCGGCGGCTTCGAGGAGGTCGGGGCGGGCCTGACCGGCGCGCTTTTGGCGGCTTTGTTGGCGCTTCCCTTCTTCCTCATCGGAGGTCTGGGCGGGGGCGACCTCAAGTTCCTCGCGGCGGTCGGTGCCTTCCTGGGGCCGAGCCACCTCTTCTTCGCCTTGCTGATCATGGCGCTCTTCGGCGGACTGATGGCGATCGTCATGATCATACGGCGGCGCGCTCTGACACAGACATTGGTGAACTTCCGAGTCCTCTTCAGCACATTCGGTTTCCGCAACTTCTCCGGCTGGAAGGGAGACTCGGATGTGCCACTTACGATTCACTCGCCGGCCGTGATTACGGTTCCGTATGGCGTGGCGATATCGGCTGGGGCGCTTGCCGCCTGGTTCGTCTACACGACGGTTCCGGGTTGGTCCTTCATGGAGGTACTCGTCCGATGACGAACGGCAGTCGCTCGACGACTTTCAGGCACTTGCGGACGATGAGAGACAGCAGCGGCCAGTCGCTGATCGAGTTTGCGCTGGTACTGCCCATGCTGCTGGTACTGGTGTTCGGGATCGTCGAATTCGGCAACGCCTGGCGGCACTACCAGCTGATCACCAACACGGCTCGTGAAGGGGCCCGGGTGGCGGTGCTGCCGTCCAGTACAGAAGCCATCGTCGAATCGATCATCGATGAGCGGATAGACGGCAGTGGCCTGGATAGCACCGAGGCGATGACCACTCTGGCCATCCTCGATTTCGGAGACCCCAATTACTCCAACAGCGCCGACACCGTGACCATCGCGTATGACTATAACTTCGTCTTTCTGGGACCGGTCATAGACCTGATGTGCGCAGCGATCGGTTGTTCCGGAGGGGCTTACAGCACCGTGACGCTTTCTTCCACATCCATCATGCGAAACGAATAGGCAGGCAGGGACCATCATGCGTACTAAAGTCGGGATCGTATTCCTCATGGCGCTCGTAGCGGCCGCGTTGGCAGCCTATCTGGCCTTCAACGTTGTCCGCGACCGCGGCCCGGTCGTGGTTCAGGCCACGGAAGCGCCGACGGCCCACGTGGTGGTCGCCGCCCATGACATGGACGTCGGACACACGCTCACGGCCGATGACATCCGG
>JBDHFW010000038.1:0-16804 GCA_039590175.1 Gemmatimonadota bacterium | reverse complement strand
GGACCGGGCTGTCAGGTATTCCCTGGAGACTGGCGGCTGCCTGAAGTTCGATTTGAAGGCGTACACCGAGTCAGTCCACGTGGCCCTCACTGGCTGGAGCAACCGCCAGACGTTGGACAACTTCGCTCGCGCGGCGAAGCGCGTACGGCAGCGGCCAGATCCCCCGCTTCTGCTCGCCAGCACACTTCTGGTACCGGGCTACGTCGATGCTGAGGAAGTCGGCCGCATCGCACGGTACATCGCCGAGCTTGATCCGGATATCCCGTATGCGCTCCTGGGCTTCGGCCCGAGCTTCCTCATGAGAGATCTGCCGCCCACATCCGGGCGGCACGCAAGAGAGGCATTGCAGGCCGCCGAAGCTCAGGGCCTGCGGGACGTGCGCATCGGGAACAAGCACCTGCTGGGCCCCGACTACCGTAACCGTGTCCCCGAATGACGACCCGAAGCCGTCAGGCTAGGTGTCGAGGATCCCAACCATACGCCCTCGAAGGTACTGCGTGTCCTGCTGAGCAATTAGAATGAAAAAAGCGCGTTGGCTTACATCCTGGCTAGCTCATCTGTGTCGCGAATGACCCCCGGCCGCCGCCACGCTTGGAGAGCGTCGCCAGGACGTCCCATCAGGACTGGGACCACTCTCTGGCTGCCGCTCACGGAGCCTCCTGCATCGCGCTTGCGTTCGTGGCGACGCCGTCGAGGTGGTTCGGGCAACAATCTTGGAGGACATCATGAGGCTCAATGTGAGAGCAATGGCCGTTGCAGCCGGGCTGCTCTGGGGAGCAACTCTTCTGCTTGTGGGCTTCGCACACCAAATCTGGCCAGGTTATGGAGTGGTGTTTCTTGAGATTGAGGCGTCCGTCTGGCCCGGCTACACGGTAGGTGGCATCGGGTCCGTGTTTGTGGGCGCGTTCTACGCGCTTGTGGACGGCATGATTGGGGGAGCAGTCTTCGCCTGGCTCTACAACCTGATTCGGAACAGGGTATCTCCTCCGGCATTCAAGGAAGCGTAGGCCTGTGCAAAGGAGGTCTCATGAGGCCATTCACCTCCATATCCGTCGTACTGCTCGCTCTTATCGCCATAGGTCACCTACTTCGAGTGCCGGCAGGATGGGAGATCATTGTAAACGGGATACTCATCCCGATGTGGCCGAGCGTGCTTGTATTCCTGGTATTCGGCCTGCTAGCTCTTATGCTCAGGCGTGAAGCGGGACAAGTCGGCACTGCGGCCAGCGAAACGGAAACAGTCCACACAGAAGGTGGGGAGTCATGATCACCGAGTGTTCCACCTGCGGGAACCAGTACGACAAGGCCTTTCGGGTGATCACACCGGACGGGACATCGTTCGTCTTTGACAGTTTTGAGTGCGCGATTCAGGCTCTCGCCCCCCTCTGCGAACACTGCAACTGCCGCATCATCGGCCACGGCGTCGAAGTCGGCGAAGCATACTTCTGCTGCACGCATTGCGCCGACCAGGCAGGTAAGACCGGCACGCGTGACCGGGCTTAGTCAAGGTTCCCGAAAGGCGGTAACCGAGCTGGCGCAGGCCGGGCGTGGGGCCAGACTCTCGTAGGAGGAGCCGATGGGGCTAAAGCTCACTTCCTCAGCATTCTCCGAGAGCCAGCCAATCCCACGTGTTCATACTTGTGACGGGGACGACCTGTCGCCTCCCCTGGCGTGGGAAGGACTTCCGCCGGGGACTACGAGTCTCGTGCTTGTGGTGGACGACCCCGATGCGCCAGATCCAGCCGCTCCCAGGATGACATGGGTTCATTGGCTTCTCTACAACATCCCTCCCTCGACGACATCCTTTCCGCCAGGGGTGACACGCGCCGAGCTACCAGCAGGGACGAGAGAAGGCCTAAATGACTGGAAACGTACCGGCTATAGAGGGCCGTGTCCGCCAATTGGCCGGCATCGATACTTTCACAAGTTGTACGCGCTCAACGTGCAGCTCCCGGATCTCGGTACGCCCACGAAGGCGGCTCTTGAAGAGGCAATCGAGGATCATGTTCTTGCGAGCGCGGAGCTGGTTGGCACGTACGAGCGAAGCTCCTGAGTTCGACCGGGCCGAGGACGTCGCCGCCCTCTAGTGCGTGAGTGCGAGGAGCGGAAAGGAACGGTGGGGAGGGCCGGTGTGATCCGATTGTCGTCGACGGTCACACCGTGAGCCGTCGCGCCTTCAAAGCCTATGAAGTCTCCGTGGCTGAGGCCCCCCAGATCCAGCTTCGGCTAAGGGGGAATCGGGTGGACCAGCCGCCGGTAGGGTTCGCACCCGGCCTGGTGGCGGGGGCGGACGTGTCGATCCCCCGTGGTCGAGACACGGGTTACGCAGCCGTCGTCGTGCTCGATGCGGCGACCCTGGAGGTCGTGGACCGGGCGACGGCCATCGGAGCGGTGAAGTTTCCGTACGTTCCGGGGCTTCTTTCCTTCCGGGAGCTTCCGCTCCTCCTCGACGCCTGGTGCCGGCTTGAGCTTGAGCCCGACGTGGCGATCTTTGACGGGCACGGGTACGCCCATCCGCGGAGGTTCGGGCTCGCCTGTCACGGCGGGCTTCTTCTGGACCTTCCCGCGCTGGGGTGCGCGAAATCGCTCCTGGTGGGTGAGCACGGCGAGCTCGGTCCCGGGCGTGGGTGCACGGCCGAGATCCGCCACGAGGGGGAAACCGTGGGCATGGCCGTGCGGACTCGGAGTCGCGTTCGTCCCGTTTACGTCTCCGCGGGCCACCAGATGGATCTCGAGACCGCGGTGGACCTCGTCCTCTCCGGGTCACCCCGCTACCGGATGCCGGAGCCGGTGCGGGCGGCTGATCGTCTTGTACGTCGCCTGTCGAGGGAGACCGCGTGGTAAGCCGACCAGGGTCTCACCATCACGGAGACGCAGGCCGAGCGCGGCAGCTTGACCAAGTGTAGCTTGCCGGCCTGGTGGGACCGGATAACGATGCCTCCCCGACCGAGTTCAGATCGGGACCGCATCGAAGCAAGGATACTGAACCACGGGCGCAAGATGGCCGTCTCCTGCTCCGGCTGCGGCCGCCATTACGATGTCTCGCTGTTCCAGTTCGGGCGCACCATCAGCTGTGCTTGCGGGGAGCGGGTGAGCCGTGACGTTGAGGAGCGCAGATTGAGCCCGCTGACGGACCCGCTTTTCTTCTGCGACTCTATGCTGGGGCGGCTCGCTCGTTGGCTCCGCGCCCTGGGGTTCGACACCGCCTATGATCCAGAGATCGACGATGCCACGCTGGTGCGGCGAGCGTGGGAGGAGGGTCGGTGGATCCTCACTTGCGATCGGCGCCTCTCCTCGGAGTGGCGCGTTCGGGGGTGTGTGGTGTTGCAGGCGGAAGCCCCGCTCGATCGGCTGAGGGAAGTGGTGACTCACTTCGGAATCGAGGAACCGCGCCGGCTGTTCGGGCGCTGCCTCGAATGCAACGAGCCGCTTGAAGCACTCAGCTGGGACGATGTGGGCCGAGAGGGGGTGCGGATTCCGGAGCGCGTGCGGCGGGCTCACCACGAGTTCTCCCGCTGCCTCGCCTGTGGCCGCGTTTACTGGGAGGGCTCACACACTAGGCGGATGAGACGGCGCTTGGAAGAAATCTTCCCGGGAGAAGGGCTTCGGGAGTGAGCCTCTTCGCGTCCACTGGTGCCGTTGCAGTGTCGGTTGGTGCAGGGGCGGTTCCTTCGGGGCCGCCCCGGCCTGCATCTGGCCCCTCCACGCTCCTGATCTCGTCCGGGGCCGCCCCAGCCCGCATCTATGAACCTGTTCCGCGCGTAACGCCCCTCCGCACTCCTGCTCTCGTCCTCGTAGAGCCCCTTCTTGGATTACGGTCACGTTCCGGCTTGAGGACTTGCCTGGAGAGTGGCAGGAGGATCAACAGAGCGTCGTCTCACAACTCAAAGATCGCTGGATCTCATTAGAATGGGCCACCGGAGCTTGCTCGAACTGCCCCTCGTCTCTGCCTCGCAGGCACTGTAGTGTAATAGTATCGCCCCCATCGAAGTGCGCGCGGCCCGCCAGCAGCTTCCGTCACTGTTGCAGGGGCCCGGCTGGGCATGCCGATTCGCGAGGGGTGGGTCCCCGAACAAGTGTAGTCGGCAGGTACGGCATACCTGGACTCCGACCACGTGACCAGCAACAAGAGGAGTAGGACGATGCCTACCACCGGAACAGTGAAATGGTTTAGCGACGCCAGGGGTTTTGGTTTCATCAGCCGCGATGATGAGGAGGGGGAGATCTTTGTCCACCGGTCAGCGATCCAGGGGGAGGATCTCCCGTTGCTGAACGAAGGTGACCGTGTGGAGTTCGAGGTAGTGCAGGGTCAGAAGGGCCCAGCAGCGGAGAACGTCACCAAGCTTGGCGCTGCCTGAGGAGCTGAGGTTTAACGGCGGACGGCGTTGCCAATGTCCCTCTGGATGCAACTCGTCCGAGAGATTCGCGGCTGCACGCTGTGCCCCATGCTGTTCCAAGCTGTGGGCCACTGCACGGGATTGAGCCTATAGCTGTGAAACTTGCAGTAGCCGCCCATACTTTACCAAAGGGGCAGTTCTTCGGGCTGCCCCTGCTCGCATGTCGCCCCTCCACGCTCCTGATCTCCTCCTCCGACCATACGCCACCGGCCGCAGCCGTTACGTTAGGAGCACTGGAGTCAAGCGAGGGAACGTCGGCGGCGATCCCGCTGGCGATCCTGCGGCAGGTGACCTATGTAGGTGCCATGAAAGCTTCGACCGAGCCGGAGAGCCCGCTCGCCACGCCGACCATACTCACCAATCTGGTCGAGTATCACGCCGGATCCGTCGTCAGCCGGACCCTTCTCAAGTCCCCCGCCGGCTCTCTTACCCTGTTCGCCTTCGCGGAGGGCGAAAGCCTAAGCGAGCACACGACGCCCCACGACGCGGTCATCCTCGTCGTTGACGGCCTTGCCCAGATCACCGTCGGAGGCGTGGTCCACGAGGTCTCGGCCGGCAGGTTGCTCCTGATGCCCGCCAACGTCCCGCACGCCGTTCACGCGGCGGCTCCGTTCAAGATGCTGCTGGTGATGCTTCGAAGTGGAGACTGACCGGCCGGGTGCCCTCGTAGCCGACGGGCACGCTCCTGACCAGAGTCCGCCGACCATACGCCGCAGAATAGAGGTTCTCCCGACTTGCGGCCCTAGATCCCGCCTAGCAGACTGCGCAAAGTAACGAAAGCGGGCTGGTTGTCCGCTTCTGAGGTCGGGCTTTGAACCGCGCCGTTACTGCCTCGGGTTCTTGTTCGACTGATCGAGGATCTCCCCGGTCAGCCCTCCAACAAAATCATTCCCAGCCCAACGAAGCGAACCGTAATCGTTATCGACGACCGGGTATCCGTTCGGGACGCCTGGCCGATGCTATAGATCCGCATCGGAAGTGAGGTGTGAACTGGGGCGTCCGGCGGCATAGGACGCCCCTCAGACCGGGAACGAAAAAGCTGCTAGCCGGTGACCGTCGCCGGACTCCGACTGCACGAAGATTGCTGGTGTCGGACATGAAGAGACGTGCAGGACAACTGCTTTTCTGGGCTCCCAGAATCATCTGTCTGCTGTTTGCAGCATTTTTGAGCGTCTTCGCGTTGGATGTGTTCGGAGAGGGTTACGGCTTTTGGGAGACGATGCTCGCGCTGATGATGCACCTGATCCCGACAGCACTCGTGCTTATCATCCTGGCTGTGGCGTGGCGGTGGGAGTGGGTTGGAGCGGTCCTGTTCGGCGCTTTGGCAGTGTTCTATGTGGTCTGGTTATGGGGACGCTTTCCTTTGAGCGTCTACTTCGTCATTTCCGGCCCCATGGCCTTGATAGGTGTTCTTTTTCTGTTCAACTGGATACACAGAGCACAGCTGCGAACGCGGAGGTGAGCAGACCTTGACAGCGGGGCGGTTCCTTCGGGCCGCCCCCACCCAGCATCTACGAACCTGTGACACACTGTCCGGAGGTATCCCATGAAAATGCCCGCCGTTGCTATTGCTCTTTCCGGCCTCGTCATCGCGACTGCCGCTTGCACTCCGACTGCGGACCAGCAACCCGCAACTCAGGAGGCCGCCACGGCGGAGGCAGAGATGCCCCACTCGCCCTTGGTGGGCGCTTGGCGAATCACCTCGTTCTTCTTTGCGTCGGCGGACACGAGCTTCGACATCAGCGATCCCCAGCCGAGCCTCATGATCTTCCTCACGAGCCATTACAGCCAGATGTACGTGCCGGGCGATGAACCGCGGGAGCTTTTCTCGGGTGACGAACCGGTGTTTCTCGGGTGACGAACCGGTGTTGGGCACTCAGGAGCCAACAGATGCCGAAGTGCTGACGGCCTACGGTTCGTTCATCGCGAACTCGGGGACATACGAGGTGTCGGGATCGACGATTGTGACTCGACCTATCGTAGCTAAGACTCCGAACGTTATGGCGGGCGGGTCATTATCATACAGGTATATCGTCGAGGGAGACGCTCTCTGGCTATCGCCCAACCTGCCGTGGGCTCCGGACGTTGAGGTTAGCATCGGTCTTACCCGGCTTGAATAGACTCTTTGTCCAACCATATGAGGCTGCCGGGAGACGCTAGCGTTGGAGCAGGGGCGGTTCCTTCGGGGCCGCCCCTAGCGCATCTGTCCCCTCCACGCTCCAGATCTCGTCCTCGTGGGGCAGAGTCAAGGATATCGGTCCGCCGGATAGATCGGGCGGTCACTACCTACTAGGCAGCGCTACCTGCATGGGATACTGGCATCTGGATTCTTTTGTTTCGTCTGAGACCCTAGGGCTTCAAACGAAAAGAAAGGAAACTGCGCATACGGCGGACCCGCACTTAAGGCCCCCAATGTCCAGGCGTCGATACTCAAAACTCCATGCCGCTGGCCCCTGCCACTAGCGCACTTGATTCAATAGGGCGAATGAGTGCGAGACCTGCTTTGTCTCGCATTCGGCCAAGCACCCCAGCACCTGGGCTGCGGAGAGGGCGGTCTCTGCGTCTGAATGCCGACGACAAAAACTGTGAGGCGGGGTCACCCACCAGACGAGGGGAACCTGCGACTTGTCGCGGGCTCTCGCCACTTCATCTCCTGCCTGGTGGGCAGGTGCGTCTACTTCAGCTATCTCAATCTGGCATGCCCGACGCTGGCTCCGCGCGCTGGGGAGGAGGGTGTGCTGCGCATCAGCGTTCTCTCACCCTGCGTGACGCCGCGTCCCCTGGGCGATGAGCGGCTCCAACTGTTCCCAGACTTCGGGTCTGATGCTGTCCGCTAGCTCCTCGCTCCTCTTACCGAGCATCACGGCGATCGCGCTCGTGTCTAGGCCTGCGATGCGGCACTCTTCGATCAGGGCGGTGAAATGAATCCGGGCTTCCCGGATCATCCGACCGAACAGGGTCGCGGCACCCCCGCGCTCTCCCAGTGCCAGGGCTAGCAGATAGAGGTCCCGCTCGCGTCCTTCGCCCGCTCGACCTGGAGGATGTCCTCGGACGGGCCCGGTTCGAGAGACTGCTGGAGGAGATCGCCTGCTGAACGCGTTGGTATTCTTCCTGTTCAAGTAGCGCCATCTGGCGGTCAACTATCGCCCGTTCGCGGTGCTCCGGTTGACGGCCGCAATGCCTCGAGCTCCTCTTCGTGCTGCAGCCACGCGGCCACATCGCTGGCCGATATGAGACCTATCAGATGGCCGTCCCGTACCACGAGAACCCGCCGCTCTCCCGCCTCCTGCATGATCTCGAGTACGCGCGACACGCTCTCCCACGGACTTACGACAATCCCTTCGCTACCCGTCATCACATCTCGGACCTGTTTGCCGGGCCATTCCTGCCGGGGAAGCCGCTTTACGTGCTGCAGGGTGACGAGACCGACGGGCCGGCCATCCTCGACGACCGGGAAGGCCTGGTGCCTCTCCCTGAAGAGGTGAGCGTCGACCAACTCCTGCAGCGGGAGATCGGCCGGCACAGCATCGGGGTTCGCCGTCATGATCTCTCTGGCGCCGACCCCCTCGAGCAGGTTCCGCACGACAAACTGACGGAGACTCATCCCTGCCGCGTTCTGGAGGAACCAGCCGATGAAGATCAGCCACATCCCCCCCAAGACCGCTCCTGCGAGGAGTTGCAGGGCTCCGAAGGCCATCAGCAAGTATCCGAACCATCTCCCGGTGGTGGCTGCCCACCGTGTGGCCTTGGTCACGTCGCCGGTGGCCCGCCAGACGAGCGCCCGGAACACCCGGCCGCCATCGAGCGGGAAGCCGGGCATGAGGTTAAAGATGGCGAGCAGCGCGTTGAGGAAAGCCAGGTAGCCCGCCGCCACGGTGATCGCCGCACTCCAGCCGGCCAATCGGCCGAGCCACCATACCACGGCGAAGATACCCGCGATCGCTAGGCTGGAAAGAGGGCCGACAACGGCGATTTGAAACTCGTCGCGCGGATCCTCTGCCTCGAGCCGCATGCGGGCCATGCCGCCGAAGATAAACAGGGTGATTCCCTCGACCGGGATGCTCTTCGACCTGGCCACCAGCGAGTGGGCCAGCTCGTGGGCCAATAGCGAGGCGAAGAAGAGCAAGGCAGCGAGCGTGCCCATGACGAAGTAGAGCTCGGCCGGCTGGCCGGGGATCTGAGCTGGAAAGACGCCCGCCGAGAAAGACCACAGAATCAGAAAGAAGATGATGAACCAGGAGAAGTCGATCCGGATCTCGAAGCCGAATATGGATCCCAACCTAAAGTCACCCACGGGACGCCTCCTTAGGTGCGGCTTCACTGAGTGTAGGCGGTTGCTGCTGCGCAAACGAGAGGTGGTCGGCGCTCCTCGATCGCACCTTCCTTCGCGCGTGGAACGAACGAGCAGTCCTGCGACACCAAGAAAGTAGAGAGGCGACACGAGCGTTGGAGGCAGAGATGAACGATCCACAGCAGCCGCTTTCTGGGCTTCGCATTGGTTTTCTCGGCAAAGGCGGCTCGGGCAAGAGTACCGCACTCGTGCTGGTGGCCGAGGCGTTACGACGACGCGGATACGAAGTCTGTGTGCTGGATGCTGATTCCACCAACGTCGGCCTCCATCGTGCTTTGGGACTCGTTACGGCGCCGCGTCCGCTGCTCGAGTACTTTGGCGGCATGGTCTTCAGCGGTGGTTCGGTGACGTGCCCCGTCGATGATCCCACGCCGCTCGCCGGTGCGTACCTAGACCTCGCGCGGCTGCCTGCCGAGTACCGCGGGTGCACGGACGATGGGATCCTCGTCCTCACCGCAGGCAAGATCGCGGACAAGGGCCCGGGAGCCGGCTGTGACGGTCCGATCTCCAAGATCGCCAAAGACGTCCGTCTTCATATCGGAGACAAGACGCCCGTGACGCTGATCGACTTCAAGGCAGGCTTCGAGGACTCCGCCCGCGGCGCGGTCAACTCCGTGGATTGGGTAGTCGCGGTGGTAGACCCATCGAACGCGGCCATCCAGCTCGCCTTCGACATGAAGCGGACGGTCGAACAGACGCAGGCCGGGGTACCGCCAGCTACCGAACATCTGGATTCCCCAGACATGGTGGCGCTGACCCGCCGACTCTTCGGCGAGGCGAACGTCGAAGATGTCTTCGTGCTGCTGAACAGAGTGCGCGACGATGAGATGGAGAGCTATCTGTTGGAGCGTCTGTCGGAAGGCGGCATGGAACCGATCGGAGCCATTCCAGAGGATCCGGCCATCACGAGGCGTGGCTTCGGGGAGCTTCCCTGACAGGCTACCGCCATGAGATCGGAGACGAGATCCTTCTGGCCATGGAGGATCTGGTCTGGCAGCCGCTGGCTGTCTACTAGCACCGTAGGCCATGTGGAACGACAAGCGTAGAGGCGGCCCATGCAGCGAAAGACGCCACCTGGAAGATGACCGAGTTCTCCGCGACCCTGAAGGCGATTGGTTATGTCGAGAACGAGTTTGACGATTCGACTCCGGCCAGCCGCCTGAGAAGCAGCGAATCGACTCTCGTCCTGGATCCCGAGCTCGTGCCCGGGCTCACGGGTCTCGAGGCAGGTCAGAGGATCCTGGTGCTGTTCTACTTCCACCGGACAGAAGGCTATGAGCTCCTTCAACACCCTCGCGGTGATGCGGGCTGCCCCAAGCGAGGTGTGTTCGCCCTGAGAAGTCCACGGCGTCCGAATCCGATAGGCTTGACGGACGTGGAGCTCCTGGCCGTGGACAAGAACAGGCTGCGAGTGCGAGGTCTGGACGCGCTCAACGGAACCCCGGTGCTCGACATCAAGCCTGCCTGAGTACGTGAGGCATCGAGATGCGTGGGAGTCCACCGGGCATCGAAGCGGAAGGTCGAGACGAGCCTGCGCTCACATTCGGCCCGGTTCCTTCGCGCCGACTCGGAAGCAGCTTGGGGATCAACAACATCCCGCCTAAGCGATGCTCTTATTCGTGCGTGTACTGTCAGGTAGGGCGCACACCGAGTGCCGAGGTCGAGCCGATGTCCCTCTACGCCCCTTCGGAGATCTTCGAGGCTGTCGCCCTACATCTCGAGCGTGCCCACGACGCCGGCGAACAGATGGACTATCTGACGTTCGTCCCCGATGGGGAACCCACACTGGATGCGAGACTGGATGAATCCAGGGTCGGGCGTCTCGATGTACAGGATGCTGGTCTCCGGACGAAGCGCAGCGCGGATGTCGTCTAGATTCGTGGTGTCCACGAAGTCCGACTGGACGGCGAACTTCCGAAAGTATCTCTCGACCAGCACCCGTGAGGGGCCGTAGACCGAGTCTGTGCTTATCAGATGAGCGCCGGCCTCCAGGTAGGTAAACATGACCGTGGAGATGGCCGCCATGCCGGAGCTGGTGGCCAGACCTGAGTGACCACTCTCCAGTGAGGCCACCGCTTCTTCGAGCGCTGCCACGGTGGGATTACCCATCCGCGTGTAGATGTACCCGCTCTCGTCTCCCCGGAAGCGGGCGGCGCCTTGGTCGACGCTCTCAAACGCAAAGGTGGAAGACTGGAAGATGGGCACCGAGACACCGCCGTACACGGGGTCGGGGCGGCAGCCCGCGTGGACGGATCGCGTGTTGAAACCGCCTCCTTGATTCTCCATCGTGGTGCCCTTCCTCGATACGTCGAGATCGATGGCTCCGGTGCCTCAGCGGCTTGGTGTGCAAGCAGGGCGCAGCCGAGACTCGGATCAGAAAGATCAACCCAACCATATCATTTGTGTCGGATTAGGCTCCTTACGTTCCGCACGCGAGGAGGGTTGGATGGAGGGATGAGATTGCAGCGCGTTCGGTTGCCTGTAATCGGGCGCCGTTAAGCAGGCCGCGATCGTCACCACCTGCTCAGCATGAAGGTGATCGCACTGGGCGAAGAAACAGGGCGAACTTGGGCTTTGGGTCCTTCGCGCCTACCGGTCTACCATCCCGCTAACTATCTGCTAATAAAATAGTTATGCTTGCATTACTGGGCGATCAAGGCCAGCTGAGGTAGGTCACGAACCCACCTACCAGGAGGCTGATCGTCCCGCCCGCGCGGACCCAGGTCGTCGTGGAGGTCTCGATCCATCCAGCGAAACTCTGCATGATCGCGGGCCTAACGAGTAGAAGGATGCTCTCCAGGAGCGTCGCCCACCCAATGATCGTGACGAGCACCCGCCAGTCAAGGACCCAGAGGTTGTGCCCACGCACCATGATCATACCGAGGACCAGAGATAAGAAGAGAATGGTGAACATCTGATGTGGCTCAGCCATCAGTTTCTTGAACGGGCCTGCCCAGTACTCCGCGTTCAGCACGTAGGAAAGCCCGAAAGCCAAAAGTACGATTCCTGTCACGAGCTCAATTTCAATAGCCACGGTTCCTCCTCATGCGCTTACATTACGACGCCAAAACCCTGACGTACCAAGTTGGCCAAGCCGCACTTGCTGGTGCTTGCGACGCCTTGGCTTGGACTAATGGATAATCGCGAGCCGAGGCCCCTGCGAATCTCCACTACGCCGATGTAGCCACACAGGGGCTGGGAACGGACGGGAAGCCCCGCCGGATGGGTCAACCACCAGATCATGAGAGTTAGTGCGGGCGGGTACGGTCGCCTTTTCCGACACCACCTGCTCCGCAAGCAGCAGATTGACGGTTCTAGGTGTAAAGACGACAAGGCCAGCGTTGAGCCCTCTCCATGGTCGCTCTCCAGGTTGAACACGAAACACACGTCGTGCCTTCCTCGAAGGCGATTTGTTTGATTTGTCAGAAACCCTAGGGCTGCGGACGAAAGGAAAGGAAAGCTGGGTCTGCCGCTGTTAGCCTCCTCCATCGCCTCGTCTTCCGACTCATTGCTACCAGGCAGGACCTGCTTGGTAGCCCATCTAGCGATCCTCCGCTGAGCCCATTAGTATTGATGTAACAATCAGTTACGACCTCGTGGTGAGGGACGGTTAGTTCCGTCAACCACGGCGACCTATAGGTCGTGCGGAGTGCGCCAGACTTGGTGCCCCCGAACCACTCGGAAGCAGGAGTGGGGCGGGGGTTTTTCATAGATGGACGAGTGCTGATGGGTCAACCGAGGAGGTGAAGTGGCTCCGGAACGAACACTAATCGGTGTCCATGTCGATCGCGACGTTCATCGAGGCCTGAAGGACCGGTGCGCGGCGAACGGACTCACACAGAGCTTCGTCGTCGATCAGTTGATCAGGCGGTTCTTGGATTGGCCAGCATTCGAGGTGCGGCTCCTCAAGACGAAGGAGAAAGACGAGGGGTTGCAAGACAAGTAGCCGCGCTCGGCGCCTGCGTCCAGGACTCCCCGCCAGTCCGAGGGTGGGTATGGAAGACCTGGAGAAACGTGGGCACCGAACTCGGCGTCCAACCGCAGGACCAGCAGAGCAACGAGAGGTGGAGCCCTTGAATCTTCGACTGGCTAGCAGCTGCCAAAGCGCCCGCAGCAGACGGCGCGCGTCAACGGTTCTGAGGAAGCCAACACTGCCACCCCTCACCGCCCACCGCCCCGTCAGCACCTCAGTCGGGATCGACTGGGGATCGGCCACAGCCAGTCGCCATCTCGCTCTGCACAGTGACTGCCGTGACTCGCCTAGCTGACCATGCCTGAGTCAGTTTCCTATCAGCGTCCGCACTGGCAGGACAGAGCCCTCACTCTCCTCCACAACACCGGACACCAGCACTACCTAGACGAGTGTAGGGAAGCGAAGGGCGACTGGGATTACTGGCAGGAGACAGGAAAACTGCTGTCAGGCTTCCGTTGGGGCTTTTTTTCACTCTGACTTTCAAGGATCCTGTTTCCTCTTTCTCCGCAGACATAGCCGTCCGTGGTTTCGTAAGGACACTCGGAAAGACCGCCTACGCATTCGTTGGACCGGAACGCGGAGGGCAAGGTGAGAGGATTCACTGTCACATACTCCTTGGTGGCATCAAACCTCTTCGCCAAAGCTCGTACATGTGGGATAGATGGCGTCATGGTGAGGTTCACTATGAGAAGTATGATCCCCATCGTGGAGCTGCCTGGTACGTTTCAAAGCACTTTCGGAGTAGCGAGTGGGGAGGATTCGTCGGGGCTCGGCCCGTCCGCCTCAACCGCCGCCGCAGGCGGGGTGTGAGAAAGAGGAGAAGGAAGGCGGTTCTAGAGGCAATGGGTACTCCATAATCTCCGATCTTCGTTTCCTGCTTGGAGGAACTTCTAGTGGGGTTCAATGCCGGCGTGATTAGTCGGGATCCGTTCAGCGCAGAAGTATCCGGCAGGATCAGGCGCCCAGTTGCCTTCAGAATCGACAACGCGCCCGATGCCCGTCTGATAGTTACGGTACAGCCCCCAGAAGCCGTCGTCGGTCACGGCAGCCACGTAGAGAACGGTGGGTGACGCATCGATACAATGACGGCAGCCGAGGTAGATCACGGCCCCGTCCGCTTCCGCGGTGAATAGCTTGTGATAGGAGGAAGATGCAAACTCCCCAACGTGCGTGAGGCCTCGTGGCCGGTAGCCGATGCCCTCTCGCCTTGCCTCCGCCTTCTCTTCCGCAGTAGTAGCACGCAGCTCGAGCTCGAGCGGGTAGCCCGGTCCTGTTTCGAAGGAAGTTCGGACCGAGATGAGGTAGAAGCGGCCCACGAGGGCTTCGGACAAGTCGCTGGAGTAGGCCACAGCCTCCCTGGGAGGTCCAGCCGAACACTCATAGCTGGAGGGAGGTGCGTCGAGCTCGAAATCGGTTTGAATCGTGTCCCTCACGACTTGGACACGTCTTGTTTGACCTAGATAGCCTGTTAAGGCTGCTCTGATGTGTACGTCAACGCCTAACAGCTGAGACCGAAAGGCCGCGACAACATACTGACCGTCGCCATCCGTGCGTGAAGCCAGATGGCGCCTGCTGTCGAGGATGCCCACGACCGCGCTATCGAGCGGGCGGCCACTAGCCCGATCTCGAACTCTACCGACAAAAACATACTTTCTGTGCGGCTGGGAGATCCTGCTGTCTGCGTAGCGGAGGTATGCGATTCCCTGAGGTGTCCGGCCTCCTCCCTCCTCAAAGAAACGTTCGAGCGCTAATCGTCCCTCTTTTCCCATCACAGAGAGGTTGACCAGGGCTGTCTGACGGATGAGAACATCGGTAGCGAAAGCGGTCGTAGTGTCCCGGGCAACGGAGAGAAGAAACGTTGCAGCGGCGTCTTTATCGGCCTGGTAGTGAGCCCACCCAACGGTCCGCATTCGAACGTCACCATGGGTTGTCTTCGCGTACAGCCGAGCGAGACGATCCACAATGCCTAGCCAGCGGAGAGGTTCTCTGCCCAGGCTGTCGAGCTTTGCGATCGCGAATGCGCGGATCCTCTTGCTGTCAGATGAAAGAGCCAGACTCTCCACTTGGTCGAGCACGCCGTTCGCGACCTCCGGTGGGTAATCCTGCGGGCGCGCCAGAACGCTGTCAGCCGGCGTGCCGAGGCATCCCGTGTGGAGGACAGTGAGAGAATCCGCCAGGCACGCTTCCCATGCGGTCTCATCGATGCGTGGAACCCCCTGTCCAAAGGCGGGCGAGACGCACACGGCTATCACGACAAGCAACCGAAGGACGCTGATCATCACGCTACGCTAACCGAGTCGGTTATAGAGCAGGAGGTTGTTACAAGTCCCTAAACAGTACCCGCCAGCGGGGGCGTGGGATCACTCAGCCGATCAGGAGCTCCGTACACATGTCTTCCTCCGTCGAGCACCCGACACCAACTTTCACACCGTGAACTTCCTCACTGCCCTCCCTGATGTTCCCCGCTGGGTTGAAGCCCGCGGGATGCTTCTCTCCAGTCGGGGTAACGTTCTCGGCGCAGAGGAGGGACCGATCCCTACCGGAGTACTGCTTCAGCCAGACACGCGCTTGGCCGTCGTAGTAGGAGAGCCTGGGGAGATCCTGATTCGGCAGGCTGCCGACGTCGCCGACGAGATCCTTGCCGCACCTGAGCACGCTGACTGGGTAGCCACGGTGCTCCCGGACTGGGCTGCCGAGTCCGCCACTCTCCACCTGCTTCCGGACTTCAGTGCTTTGCCTGATACGTCCAATGGATCGGTTCGCCTGCTTGAGCCTGGTGAGCTCCGAGGCGTCAGTGGGCTACCTGGTCCGCTCGGTAACGAACTCACTGTCGAAGCCCGCGCTGGCTCGCCGATCGCAGCCGCCTTCGTTGGCGACAGCCCCGTCGCCTTCTGCTACGCCGGTGCCGTGACGGAGACGTTGTGGGATGTCTCGATTGAGACGATCGAGCCCTACCGCCGCCGAGGATTCGCTTCCCGTGGTGCAGCGTATTTGATCCGCCGGCTTGCTGAGGATGGCAAGAGGCCCGTGTGGGGTGCCGCTGAATCGAACGCGCCGTCCGCGCGCCTCGCCGCCACGCTCGGCTTCAAGCCGGTGGATTCGCTCGTTGTCTTCGCGCGCCCGACCCACGAGGACTCTGTACCCGAGCACTCAAGTGTGCTGTCGCGCTGAGACGCGCCTCTCGCCGCGGTCGCCGCCGCTCCCGGTATCCTCACCGGCCCACCTACCGTCTCGCCACTCAGACGCCGCGACTGCAATTCGACGGTCCGGGCGCTTCCGTCTTCCCCATCTCCAACACCCTCCACACAACCACCTGGAACCTGCTCCCAGCGACCCGAACGAACACCGTATATAGCTTCCCGATGGGGCTAATTCCGGCCAATTCAAGAAACCGTCAAAATCCATTAACTGCATGTCGTAATGTGGTATAGGTCGCTTTTCCACAATTCGCGGGGCCCCAAAATCTACGGCTCTTAGCGAGCGGGGAACACTATAGCCATAGAACACACGCCGGCCGGGTCGTGCCACTACTCTGACACCTCCTGCCCTCCGGTGGCACCGATCCGGTCGGCAACATCAAAACGAGGAAGCGCTTCATGGCAACGGGAAGTGCATGTCGAGATCAGCAGTTGGCGGTGGATCTGAGCTGGGACCGGAAATACCAGCCACGAACACTGGCCGACATGGCCCTCACCGAAGAGAATCGCACCCGGCTGCAGGGCTATGTGGAGGCCGAAATCTTTCCCCACCTCCTCCTTTACGGTCCTTCAGGGGTAGGCAAGACCACCGCAGCTCAGATCCTTATCGAGTCAACCGCCTGTGCTGCTCGTCGGCGAGATCATCGCAGAGCCCGAGTACGCCGCAGAAGTTCCTTGGGACCTTAGACCGTTTACGGCACCCGGCCGGCTTACCCTCCTTTCCGCTCGGCCGAAACTCGGGAAGAGCACCTATGCGGCTCACTACGTCGCCATGGCCTGCCCCCAGAAGCGGTACCACTTGTTAAGTTAGATCATGGCCCGAATCGGGGCAGCCGGCGGTCCCTGTAGCCGGGGCTGCCGAGCCCACTGCGGACGTGGCCGGATG
>JBDHFW010000037.1:0-22565 GCA_039590175.1 Gemmatimonadota bacterium | reverse complement strand
CGGGAAGAGCGGTTTCATCGCCGGGAGCGCCCCGGGCACCTTCCCTACCGCCCGCATCATCTTTCCCATGCCCAGCGGCATGGCGTCGAGCAACTCCGGCCACATCGTGCCCATCAGCTCCGCGAACCCCTCCGGCGTCATGAGCGCGATCATCCCCTCGAAGACGGCCCACTGCGCCCTCACCTCGGGGTGCGGATCGGGAAACGCGTACCCCAGCCGTTCCGAGGCGAAGTGCGCGAGATCCACCACCTCGATCGGCACGTCGCGCTTCTGAGCGCTGACGCGAAGCTGGAACTCGCAGCAGGGGCAGAGCGCGAGCACCTTGTCCGCCCCGGCCTCGACCGCCTCGTCGAGCCGCGTCTTCCCGACGTCGTGAGCGATCGGAGGGTCCTTGATCAAGGTCAACACCGAGCCGCAGCAGTGCGCCTTCTCCCGGTTGTGGCTCATCTCCACGAAGTCCACGCCGGGGATCGCCTTGATCACGTCACGCGGGGGATCGTAGACGCCCGAGGCTCGGCCGATATGACACGAATCGTGCCAGGTCACCGTCTCGCTCGCCCCGTTTCCGCTCGACGGCTCGGGGAACGAGAACTCGCCGGAGGCGAGCTTCTCGGACACGAGCTCGGTGTAGTGCCTGGCCGTGATGCCGTACTCGATGTCGAGCTTCTCGGCCCAGACCGGATAGACGTTTCGCCACATCATGTCGCAGGCGGGGCATGAAGCGATCACGGTATCCGCGCCGGTGTCCTTCACCGCCTGGATGTTCTTCTTCATCGTCTCGGCGAACACCTCCCACTTGCCGGCAACGAGCATCGGCGTCGCGCAGCAGCTCTCCTCTTCACCCAGGTAGGTGAAGTCGATCCCCGCCTCATCGAGAAGCCGCACGCTCGCCATGCCGATGTCGTGCTCCACGTAGCTGGCGGTGCACCCGGCGAAATAGACATTCTTCGACTTGTGACCGGGCCCGTGCTTCTCGAGGAGATCCTCGGGGAACCAGTCTGCCCGGTTCTCCCTGTAGCCGGCCCAGATGTCGCCCTCGGCCTCGAGAGCCGCCGTCATCATCTCGAACGGCGGGAAAGTCATCCGGTTGTCATCCTGGATCAGCTTGCCGCGTAGCTTCATCCATGAGGGCTCGATCGGAAGCGCCGCCGAGCAGCGCAGGTTGCAGAGCTCGCAGGTCGTGCAGGCGAGGAAGGCGTCCGTCATGAACTGATCGAACTTCTCACGCCCCTCGATGAACTCACGGAGCCAGAACCACTTGCCCCGGGGCGATTGGCTCTCCCACCCTCGGCCGTAGAACTGATCGCACTCGTCGATGCAGTAGCCGCACTGCGAGCAGGCGTAGGCGTACCAGGCCACGTCGCCGGGGAGGCCTTGTACGTCTTCGTGGTGGCGCTCCCCGACCAGCGTGATCACCTGGTTGCCGAGGGGGCGTACCAGGGGCTCGACCGCCGATGTGAAGGAGAGCGCTCGACCGAGCCATCCGTTCCCGATCACCTTTCCCGGATTCATGAGCCCCTTGGGGTCGACCTGTCGCTTGAACGCCTTCAGCCGGTTCACCCGCTCCGCCCCCAGGACCTGTGGCGCCTTCTTGGCGAAGTAGAGGCCCGTGCTGTACGGCCGGCCGCCGTGCTTCTCGGCAATCTTCATCACGGTGAGCGCGAGGCCGAAGACGAAGTTGTAGCTGAACTTCCTCTGGTCGGCCGGGATCAGGCCGAGGATGACGACCTCGGGCTTGCCATCCGGGCCATCCCGTAGAACCACCCCCTCTTTGACGACGGGTTGGTCCACCTTGCGCTCGATCTCATCCAGAACCTCGCCGAGGCTATCGAGCGGGATGATCACCTCGGCGGGCACCAGAGACGGCCCCAGCCTCTTGACGACCATGAGCTTGAAGCGGTTCTCCCACTCGTGGTGGGCGATTCGCTCGGGGAGCAGCTCGGCCTCGCAATCCTGCAGCAGCTCCTGGAGCCGAGATCTCACATCAGCCGCGTCACTCTTCCTGAAGGCCAGCGTGCTGATGTACGCGGCCGGCAGGATCACGCGCTTCTCCACGGGATGGCCGTTGTGCTCCATGAGGGGAGCGCGGTTCTTGAGCTCGGCCATGCGTGGGTTGATGAAGACGAAGGACCAGAGCGGCAGCTCGCTGTCGACGACCTTCTGGATCGCCCGCTGGAGCTTTCGCGGATCCGGGCAGGCCACGCTGACGACCTCGAGCTCTTCCATCGGCATCACACGGAAGGTGAGCTCGGTGATGAACCCGGTGATCCCCTCGGCATCCGCGACGAGCTGGATATCCTCACCCTCGAAGTCGCGCACCTCGCCGGTCGGGAGGACGACGCGGACCCGGCTGACATAGTCGCGGAACCACCCGGCCTCGAAGGAGCCGATGCCGACGCCGCCCTGCGCGAGCCAGCCGGCGGCCGTGGAGGACGGATAGCTGGTCGGATAGGAGAGCAAGGTGAGGCCCTGCTTCGCCAGCTCCCGGTCCAGCTTCTCCCAGACGACGCCCCCCTGCACGGTGACGGTCCGTGCCTCGGGATCGACCTCGAGCACATCCTTCATCCGATAGAAGTCAACCACGATGCCCTGTTTGACGGGGATGGCGCCGCCGTAACCGGAGGTGGCCTTTCCACGGGGCGTGAGGGGGATTCGGAGCTTCGCGGCCCAGCGAACGAGCTCGACCAGCTCTTCTTCCGTCTCGGGCTGAACCACCGCGTCCGGGATCGTCTTGCCGATCAGCGGGCGGACGAGAGCGGGAATCGCCGCGATGTCGTGCCCGTAGAGCTTTCTCTCCACGCGGTTGAAGGAGACGCGGTTTCCGAAGAGGTTCGAAAGAGTGGATCTATGCTGCTCCCGGAGCCGTTCCATGGGGCCCTCCAGTGAGGTCGGCGAGGGACGATGGTGGGACTCCCGCCAATCCTAACGTCGGTTTCGGTAGAAGGCTGTCGGGAGCGAGCAGCCAGCGTGTGTAGGGGAGAGACGATGCCCAGCTGTAGGGAAAACCCTTACCGCTGAAGCTCTTGCCCCCGGGGTGTCAATCGCCGTACCTACACAACCACTCCCCGCGGACGCGAGCTCGGGCTAGGAAAGGGAATCGATGCCCGAACCGGCGACTCGAACCGCCGAGCAGCAGGTCAGGTGGGCCAAGCTGATCGACCATGACCGCTGCATCGGCTGCCATGCCTGCACCACGGCGTGCAAGTCCGAGAACGAGGTGCCGCTCTCCGTGACGCGTACCTACGTCAAGTACGTTGACGTGGGCGTCTTTCCCCAATCCCGCCGCGCCTTCCAGGTCACGCGGTGCAACCAGTGCGAGCGGGCGCCGTGCGCGACGGCCTGCCCGACCGGCGCCATGTTCCGCCGTGCCGACGGGATCGTCGATTTCGACAAGTCGATCTGCATCGGCTGCAAGGCCTGCATCGCGGCCTGTCCCTACGACGCGATCTTCATCAACCCCGAGGATCACTCGGCCGAGAAGTGCAACTTCTGCGCGCACCGGCTCGACGTCGGGTTGGAGCCGGCCTGCGTGGTGGTCTGTCCCGTCGAGGCGATTCTGATCGGCGACCTGAACGAGGCGGGCTCCAAGGTCGCGCGAACCGCGAGCCGTCATCCGGTATCCGTCCGTCGGCCCGAGAAGGAGACGCATCCGAAGCTCTTCTACAAGGGAGCGCACCAGGCCACGCTCGACCCGATCGCCGCCAGGCGTCCCGCCGGCAGAGCCTTCATGTGGAGCGAGCAGCAGACCGGACCCGGGCTGGTCGTCTCGGGACACCCGGGCGAGAACGGCCGACCCGGCGGGAACGGGGATCCGGGTGGAGTCGGGCGTCCACGTGGGAACGGGCGCGGAGGCACCGAGCCCGGCAACTCTTCCGCCGCGGCGATCCTCGCTTACGACGTCGTCCACCAGGTGCCATGGGACTGGAGGGTGAGTCTCTATACGCTGACCAAGGGGATCGCGGCGGGTGCCTATCTAGCCGCAGCCCTCCTGCTGCTGACTGGCGTCCTGGGCTCCGGCGGTCCGCTGTGGAGCTGGGCCGCTGCCGCGGTGGCGACGGTCTTCCTCGCTATCACCGGCGGATTGCTGCTCTGGGACCTGGAGCACCCGGCCCGGTTCTACATGATCTTCACGCGGCCGCAGTTCAAGAGCTGGCTGGTGCGGGGCGCGGTCATCATCTCCGGCTTCGGGGCGGTGCTGGCACTCCACCTCCTGGCGGCTCTCGCCGGCTGGTCCTGGCTGCCCCGGCCGCTGCTGTGGCTGGGCCTTCCTCTGGGGGCGCTGACCGCCGTCTACACCGCGTATCTGTTCGCCCAGGCGAAGGGCCGCGATCTGTGGCAGAACCCGCTCTTGCCGCCGCACTTCCTGGTGCAGGCCCTTGTGGCCGGAAGCGCGGCCCTGGTCCCCGTGGCGGCGGCGCTGGAGCCGGCGGCCCTGCCGGGATTCCTCTGGCTCCTATCGGGCTCGAGCTTTGTCCATCTGCTGATGGTCGCGGGAGAGACCACTGTCACCCATGGGACGGCACATGCCCACCTGGCCTTGCGGGAGCTGACGACGGGCCGCTACCGCGCCTACTTCCGGACCGGCGCGCTGCTCGTGGCGATCGCGGTGGCGGCGCCGTGGATCGGACCGGCGAGCGGGGCGAGCGCGCTGGTGGGACTGCTGGCCTTCGAGCACGCCTACGTGCAGGCGGGCCAAGCCGTGCCGCTGGCCTAGCGCCGGCCGGACAGAACCGAGCGAAGCGGAGCACGGACGCAACTATGACGGCGCACCGAAAAGGAGCCGCGACCGCGCGCGGAAAGGAAGCTGAGACAAGGCGGACGATGGATCTGGGGAAACTGAACGAGCGGGTGAGTGCGGCCCGGGCCGAGACGGAGGCTCGCGGAGAGACCTTCTACCCCGGTGCCAGCCGCATCCATCTGGCCTCCTTCCCGCCCAAGGAGCGGTGGGATGACTGGGTCGAGCTGGACTCCAAGGCTTGGCCGAAGCGTGTCGAGCGCCGTTATCTACTGGTCCCCACGACCTGCTTCAACTGCGAGTCGGCGTGCGGGCTCCTGGCCTACGTCGACAGGGAAAGCCTCCAGGTCCGCAAGTTCGAGGGAAACCCCGAACACCCCGCCTCGCGAGGCCGGAACTGCGCCAAGGGACCCGCCACCCTCAATCAGGTGACCGACCCGGACCGCATTCTCTATCCGCTTAAGCGTGCGGGCGGACGCGGAGAGGGAAAGTGGGTGAGGGTCGGTTGGGAAGCGGTTCTGGACGAGCTGGCCGACCGCATCGGGGCCGCCATCCGGGAGGGCCGGCAGCGGGAGATCATGTACCACGTGGGGCGACCGGGCGAGGACGGCTTTACCGAGCGCACGCTGGCCGCGTGGGGAGTCGACGGGCACAACTCGCACACGAACGTCTGCTCCTCCAGCGCGCGCGCCGGCTATCAGCTGTGGTGCGGCATGGACCGCCCGAGCCCCGACCACGCCAACGCCGACGTGATCCTCCTCGTGAGCTCGCACCTGGAGACGGGCCACTACTTCAACCCACACGCCCAACGGATCATCGAGGGCAAGGAGAGGGGAGCGAAGCTCGTCGTCTTCGACACGCGCCTCTCGAACACGGCGACCCACGCCGACTTCTGGCTTCCGAGCGTGCCCGGCTCAGAGGCAGCAGTTCTGCTGTCGTTCGCCAACCACCTGATCCAGAACGACCTCTACGACAGGGAGTTCGTCCGTCGCTGGTGGAACTGGCAGGAGTACCTGGAGGCGGAACGGCCCGACGTCGAGGCCACGTTCGAGCACTTCGAGCGTGAGCTGAAGCGCATCTACGAGGCGTACACCTTCGAGTTCGCCGCCGAGGAATCCGGACTGGAAGCGGAGGCTCTCGCCGAGGCGGCGACGACGGTCGCGGCCGCCGGCACCCGCCTGTCGACCTACACCTGGCGAAGCGCGACGTCGGGCAACGAGGGAGGCTGGCAGGTGGCGCGAACGCTCTTCCTGCTCAACGCCCTGCTGGGGGCCGTCGGGACCGAGGGGGGCCTGTATCCCAACGCCTGGAACAAGTTCGTCCCCAAGCCAATTCGGCTGCCGCGCCACCCGGAGCATTGGAACGAGCTCACCTGGCCGCAGGAGTACCCGCTCACCATGTACGAGCTCTCCTTCCTGCTCCCGCACCACCTCAAGGAAGGCCGGGGCAAGCTCGATGTCTACTTCACCCGGGTCTACAACCCGGTGTGGACGAACCCGGACGGGTTCTCGTGGATCGAGGCCCTGACGAACGAGGAGCAGGTCGGCCTCCACGTGGCGCTCACGCCCACGTGGAACGAGACAGCGTACTTCGCCGACTACATTCTCCCGATGGGCCTCGGCTCCGAACGCCACGACCTCCACTCGTACGAGACGCACGACGGCCAGTGGGTCGGCTTCCGCCAGCCGGTGCTGCGGGCCGCGCGCGAGCGACTCGGGGAGAAGGTGGGGGATACCCGGCAAACGAACCCGGGCGAGGTGTGGGAGGAGAACGAGTTCTGGCTCGAGCTCTCGTGGCGGATCGATCCCGACGGAAGCCTCGGCATCCGCCGGTTCGTGGAGTCCCGGGATAACCCGGGCCAGCGGCTCACCGTCGATGAGTACTACGCCTACATCTTCGAGAACTCGGTGCCCGGCCTTCCGGATGCGGCGGCGGCGGAAGGGCTCACACCCCTCCGGTACATGCGCAGGTACGGGGCCTTCGAGGTGGCGAAGAAGATCGGACGGCTGCACGAGACCGAGATCGACGCCGAAGAGCTCGAGGACCCCGCCGAGGACTCCCTGGGCCGTGTGTACACGCGAGCCCCGGCACCCGCCTCGCTCAACGTTGTGCCGACGGGCACTCCCGATCCCGACCCCGAGGGCCGTCGCCCGGCGGGGGTGCGCGTCGATGGCCGGGTGTTGCGGGGCTTTCCGACGCCGAGCGGTCGCCTCGAGTTCTACTCCTCGACCGCGGCCTCCTGGGGATGGCCGGAGTACGCGCTGCCCACCTACATCCGGAGCCACGTTCACCCCGACGCGCTGGCGGAGGACCAGATGGTCCTGATCTCGACCTTCCGCCTGCCCGTCCAGATCCACACGCGCAGCGCCAACTCGAAGTGGCTGGACGAGATCGCGCACACCAATCCCTTGTGGATCCACCCCGAGGACGCGGAGGGCGTGGGCGTGGGCACAGGAGACCTGGTGCGTGTGGAGACCGAGATCGGACACTTCGTGCTCAAGGCCTGGGTCACCGAGGGAATCCGGCCGGGGATCGTGGCGTGCAGCCACCACATGGGCCGCTGGAAGCTCGCCGATCATGGTCAGCGGCAGCTCATGGCAACGGTCGCGCTCCGGCACGACGAGGACCGCTGGACCATCGACCTCGAGGAGGGAGCCGGACCCTACGAGTCGGAGGATCCGGACACGGGGCGCATCTGGTGGACCGAAGTCGGCGTCCACCAGAACCTCACCTTTCCGGTGCACCCCGATCCCGTCTCCGGCATGCACTGCTGGCACCAGGCCGTCCGCGTGAGAAAGGCGGAACCGGCCGACCGCTACGGCGACATCCACGTGGACACGGAGGAGTCCCACCGCGTGTTCAAGGCGTGGCTGGCCAAGACGCGCCCGGCTTCCGAGCACTCGCCGGACGGCAACCGACGGCCGCACTGGCTGATCCGCCCGGTCAAGCCCACGAAGGAGGCGTATCGACTCCCGGTGAGCCCTCAGGCCGAGTGACCGGCAGGTGACCGGCCGGCCGGACCCGTCGGAGCTTGGATCGGCTGCGGCTCTCGAATCGGCTGCGGCTCTCGAATCGGCCCCGGCGCCCGGCGAGCTCTTCAGGGCCCTCGGATCCCTGGTCGAGCCGCGGACCCCCGCTACCCAACGGGTGGCCGAGCTGCTGGATCTCGGTCCCCTCCCCACCGCGGGCGACTACACGGAGCTGTTCCTCTTCCAGCTGACCCCGTACGCCTCGGTCTACCTGGGACCCGAGGGAATGCTCGGCGGAGAGGCGCGCGACCTGATCGCCGGCTTCTGGCGCGCGCTGCAGCAGGAGCCGCCCGCCGAGCCGGATCATCTGGCCGTGATGCTCGCCTTCTACGCGAGGCTAGCGGACGAGGAAGCCGGCACCGAGCAGGCCCGCGAGCGAGGAGCGTGGCGCCGGGCACGGAAGGCCTTTCTCTGGGAGCACCTTCTCTCCTGGCTCCCGCCCTACCTGGCCAAGATCGACGATCTCGGGCCCCCGTTCTATCGACGATGGGCCCGGCTCCTGGAGGAGGCTCTCAGCGAGGAGGTCGTCGCGCTCGGCATACAGGAAAGACTCGCCCTTCACCTGAGACAGGCGCCGGGCGTCGCGGATCCGCGAAAGGAGAACCCCGACGACTTCGTGGGCTCCCTGCTGAGCACCGTCCGCAGCGGAATGATCCTCACCCGAGCCGACCTGGGACGGGCGGGACGCGAGGTGGATCTCGGAACGCGGGCCGGCGAGCGGAGGTTCGTCCTCAAGGGACTCCTAGAGCAGAATCCGGCCGGAACGCTCGAGTGGCTGCGCCTGGAGGTCGCCAGCTGGGCGGCACGTCACGGACTCCCGGGGCCACTCGCGCCGGGGATCGCCCGCTTCTGGCGTGGGAAAGCCGAGGCTACGGCCGATCTGCTGGGAGACCTCGTGGAAAGCGTGGCGCTCGAGCCCGGCGATGGGGCGCCAAGCAGCGCCGAGACCGAATAGCCCCTGTCTTCTTTGGCCGGGCAGGTATACGGGTACGCAGCCCTCTACCTGTACAGGTGTACAACTAGAAAGCCGGCAGGGGATTAGAAGGTCTGGAAGACGCCGAACAGCCGGACCTCGCCCACGTCCTGCCTCACGGTGTCGAAGCCGATCAGCTCGAAGAAGCTGCTCCGCACGTAAGCCGTTGCGTCCGCGCCGACGCCCCAGCGACCGATCGGAAGCACCGCCTGCACGCCGCCCCAGTGCAGGATGTGGTAGGTGTCGCCCGCGACCTCGGCCGATCCGTTAAGGGTATTCAGATAGACGAAGCGGTAGCGAACGAGCCCGATCTCCCTTCCGCCGTGCGTGAACGCGACCCGGCCCCACACGCCGGCACCCAGCCCCATGTCGTACTCGCGAAGGCGCTCGCGATCGGGGACCACGGCCAAGAACGCGTACTCCGAGTTGACCGCCCCCAGGACGTATCCGTGGATGTTCAGGTGGGTCCGAAGATCCCACGTCTCCGAGAGCTTCCACTCCGAAAACAGGGCGCCTCCGAAACTCTGGCCGCCGAACTCCACCGCGTTGTTATTGACGAAGTCGTAGTTCTGGGTGATGCCGAAGACATGGTGCACGTTCTCCGACTTGTTCAGCTCCTTGGAGTAGAGATTGCCCCAGATCTGGAGCCGGCCGATCAGCTCCTTGTCCGTGAAGTTGAGCTGTAAGCTCAGGGTGAAGAAGTCGAACGGCTTGCGGCGGGTGTTCCGCCACGGATCGCCGAAGTTGAGATCGAACTCGAAGAAGCCGTCCAACTCCTCCGTGTCCGTCTGGAAGCTCTCGGTCGTGGTCCGGTCCCCTATAAGGCGGACACCCAACTTGGCGAAGTTGTTCAGGTCGGGAGGGATCCGGTCGTACGGATCGCTCGGGTTGGGTTGGACGCGAGCGGCTCGGCCCGAGACGAGGCGGTTGAAACCGCGCATCGGGTTTACGAGGAAGCCCCCGATCTCCTTGAAGATGCGCTCGGCGCCGGTAGCCTCGTTGTCCAGGAAGCTCGAGCCGGCTCGGTATAGCACCTCCCCGATCGCGATCCCGCCGATGCTGGTGGCGACCCAATCGTTGATAGCCGGCGGGTGAACCTCGCCGCAGCACTCCCAGAAGAAGCTGCCCATGATCGCGAACGGCAGCGATTCCCAGTAGTTCAGGCCGTTCGAGCGTGCCGCGTTGTAGTACAGGCTTCCGTGGTACGGATGGCCGAAGAGGTTGTTGGAGAAATGGTTGTCGTCGAAGAAGAAGCCGTCCGAGACGTTGGCCCAGAAGCTGCTCGGAGAGACATGAGTGAAGCCGCCCTGCCGGATGTACTCGTTGTAGAACCAGACGAGCGCGTTGATACCCGCCATCTCGCCGATCGCCAGCCCGACGTTCCGCTTCGCCCCCCAGGCGTCGTAGCGCGATCCCTTCTTCTCCTGCGCCTCGTCGCTGTCGCCATCGCCAGCTACGAGGATCCGAGCGTCAGCGTGCGTGGAATCACCGGTTCCGGCCACATCGCCGGCTTCGGAGACGTCGCCGGCTTCTTGAGCGCGCAAAGTCGGGACGGCCGTGCAAGCGGCCATCAAGGCTACAGATATGAGGCTGCGTCGGGTCGTAAATGTGCGTCGCGAGGAGCGGATGGGCCTCGGTTCGTTGCGGTGAGGATGATCGCGGCTGGAGGCTGAACGGAGACACCGATCAGCCGAGAGCTTCCGACACGTGGCTCCATCCGGGCGCATAGACTACCTCAGAAACGGAAAAGCAGACTCCGTTTCATCCACTGCGTAAACCATGCCCAAGGTCGGTAAAGAGCGGCAGTCGGGAAAACCTCTATTCTCGCCCGTATGGATGCGTTGACGTATGGTGTCCAGCTGTCGCGATCGCGCCCACGATCTGGAGCGCGCAACGCCTAGGTCCGAAGGGTGCAGCCTCAGCCGGAAACGTCGAGCACGCTGAACAGGGGAGAACGATGGAGCTAAAGGCAGCGGTCGCGCTGGTCACTGGTGGAAGCGAGGGCATCGGGAGGAGCATCGCCGAAGCCCTGAAGGCGGAGGGAGCCGAGGTCACGATCACGGGCCGGCGCGAGGACGTCCTGCGCGCGACGGCTGAAGAGATCGGCGCGGATTTCATCGCGGGCGATGTCGGCAGCGAAGCCGATGCGGTCCGGACCGTCGCCGCCGTGGTCGAGAAGCACGGCCGCCTCGACATCCTGGTCAACAACGCCGGTTACGGGATCTTCAGGCCGCTGATCGAGATGGGGCTCGAGGAGCTGGAGGCCGTTTACCGAACGAACGTCTTCGGCGCCTTCCTGATGGCGAGAGAGGCTGCCCGCCAGTTCATCAAGCAGGGCGGCGGCGAGCTGATCAACATCTCCTCGACCTCCGGGCTCAAGGGGGGACGCGGGAGCACGGCGTACAGCTCCTCCAAGTTCGCCCTCAGGGGCATGACGGAGTGTTGGCGCGACGAGCTGAGGCGCCACGACGTGCGCGTCATGCTCGTGAACCCGAGCGAAGTGGTGACAGGCTTCTCATCCAAGGCCGGATACGAGCAGCAGGTCTCTCCCAAGAAGCTTCGCCCGGAGGAGATCGCCGACGCCATCATCGGAGCCCTCAAGGTCGACGCCCGCGGCTTCATCCCCGAGTTCTCGGTCTTCGCCACCAACCCGTTCTAGAGGTTTTGCCGGGATGGGATACAGAGCGCTCGCAGGCATGGTGTTCGTCGCTCATCTCGGCTTTGTTCTTTTTGTCGTGGCGGGCGCTCTGGCGGTGCTGCGGATGCCCTGGCTCGCCTGGTTGCATATCCCCTGCGTCGTCTACGGTGCTGGCATCGAGTTCATCGGCGGGACGTGTCCGCTCACACGACTGGAGAACCGCTTTCGGCTGCTGGCCGGAGAGCGGGAGTATGGCGACAGCTTCCTGGGCCACTACATCGGGGGCGCCGTGGATCCGGCCAAATGGGCGCGAATCGAACCGTGGCTCGGGGCGTCGCTCCTGGTCGGCAACGTCGCCATCTACGGTTATCTCCTGAGCAAGATCGGCGGGAGTTGATCGGCCGAGGCCCAGCCTCAGACGGGCCCGCTACCAAGCCGCAGTTGCTCGTCGGGCGTGAAGAAGAGCCGGCGGTTCCAGAGAACGACGATCACAGCCGACACGGATACCGCGCTAGCGAGCATGAACATCACGACGATCTGGTAGCGGATGGCCAGCAGCGGCGAAACGCCGGCCAGGATCTGCCCGGTCATCATTCCGGGGAGCGCGACCAGACCCACCACCATCAGGCTGTTCACGGTCGGGATGAGGGCGGCGCGCAGTGCGCTCCGGGTCGGCCCCCTCGAGGCACGGGCCGCCGTGGCGCCGAGGGCCAGGTAGGCTTCCACCTCGCCTCGCCTCGACCGTAGCTCGGCGGCGAGCCGCTCGTGCGCCAGCGCTGCGGCGTTCATCGCGTTCCCGACGATCATCCCGAACAGCGGGATGAGGTAGCGCGGGTTGTACCAGGGCTCGATCCGGACGACCACCAGGCTGACGTAGAAGAGCGTGAAGCCGGAGCCCACGAGCAGCGCCAGTCCGGTCATGCCGTACAGCCGGAGGGGGCGTTCTTCCTGCCGCCGCACCGCCTCCCGCGCGGCCACCGAGAGCATGACGGCGAGCGCCCCGAGCACCAGCCACCACTGGTCGATCTCGAAGATATAGACGAGGACGTACCCCACCAGGGCGAGCTGCACGACGGATCTAATCGCTCCCACGATCAGGCTACCGGTGAGTCCCAGCCGTTGCCACCGTGAGAGCCCCACGGCGAGAAGCACGAGGCCGGACGCGGCGGCCAGATCGAGCCAGGAGAGACCCAGGATCGGGGATTGGAGAATCTCGGGCTCTAGGCCGCCCACAGCCTGTCCGAGACCTTGCTGCAGCGACGGCGCCGAGAGCGTCTCGTTCGCCCCGGCCACATTCGCTCCGGCTGCATTTGCCCGCATCACGCCCGCCACGTTAGGCCAGGACATCTGCGGCCTCCCCGGACTCCTCCACGGCACCCCCGGATAGACGCACCGCCTCGTCCGCGATCGCCTCGGCCTCGTAGTGGCGATGTGTCGACAGGAGGACCGTGATGCCCCGCTCGGCTCGGAGCCTCCGAATCGAATCCAACAGGAACTCGGACGACTCGGGATCCAGCGCCGACGTCGGCTCGTCCAGCAGCAGTACCTCAGGGTCGCCGATCAGCGTCCGCGCCAGCGTCGCGCGCTGCTGCTCGCCCACCGAGAGCTCGTGAGACGGCCGGTCCTCGAGCGCTAGATCCAGCCCGGCCAGCTCCAGCGCCTCACGCGCTCGTTCCGGGAGCTCCTGCTCGTCCAATCCCGCGATCTCCGCCGCCTCGCGGAGGTTGTCGTGCACCGATCCCGCGAACATGATGGGCGTTTGGAAGACGAAGCCTACCCGCCGGCGAAGCTCCGTCACGGGATACTCATCGAGCGACCGGTCCAGGTAGGCGATCTCGCCGGTCGCGGGATCATCCAATCGATTCAACAGCCGCAGAAGAGAGGTCTTTCCAGCTCCCGATGAGCCGAGAAGCACGGTGATTCGGCCGCGTGGGATGACGAGATCGATGTCCCGCAGTAGCACGCGGCCGGACTTTTCCTGGCGGACGTTTCGGAGCCGAAACGCCGTCTCCGGGCCGGTGCTCAGGCTGCCTTCGGTGCCAGCCGCCATCGGGTCCGCCTTCATGCGGCTCGCGCCCGCCACGCCTCTGAAGGCATCCGGAGCGCAACGACCAGTCCTGACGCGACGGTGAGCGCCGCGGTGGCCGAGATGGCCGCCTTCCCGCCGAGCGCGTCAGCCATGAGGCCGACGGCGAGGGCCCCGACGGCGTAGCCTCCGTCTCGCCACAGCCGGTACACGCCGATCGCCGAGGCTCGCCAGGACGGCGCGGCCACATCGCCTACGGCCGCGAGCAGCGTCGGGTAAACCAGGGCCGTGCCCAACCCGAGCACGATCGACGCCACCAGCCAGCCTCCAAAGCTGGAGAGCCTCGCGACCGCGAAGAGCGCGAGCCCCTGAAGCACCATTCCCGCCACGATCAGCGGCTTTCTCCCCCAGTAGTCGCTGAGCGCACCGGTCCCCAGCTGCAGCATGCCCCAAGCCAGCGGGTAGGCTGCGGCGAGCGTCGCGATCTGGTCCAGGGACAGGCCGGCGCTCGCGAAGAAGAGGGGAAAGAGCCCCCACGCCAAGCCGTCGTTCAGGTTGTTGACGAGACCGGCCTGGCTGCAGCTGGATAGGCTCCTGTCCTTCCAGCTCGTCCGCACGAAGATCTCCCGCCATGTGAGGTGACTCGCCCGGCTCGAGCTGTTCGACCCACTCGTATTGTTCGGGCGCTTCGATTCGATCGACCGGTTCGAGTCGCGTTGACCGGCCTCGACCCGGACGTGGTCCACCGTATCGCGGACGAAGAGGACGGAGAGCCCGAGACCCAGGGCCACGAAGGCGATCCCCAAATAGAACGGCTCCGGCCGCAGCCCGAAGCGGCTCGCGATCATCCCGCTCGCCAGCGCTGCCGCGCCCACGGCCACGTAGCCGGCGAACTCGTTCAGCCCCATGGCGAGCCCCCGCCGCCGGGGACCCACGAGGTCGATCTTCATGATCACGGTCGTGGACCAGGCAAGGCCCTGGTTGATCCCAAGCAGCACGTTGGCCGCCACGATCCACGACCAGGTCGGGGCCCACATCACCATGAAGGGGACCGGCACGCCCGCAAGCCAGCCGGCGATCAGGACACGCTTGCGGCCTACTCGATCGGAGAGTCGGCCGGCGAAGAGGTTGGCGGTCGCCTTGACGAGCCCGAAGGTGCCGATGAAGGAGAGGATGGCCGCTCGGGAGACGATGCCGAAGTCCTGCTCGGCGATCAACGGCACGACGGCGCGCTCCAGACCGACCATGGCGCCCACGAAGGCGTTCACCACGACCAGGAGAGTGAACTGCTGCCAGTTGGCGCCGAGGCCTAGCCTCGTCTCGCGTCCCGTCACCCGACCAGGCTACGCCGACGGTCGTTTCGCCGGCGGTTCCGCCGGCGATCGCGAAGGCCGTCTGGGCAGCCAGCGGCCCACCCTGTCGCAGTACTCGTCGTACTCCTGCCCGAACGTGCGACGGAGCGTCGGCTCCTCGTAGGCCCGGATAAAGAGATAGACGACGATGAGGAAGAGTACCGCGTACCCGGCGAGCTCCAGCGACTCGAAGAAGAGTGAGGCACCGGCGAGCGCCAGGCCGGCTCCGATGTACATCGGGTTCCTTACGAATCGGTACGGACCCGTGACCACGAGCCGGCGCGGGGGATCGAAGGGCGCGGGAGTGCCCCTTCCGACCAGCGCGAAGGTGAGGACGCACCACAGTGCGAGCGCCACACCCGCCACGACCACGGCCATTCCGACGATCTGGACCGCGCCGACCTCTGGCCGCACGACGCCCGACCGTTCGAGGACGCTAGCCGGGACGAACACGAGCACGAGTCCGATGAACAGCGACGCGTAGATCAGAGCGCGAATGAGTGCGGGCATGGGCGTTGGAGGTGATTAGAGCACGGTTCGCTACCACGGGGCAAGTACACGACTCCGGTTGCCGTTGGTCAATGCAGAGTGCTATCGTGTACCCGCATAGACGGGTATAAGCGACGAGGGGCTGACATCATGCGGCGATTGACTCGATGGTTCAAAGCGCTTTCCGAGGAGCCGAGGCTCGACATTCTCCTCCTCCTCTTCAGATACGAGGTGCTTTGCGGCTGCGAGGTCGAGCGCTTTCTCGACATGTCGCAGTCCAAGGCGTCGCGGCACCTCCGCTATCTCCGAAACGCGGGTCTCGTGGAAGATCGGCGGGAAGGTCTGTGGATCTATTATCGTCTCGCGGAGCCCGTCGACGATGAGCATGAGCGGCTGATCGAGATGCTCCGAGACCTTCTCGGTCGAGCGCCCTTCCCCGACATCGCCGACGAGCTGGTCGCCATGCGGGCGGAACGCTGTGGCGAGGCCCAAGAGGCTGCCGAGCCGGCTCCCGTACGGGACAGCGCGGCGGGCGCTGTGGAGGCGGTGCGGTGAGCAGGTCCGATCACGCGGCGGCTTCGAAGACAGTTCCCGAGCCAGCGACCGCCAAGCGGCTCTCCTTCCTCGACCGGTATTTGACCCTTTGGATCTTCGGGGCGATGGCGCTCGGCGTCGGGCTGGGCTACGCCTGGCCCGAGGCGATCCAGGCGCTGAGCTCCGCGACTCAGATCGGAACGACGTCGATTCCGATCGCCCTCGGCCTCATCCTGATGATGTATCCGCCGCTCGCGAAGGTGCGCTACGAGAAGTTCTGGGTCGTCTTCCACCATAAACGGATCCTGGGCCTGTCGCTTATCCAGAACTGGATCGTCGGCCCACTGGTCATGTTCGTCCTCGCCCTCCTCTTTCTCTCCGACCTCCCCGGCTACGCGGTCGGCCTCATACTCGTCGGCCTCGCCCGGTGCATCGCCATGGTCCTCGTGTGGAACGATCTGGCGGAGGGCGATCACGACCTCGCCGCCGGTCTCGTCGCGGCGAACGCCGTCTTTCAGGTGCTGTTCTACGGCTTCTATGCCTGGGTTTTCATCACCTTCCTCCCGCCTCTCGTGGGCATGGAGGGCGCGGCCGTTCAGGTGGGCATCGGCGAGATCGCGCGGACCGTTGCCATCTACCTGGGCGTTCCGTTCGTGGCTGGCGTGATCACTCGCTTCACCCTGCTGCGGGCCAAGGGAAGCGACTGGTACGAGCAGGTGTTCGTGCCGAGGATCAGTCCGATCACCCTGGCAGCGCTTCTGTTCACGGTCGTGGTCATGTTCTCGCTGCAGGGCGAAGCGATTGTACAGCTGCCATACGACGTGCTTCGCATCGCCATCCCTCTCACACTGTACTTCCTCATCATGTTCGCCGTGACCTTCGTCGGCGCGCGGAGGCTCCGGGGGAAGTACCCGCAGACGACGACGGTCGCGCTGACCGCCGCCAGCAACGACTTCGAGCTCGCGATCGCGGTGGCCGTCGCCGTCTTCGGCATCCAGTCGCAGGCCGCGTTCGCCACGGTGATCGGACCTCTGGTCGAGGTGCCGGTGATGATCGGCCTCGTTCACGCCTCCCTGTGGGCGAAGCGGAGGTTTTTCGCCCAGCCGGTGCCGGTCCCTGGGTAGCGAGCCGGCGGCGCACAGCACTCGTCGACAAACAAACGAATCGCTATGGTGTAGTCTGTTTGGAGGCATGAAGATGCGGCACTTCACTTCGATCGACGGGAGTTCGTGCATCTGTCCGCCCTCGCCGCGGGCGGTGTGGCGCTGGGCGCCTGTGGCGACGGGGGCGTTGTTCCGACGGGGCCATCCGGTCCCGGCCAGCCGCCTCCTCCACCCGCGCCGCCGCCCTGGAGTCCCGCCGGACCCTCCGATCCGGTCTCTCGCGTATCCGCGACTCGCGGCACCAATCTCGCCGAGCTGACCCGAGGGGCCCTCGACCGGCTGGGAGGCATCGGGGAGACCGTGCACGAGGACGAGACGGTCTTCATCAAGCCCAACATGGTGACCCTGCCCTGGGCCGACTCGGGCAACCCGTTCAGCGGCGGCGAGTGCACCAAGCCGGAGATTGTCGCCGCCGTGGCCGAGGAGTGTCTCAAGGCCGGCGCCGCGGAAGTGATCATCGGCGACGGATCGCAGATGCCGAGCTTCGACTGGAGCCTCGCCGCGACCCTGGACGGCAGCACGAACCTCGTGGATGAAGCGAGACGTCTGAGCAACAGCTACGGAAAGCCGGTGGCGGTCGTCTCCTTGGAAGATGATTCGCCCGGCTGGACGGAGGTCCCATCCCGCACCTATCTGGACACGATCGCCGTCTCGAGCTTCCTGACGGACGCGGACCGCGTGATCTCCATCCCGGTGGCGAAGACTCACTCGTGGGCGCAGCTCACGCTCTCGCTCAAGAACTTCGTCGGCGTGACCTCGCTATACAGGTACGGTGTGCAAACTGGAGGAGGCTCCTGGGACCGGGGCGGCGGTTTCGATCATAGCAGCCCACAGGCAATCGCCCGCATCTACCTCGATGTCGTCGACGGCGTGACTCCAGATCTCGCCTTGGTCGACTTCTCGATCGGAATGGAGGGAGACGGCCCGACCTTCGGATCGGGCGGCCGTACCGTGGATGTGAGGAGCCGATTGGGTTCGTGGCTCGTGCTGGCGAGCACCGACCTCGTGGCTGCCGACGCGACGGCCGCGCGCATCATGAGCCACGACGTCGCTGCCCAGGAGCAACTCATCATCGCCTTCGAGATGGGCCTCGGCGAGCCCCGGGAGGAAGCGATCGAGCTGCTGGGCGAGAGCCTCGAGGCCCTCCGGATGCCGTGGCAGGCGGCCCGGCTGCGTAATTGAAGCCGGCTCGCTGGCTGCTGCCGGCTTGGCTTCTGCTGAGTTGCAGCCTCCCAGCTCAGAAGCTCCAACCGCAAGCTCTCCAGGCCCAAGCTCTCCCGGCTCAAAACAGCGTCCGCGACGGTTGGCAGCGGGTGCCCGACGTCATGACAGCTCTGTCCGTCGGCGCCGGCAGCCAGGTGGCGGATGTCGGTGCCGGCAGTGGCTATTTCACCGCGCATCTGTCGACGGAAGTCGGATCGAGCGGACGCGTGTTCGCGGTGGATATCAGCGACCGCTCCCTAGATCAGCTGGCGCGGCTCGTTGAAAGCGAGGGGCTGGAGAACGTCGAGGTCATTCGCGGCGAGATCGACGATCCCGGACTGCCGGAGGGATCGTTGAACGCCGTGCTGATCGTGGATGCCTACCACGAGATGACGGAGTACGAAGCGATGCTGGCGGGAGTGTACCGAGCGCTGAAGCCGGGCGGGCGATTGGTGATCCTCGATCTCGTCCCCCCCGACAGCTCGGCCGCCCGTGACCGGCAAACCGCGAACCATCGGCTCGGCATCTCGCTGGTCGAACAGGAGGTCCGGGCGGCTGAATTCGAGATATTGGCGCGTGACCCGCGCTTCACGACGAGCGGCCGGGGCAGCGGGCAGTGGATGTTGGTCGCGCGGCGCCCTGCTCCACCCCGTTACCACTCCACCCCGAGGGGCCGCTAGTCTCCAGGCTCCCGGCCGTCCGGGTGACAGGAATAGCTGGCCGCGCTGTCTTCTGCCCACAAGGAGTTGGCGCTCTCATCGACAGCGGCAAGGCGCGACTCAAACCACGAAACGACGACTCGCCTACACCGACATGACCCTCTTGCACTCGGCGCCGACCATCCCCCGACGGCAAGTGGGCGAGGCAAGGAAGTCAGCCGCGTGCCGCGCCTGCACCGCCAGCGCATCTCCCAGCGCGGAGCCACACGCGTCCTGAGCGCAGGCCCTGATCGCTTCCCTGGCGATCTCGGAGCCCTCGGAGTCGGCCGGCGGAAGATCCCTCACATCGGCTGGCACGCCATCCAGGACGCCGGTCTCGACGGAGCGCTCCGGAATCCCGTGACCGCCGCCAGAGGCCAGCTCCCAGGCCGTCTTCAAGGCATCTTCCATGGGTCCCGAATAGTCGATCAGCCAGCCCACGGCATCACCCGCCCTGACCGGTCGCCCGCTCAGCAGGAGGTGCAGAATCCTGGGCCAGTGCTCGGGATCGGACTTTCGGATCGGCCAGTGGCAGCCTTCCATGCCCGGCATGACCGGCAGGGTCACCTCGGGGAAGCCGAGGGACGCACCCTCCACCGCCACGATGTACCGGCAGTGAAGGAGGAGCTCCAGCATGCCCCCCAGGCAGCGCTTGCCGTTCACGAACCCGACCGAGACGTCGAAGTCCTCGTGCAGGCGCCGAGCGGTTCGGGACCACTCGCTCGAGATCCGGAATCCCTCTTCCTCGCTCTCCAGCGCGGGGAAGAAGTCGCTCGTATCGGCCCCGATCATCTGCGTCGACAGGTGGAAGTCTCCCGTGACGATGACGCTCCCGATTCCTTCGGTCCGGAGCCAGTCCAGGGCTCGGTTCAGCTCCCGATCCACGTCCCAGTTGTAGCTCTCCCTGCTGATCGTCACGACGCCGACCCGGCCATCATGCTCGGCGTTGACGTAGAGCTGCTGCCATTCCGGTGCGTCCATCCCCTCGAACGCATCCGGGAACCAGCCGAGCTCGGCCGCCTCCGGGTGCCTCGCGTGGTAGGCCTCGACGACAGCGATCGCAGCCTCCGGCCCGACGTCGCGAATCACCGCGAGGATGCCGCGGCGGAACTGGGCGCACAGCTCGCCGATGGCGTTGATGTGGGCGAGGTGTGCCCGCTGCTCGTGGACCATGAGGTTCGCCATCTGGAACAGGGGCCCCAGGGTCCAGGTCCGGAACTCCTCCCCTTCGTCGGCGTCCAGCTTCCAGTCAACGAGGGGACGGAGGTGGTTGGGCGGGTACCAGGTCGCTCCCGTCTCCTTGTGCTCCACCAGCTCGGGAGTCGGTCGGAAGAGGTCGCCGTAGGTCCCGCTCAGGTGGTGGAGGCATGACCAGATCAGGAAGTTGGCCGCCGGGGCCCCGATCGCGTCGCTGGCCCGGAAGGGGTTTGGCCCGAGCATCTTCCGGGTGAGCTTGTCGATCTTCCAGAACGGCATGTTGCTGGCCCGATGATACCGGAGCCCCGCGAGCACAGAGCCGCAGAACAGCACATCGAGCACGAAGGACCAGTGATCACTCACGGGAATCGGGATCAGTCCCAGAGCCCAGAACAGCTGGGTGATGTCGGAGGGCTCCGGCTCGACGATCTCCCAGATCTTGTTGATCTCATGGGGGAAGGCCGGATGGGCCACACCGACCCCCAGCTCGGAGCTGGGAAACCCGGATGTGACTGATCGTATCGCTATATCCGGGAACGCGTTGCGAAAGATCTTGTAATGTTCCTTCTTAACGTCCAGGATCTCGGGAATCGCTTCCAGCAGAAACCGGGGACGGAAGTCCTTCAGCTCCGACGGCAGGTCGACGCCGTCGTAGTTGAGCCGCACGATGTTGCGCATGATCCGGTCGGCACCCTGGCGTCCGAACGCGGCGACGAGCCCCAGATACTGCCGCCCGATCCCATCCGGCGCCGAGGGGAAGTCGAGCGCCACGATCGGCACATCGAAATCCGCTAGCCTCGACCCCAGCTGCATCGCCTTGCCGGCGCCGACGATCCCGTTGGCACCGGAGATGACCATGGAGCCGCGCTCCTCCGGACCGCCGAAGACTCGGTTCACGAGGTCGGCGGCGTCGACCGGTAGTCGACCGGCCCGGAAGATGTCGCTGACGCTTCCGAGGCCGATCGTCTGTAGGGTCGGCTCCCGCATGGAGGTGGTAGTCGAGGCCGTTGTGGAGCTCATTGTCGAGGTCGCTGTCGTGGTGCTCATCGTCTGTCTATCTCCCTACGCGGTCGTCAGTCTGCCAGATCGTAATCAGCGGCCGGGATCAAACTCCGACCGGGCTCAGTTCACGCTGAACTCGGCGGCGATCCCGACGTCGCCGGCCGCACACCCAAAGACCAGCACGTTCCCGCCGCCCAGCGAGACCGCCTCCTCGAGGGCCTCGATCAGGATTCTGGTGAGCGTCGGACCCTGGGGATGGCCCCAGACGAGGGAGCTGCCGGTCTTGTTCATCTCGAGCCAGTCGTAGTCCAGCATCCGCGAGAAGATCACGTCGTTGACCGCAAACGGGTTGTGGTTCTTCACCACCGCCATGTCGTCCATGGTCGAGCCGGTCTTCTCGAGGAGCTTGCTCACGGCCAGCGAGGGCGCCTCCGGCATGAGGCTGGGATGGGTCCTCACCTCGGCCCTGGCTACGAACCGAATGTCGATCTCCGGCCGCGGGCTGAGCTCGCGCGCCTTCTCCTCGGTCGTCACCAGCAGGCAGGCCATGCCGTCGGAGGCGTGAGTCTGCGTCCCCGACGTGACGCACGAGTCGAGCTCTCGCATGCCACGCAGTTCCCCGGGAGACACCGCGCGCACGCCCAGGTCGTCGTCGACGCGACCCAGCGGGCGGCCCTGAACGTTCAGTACGTCGAGAGGAACCAGCACGCGATCGAGAAAGCCGCTCTCCTTCGCCTCGAAGTATTGCTGGTAGCGGTGGAAGGCCAGATCGTCGGTCTCGGCCCTATCCGCCTTGTACTTGCGCGCCGCGAGGCCCGCGGCGGCGATCATCGCGTTCCCGGTGGCGGGATCGAAGCCGAAGTTGTCCCACACGTCGCTGATCGGTAGCGTTCGCTCGTGCGCCCGACGCTCCGGAAAGACCCCGACGGGCGAGTCGCTCGTACGGTCGAAGGTCAGGACCCCCACGACGTCGGCCGAGCCGGTCTGCACATCGGCGCCTCCGTGCAGGACCGCCTGAAGACCGGTGGCACACGCCTGCTCGAGGTGATAGCCGGGGATTCGGGTCCCGAGGCAGCTCGCCACCAGCGGCGCGTTCCAGAACTTCCAGTGCCAGGGGATCGTCGATCCGATGACCAGGTACTCGAGCTCGCTCTTGGGGACCTTCCTCAACCCCAGGATCCGGTTCATCGACTCGCCGGCGAACTGGCCGATGTTGACCTCCGCAAGGGCCGAGGTCTGCCAGGCCGGGAAATAGCTGCTTCCCCAGGTGCCGTAAGGGATTCTGGCCCTCGGCAGTATCCCGTTCGTATCCGTCATTTCCTGCTCCTGATCTGACTCGTCCGCTGCTCTTTTTGTACTTGTCGGCCGCTACTATTCCACTCGAAGCAACCACCAGCGGTGAAAGCTAACGAAGTCGAGCCCGCGGGGCTGTGGTGATGGTCTTGTGAGGGGATGTGGTGAGATTTCCTACCGAGGACGGGTCGCCAGACCCTCAGCCTGCCCGGTGAGGATCTGGCTGCCGAGGC
>JBDHFW010000036.1:0-17591 GCA_039590175.1 Gemmatimonadota bacterium | reverse complement strand
AGCGCGAAGGCCGCCAGTCCGAGCGAGAGCATCGATCTGACAAGCTTTGTAGTCATGTGGACCTCGCCGTAGGAGTGTGCTGCGAGCGGCAGGGCGCCGCGATCTTCATAGAACGCAACAAGATGAATCGGGATGGACTGTTCATCCACGACCTCTCTGTGCGATGGGGGAGGGCGCGTATGGATCGCTCCACCTCCATGTTACAAGGGCGTCACTCCCTCGTAAAGACAAACGATGGAGGGCCCGTCCGGGTGACGGGCCCTCTGGGCCGCAAGACTGCCAACGCGGAAACGCTGTGGCGCCGCTGCAGCTAGGCCGCCGCGAGCCTCCGGATCTCGGGCTCCACTTCGGCCAGTAGCGCTTCCTTCTCGTCGTGGTGAAGGAAGGCGCTCCGGAAGCCGTTCAGAACGAGCTCGGCGATCTCATCCAGGGTGAAGCCGAGGTGCTTCCAGGCGCGCAGGTGCTCCTTCGTGACCGTGGTCCCGCTCATCAGGCGGTTGTCCGTGTTCAGGCTCACGACGAGGCCCCGGTCGAAGTAGAGCCGGACGGGGTGGCTCGCGAAGTCCCTCACGGCACGCGTCTGCACGTTGCTGGTGAGGCAGATCTCGAGCGGGATCCGGTGGTCGTTGACGAACTGCATGAGGTCGGGCCCTTCGTAAAGACGCGTCCCGTGGCCGATGCGGTGGGCTCCGCAGTAGTGAAGGGCCTGATGAATCGACTCCGGTCCGTAGGCCTCGCCGGCGTGGATCGTGGCGTTGACGTTGGCGTTCCGCACCATGTAGAAGGCGTTCTTGTGCTTCTTAGCCGGGTAGTTGTACTCGGCTCCCGCGAGGTCGAACCCCACTACGCCCCGGTTCTTGTAGGCGATCGTAAGATCGGCCAGGTCGCGCGAGACATCCGCTTCCATGTTCCGGATGCCGCAGATGATCAGCGAGGAGTCGATGCCGAGCTCATCTCGCGCCCGGCGCATCCCGCGGAGCGGCGCCTCCACGGTCTCGGGGAGAGGAAGCCCCTCGCCGGTGAGCAGGATCGGGGAGTACCGGATCTCCATGTACCTCACGTTCTCCGCCGCCGCATCCTCACAGAGCTCGTACGCGATCCGCTCGATCGCCTCGGAGTGCTGCATGACGGACAAGGTGACCCCGAAGCGTGCCAGGTAATCTTCGAGGTTGCGGGCGTCTTTCACGAACATGTACTCGCCCAGCGCCTCCGGATCGGTCGCGGGGAGGGCGATGCCGTGCTCGTCCGCCAACTCCACGATCGTGGACGGTCGGAGCGAGCCGTCGAGATGCACGTGCAGGTCGGTCTTGGGCATCGCGTGGATGCGGTCCCGCACCTCCTCCTCGGAAAAACCCTGGTCAGCCCGGGCCGACGCTTCGCCTTCAGTCTCCGGGTTCGCTGGGCCCGGCGCTGCATCCGACGCGCCTCCGGGCGCGGCCTCCACGCCGCCTTCAGCGCTGCCGCGCAGGTAGAGTCGAGCGCCCTCGGCGATCTGTCCGTCCAGACCGACCGGGCTGCCGGATGGGTCGACCACGGTCAGCTCGCCGCGCCGAATGCCCGCCAGCGCATCCTCCGAGTGCCAGGTGAGCGCGTCCCGGACCAGGGCCCAGGGCCAGACGTCGTGCGGCACGTCGTCCACGTAGACTCGAAGCCGGCCCTCGGCGGTCACGGACAGCCCGCCTCTCCCCCGATCACCGGCTGCCACCTCTTATCCTGCGGGGCGCTGACCGGCTGCGGTTGCTTCTCCAGGTAGGCGACCAGCGCATCCAGATCCACGATCCCCGTCTGCTTGGCGGAGGTCGCCTCCTTCAGCATCCAGTAACCTGCGCCGCCCGCCGCCATGAAGTTGTTGACCACGACGGAGTAGGTGGAATCCGGCGAGACAGGCCGGCCGTCGGAGAGACGTGCGCAGCGGACCCTCACGCCGGCGGCTTCAGGGTCGTACTCGACCGTGAGGCCGCTGATATTTGCCTCGATGCCATCCTCATCGATCGAGCTCTCCAGCGCGGCCAGCAGCAGTCCGCCTCCGAGCTCGAGGAGGATCAGCGTGTTCTGGAACGGCTGCACCCGAAACAGCTCCCCGTAGCTGACCGGGCCGGCGGGGAGGTCCGTCCGGATGCCCCCGTTGTTCATGATCGCCACGTCTGCGCCCGTCACTGCCTGCTGCGCGTCGGCGATAACCCGTCCCAGGGTCGACGCACCCCGGTACTGCTTCTGCAGGGGATCGGCCAGCGTCGCGACGCTGGCCAGCGCGACCTCCTCGGCTTCCTTCTCGTAGCGGTCGACCAGAGCCCTGACCGCGTCGACTCGCGCAGCGCTGTCCGGATAGACGGCGTCGATCGCGACCAGCTCGGCCACGACCTCCCCGGAGGCGTGGCGCGTCAGCCTGCCTCGGCCGATCGCGGACATGTTGGCGTAGGACTGGACGACCGGCGCGCCCTGGATCGTGTCCTCGACCCGGCTGTGCGTGTGGCCCATAACGACGTAGTCGAACGGCGCGCTTGTCAGGGCCAGCTCGTCCATCGCTTCACCGGTGCAGCGTGCCCCATTCCCCTCGGGGTCCCGGCAAAAGCCGCCGGCGTGCATCACCACGACGACGAAGTCGACGCCCTCCACCCGGACGCGCGGGATGTAGAGGTCCAGCGTCTCGGCGATGGGGCGAAACTCGAGACCGGCTACGCTGTCCGGGTGGGTCGTCGCCGGCGTGGAGCGCGTCGTCGCGCCGATCACCCCGATCCGTACGCCATCCCGCTCCAGGATCGCATACGGCTCCACCCACGTCGGGTGGAGGTTCGTCCCCTTCTCATACGTGTTGGCGCTCAGGATCGGGAAGCGAGCCTGCCGCATTCGCTCCTGGAGGGTCTGAATCCCCCAGTCGAATTCGTGGTTGCCGAGCGCCGCGGCGTCGTAGCCGATCTCGTTCATCACGTCGATCGTGGCCCGGCCGTCCGTGAGGTTCGACATCAGCGTCCCCTGCATCAGGTCGCCGCCGCTGAGAAGGAAGACGGGGCAGGGCGATGTCTGGCGCACATCGTTCACGTACGCTGCGATCGCCTCCGCGCCGCCCGCCGGTCGGTTTCCCGACCACGGGTACTCAGCCGGACGAAGTCCGCCGTGCTCGTCGTTCGTCGAGAGGATGGTGGCGCATGCCGAGTCGACCGCCGAGCCAAACGAGCCGACGGCGGCATCGTCCAGCCCGGCCGATGGGGCGCCGTCCAGTGCGGGCACGGGTGATGGAGCCCCGTCCAGTGCGGGCACGGGGGGCGTGAAGCCTCGAATCCCGACGATCGCGGCACCGGCAACGGCCACCGCGGCCGCTACCCGGAGGCTAAGACGCGCGCTCATACGACGCCGGCGAGGTCATGGCCCGCCTCCAGATCGACGAGCGGGGCCTGATACTCTCCAGTCCAGCACGCCGTGCAGAACGGTCCGAACTCCTCGACCGCGGACTGGAGCCCTTCCAGGGACAGATAGCCGATCGAGTCCACGCCGAGGTGCTCGCGGATCTCCTCGATCGAGTGCTCCGAGCCGAGAAGCTCGGCGCGCGTGGGCATGTCGATCCCGTAGTAGCAGGGATGTCGGATCGGCGGCGAGGCGACACGAAGGTGGATCTCTCGCGCTCCGGCCTCCCGGAGCATCGCCACCAGACCCTTGCTCGTCGTGCCGCGCACGAGGGAGTCGTCGACCACGACGGCGCGTCTTCCCTCGATCAGCTCGGTGACCGCGTTGTACTTGACCCGAACACGGAAATCGCGGCCGGCCTGCGTGGGGTAGATGAACGTCCGTCCCACGTAGTGGTTTCGGATGAGCGCGAGCTCGAAGGCGATGCCCGACTCCTCCGAGTAACCGAGCGCGGCCGAGTTGGAGGAGTCCGGCACGGCGAAGACGCAGTCGGCTTCCGCCGGGTGCTCGCGAGCCAGCTGCCGTCCGAACGCCCTCCGGGCTCCGTCCACGGAGCAGCCCCAGACGCGGGAGTCGGGCCGGGCGAAATAGACGAGCTCGAACAGGCACGGGGCCGGCGAGGCGGGTGGAAGCGGGCGAAGGTTCTCCATCTGGCCGTCGCGGATGCGTAGCACCTCGCCAGGCTTCACGTCGCGCACGTACTCGGCGCCGATGAGGTCCAGCGCGCACGTCTCCGAACAGACGATGATCGCCTCCCCCAGCCTTCCGAGCACCAGGGGCCGGAACCCACGCGAGTCACGGACCGCGTAGATGGTCTTGCCGACGCTCAGGACCAGTGAGAAGGCACCGACGAGCTGGGAGAGGGCATCGTCGACCTGCTGTCGTTCCTCTTCCCGCCGGGAACGAGCGATCAGGTGGATCACCACCTCGGAGTCCGAGTCCGTCTGGAAGATCGCGCCCTCCTCGGAAAGGCGGTGCCGGAGCTCGAGCCCGTTCGTGATGTTCCCGTTGTGGGCCAGGGCCATCGATCCGTGCCGGTACTCCACCAGCACGGGCTGGCAGTTGCGGAGCTCCGAGCCGCCCGAGGTCGAGTAACGGACGTGCCCGATCGCCGTGGAGCCGACGAGGCCGGCGAGGCGGTCCTCGTCGAACACGTCGGCGACCAGCCCCATCCCCCGGTGGCTCCGGGCGGTGCCGAGCTCGTCGATCGAGACGATCCCGGCGGATTCCTGACCCCGGTGCTGCAGCGCGTAGAGCCCCATGAAGGCGAGCTCCGCGGCCGCGGAGGCACCGCTGATCGCGAACACGCCGCACTTCTCGCGGGGTCGATCGGCGGCGCGGCGTCCAGCTTCCTCTGGACTCATCGATTTCGGATCGCAGTCGGGTTTCATCAAGTCGTCAGGCCGGCTTCCTTTTCCATCCGTCTCGGGAGAGCAGATCGGTATACGTCGTCGAGTCGGTCCAGGTCCAGATCGATCCGAACCCCACCCGCGGCGAGCCGAAAGCGGCCGTCGGTTGCACCGACGCTCCCGATCACCGCCACCGACAGCTCGTGCTCGGCGGCGAGCGTCCGGAGCTCCTCTACCTTCCCGGGATCGCAGCTCAGGACGACCCGGGACTGCGACTCGCCGAACAGGGCCGCCGCGGGCGGCACGTCGGTTTGAAGCTCGGCCTCTACGGCCAGTGGTCCATCCAGGCCGCCGAGCGAGCATTCGGCCAGCGCCACGGCGAGGCCTCCCTCCGCGCAATCGTGCGCTGAGAGGACGACGCGACCCTCCGCGACCTCGACCAGAAAATCGACCAGCCGCCGCGCTTCCTCCAGGTCGATCCGCGGGGGAGCTCCGCCCACCACGCCGTGACAGGCGGCCAGGTACTCGCTGGCTCCGAGCTCGTCTCCGGTCTGCCCGACGAGAACCACCGCGCTCCCCGGCTTCCGGAAGCAGGAGGGAACAACCCGGTCCAGATTCTCGAGGAGTCCGATCATCCCGACTACTGGCGTCGGGTAGACGGCGCCGCCCGGTGTCTCGTTGTAGAAGGAGACGTTGCCACCGGTGACGGGCGTCGAGAGAGCTCGGCATCCTTCGCCCATGCCAGCTACCGCCTCGGAGAAGTGATAGTACGTGCCCGGCTTGAGGGGATTTCCGAAGTTCAGGCAGTTGGTGATCGCGACGGGGCGAGCGCCGCTGCAGGCCACGTTTCTCGCGGCCTCCGCCATGGCGATCCTCGCGCCGCGGCGCGGTTCCAGATAGACGTAGCGTCCGTTGCAGTCCAGGGAAGCGGCGATGCCGCGTCCGGAATCGGCCAGCCGAAGCACCGCCGCGTCCGAACCAGGGCCGACGACCGTGTTCGTCCCGACCGTCGTATCGTATTGCTCGTAGATCCAGCGGCAGGAGCCAATCGACGGGGAATCCAGCAGCGTCAGCAAGGCGTCCGCCGCTTCCCGATCGGAGATCGGACCGGAGTACTCGGCGATGTCCAGGTCCCGAAGCCTGCGGACCTCCGGGTCCTCGACCCCCTCCCTCGTGTACGTCGGACAGTCGTTGACGAGCGGCTGCACCGGGATCTCGACCACGATCTCTCCACCGTCCCGGACCCGGAAGAAGCCGTCGTCCGTGACCCGGCCCACGACGGCCGCCTCGAGGTCCCACTTCGAGAGCACCTCCCCCACGTCGCCCTCGCACCCCGGCTTGGCCACCAGGAGCATGCGCTCCTGCGACTCGGAGAGGAGGATCTCGTATGGCGTCATCCCCGGCTCCCTCACCGGGACCAGGGCGACGTCGATGTCGATCCCGGAGCCGCTGCGCGCCGCCATCTCGGTTCCGCTCGAGGTCAGGCCCGCGGCGCCCATATCCTGGATTCCCACCAGCAGGTCGCTCTCGATGAGCTCGAGGCTGGCTTCCAGCAGGAGCTTCTCGGTGAACGGGTCGCCCACTTGCACCTGCGGACGGCTGTCGGAGCCCTCGTCGAGCTCAACAGAGGCGAAGGTCGCGCCGTGGATGCCGTCGCGACCGGTCCGGGCGCCGACGGCCATGACCGCGTTGCCCACCCCTTCGGCCTCCCCGCGCATCAAGTCTTCGAGGCGCAGGATCCCGATGCACATCACGTTGATGATCGGGTTTCGCTCGTAGGAGGGGTCGAAGATCGCCTCGCCGCCCACGGTCGGGACGCCGACGCAGTTCCCGTAGTCGCCCACGCCGCGGACCACGCCGTCGAGCAGGTACCGGGAGCGCGGCGAATCGAGGGATCCGAAGTGGAGGCTGTCTAGGACCGCGATCGGGCGCGCGCCCATCGTGAAGACATCCCGGAGGATGCCTCCCGATCCGGTCGCCGCCCCCTGGTAGGGTTCGACGGCCGACGGGTGATTGTGGGATTCGATCTTGAACGCCACGCCCCAGCCGTCGCCCGCGTCGATCACCCCCGCGTTCTCTCCGGGCCCCTGGACCACGAGGGATCCTTCCGTCGGAAGGGTCTTCAGGTGGGGACGCGAGTTCTTGTAGCCGCAGTGCTCCGACCACATGGCGCTGTACACGCCCAACTCGGGAAAGGTAGGCTCGCGTCCGAGGATCTCGAGGATCTGCTCGTACTCGTCGGGCGAGAGGCCGTGATCGGCGACGAGCTCCGGCGTGATCTCGATCACGGGCGCCCGCGTGGCCGACCCGCTCAAGACGCGCCCGCTTCCGCGGCTTCCGCCGTGTGCGTGGCGGGCGCTTCCGCCGCGTGCGTGGCGGTGCCGCCCGTCGCTTGAAGAGACTCGATCAGGGAGTGAAAGACGCCGAGGCCGTCCGTGCCGAGAAGCTTCGAGACCACCCGTTCCGGGTGAGGCATGAGACCGACGATCCGACGGCCTTCGTCGCAGATTCCCGCGATGTTTCGGACCGAGCCGTTGGGGTTGGCTTCTTCCGTCGGCTGTCCCAGCTCGTCCACGTAACGGAAGATCACCCGCCGCTCAATCTCGAGCGCCTCGATCACCGACTGATCTGCGACGTACTGGCCCTCGCCGTGCGCGATCGGCATCCGGAGCACGTCTCCCTCCTCGTACTCCGAGCTGAAAGGGGTGTCGGTTTGCTCGACCTGGACACGGACGGGGTGGGAGCGGAAGCGCAGCGAGTCGTTTCGGACGAGGGCACCGGGCAGAAGGCCCGCCTCACAGAGGATCTGGAAGCCGTTGCAGATTCCGAGCACCGGCCCGCCGTCTCGAGCGAAGGCGATCACCTCGCGCATGATCGGGCTGAAGCGCGCGATCGCGCCGGCCCGCAGGTGGTCGCCGTACGAGAAGCCGCCGGGAAGGAGGATCGCCCGGCACCCCTCCAGGTCGTGCGACTTGTGCCACAGGTAGACCGCTTCGGCGCCGATCCCCTCGTCGACGGCGCGGTGGCAATCCTGGTCGCAGTTGGAGCCGGGGAACCGAACGACTCCGATCCTCACGGGGACGCGGTCTCCGGAGATCGAATCTGCACCTCGTAGCGCTCGATCACGGGGTTGGCGATCAGCTCCTCGCACATGCGGTCGACGCTGCTTCGAGCCTCATCGGCGTCGTCGGCGTCGAGCTCGAAGCGCACCAAGCGGCCGGCCTTCACGTGGTGGACCCCGCGGTAGCCGAGGTTGCCGAGGGCCTGTCCGATCGTCTGCCCCTCCGGGTCCACTATGCCTTCCCTTGGCGTGACCCGGATCTCTATTTCGAATCTCACGAGTTTGTTATCTCTTTTTTTGGTAACATGTTATAACGCTACGTATGAAGTGTCTTCTAGGTTCCGATGCTTCGGCCGCGTCGTCCGTCTCCGAGGGTCCGTCTGGTTCACATCCTCCACCTTCTCTACCCGTACACCTGTACAGGTAGAGGGGCGGGCGCACGAAGTACCCCCCTTGTCCAGCTTCAGTAAACGGGCAGCTCCTGGCCGGTGATCCGCCGATACGCGTCGCGATAGCGCTCCGACGTGGCCGCGACCACTTCGTCGGACAGGTCGGGTGGGGGCGCCTTGCCGTTCCAGTCGCCGGCCCTCTTCAGACCCTCCAGATAGTCACGTACTGGCTGCTTGTCCAACGACTCCTGGCTGCGTCCCGCCTCGTACCTGTCCGCAGGCCAGAAGCGCGAGGAGTCTGGGGTCAGTACCTCGTCGATCAAGAGCACCTCTCCCATGTCTGCCACCCCGAACTCGAACTTCGTGTCCGCAACGATGATCCCGCGTCTGGCCGCCGCGTCTCGGCCGAAACGGTAGAGCGCCAGGCTGATCTCCTGCAGCATGTCGCTCGTCTTCTGTCCCAGGCGCCGCCGGAGCTGGCCGAAGGTGATGTTCTCGTCGTGGCCTTCTTCGGCCTTCGTTGCCGGCGAGAACAGGGGTTCCGGCAGCCGCTCGCTCTCCTGGAGGCCCTCCGGCAACTTCTCGCCCGCCAACGTTCCGCTCTCCCTATACTCCTTCCAGGCGGACCCTGCCAGGTATCCCCTCACGACGCACTCGACCGGGAAGGGAGAGGCCCGTCGAACGAGCATGCCTCGACCCGCCCACGCCTCTCTCGTCTCGGCGAGCTCGGGCCGGACGGCGACGATCTCGTCCGGGTCGCTGGCGACGCGGTGATTCTGGATGAGGTGCGGGCTGCGGTCGAACCAGAAGGCGGACAGCTGGGTCAGGACGATCCCTTTGTCCGGGATCGCCTGCGGGAGGACGTAGTCGAAGGCGCTGATCCGGTCGCTGGCGACCATCAGCAGGTGCTCTCCCAGGTCGTACATCTCGCGAACCTTGCCCCTGCGCAGAAGCGGGAAGGGGAGGTTCGTCATACGCGCAGGCTGGCGGGCTCGAGGTTTCTGGCGTCCGCGGACCTCAGGGTCGGCTCCACGCGGTTGGCGAGGAAGGCATCGACCTGCTCCGCGGCGCGTCCCGTAAGCCGGCTCGGATCCGCCAGCTCGCGCAGCCGTTCTCCCGAAAGCGGGATCTGGTCGTCCTCCTCCACCCTGAGCAGGAAGTCACCGGGGCCGGAGCCCGCCTGCACCCGTTCGCGTGCGGCCATGGCGTGGCCCCGGATTCGCTCGTGAAGGTCCTGTCGATCGCCGCCCGCCCGCACTCCGGCGATGAGCAGGCTTTCCGCCAGGAGGAACGGGAGCTCGCGCTCGAGGCGCGCCCGGATGATCTCCGGGTGAACGACGAGACCGTTCGCCACGTTCTGGGCGATCAGGAGGACGGCGTCGGCCGACAGGAAGGCTTCGGGCAGGACGATGCGCCGGGAGGCCGAGTCGTCGAGCGTGCGCTCGAGCCACTGCACCGACGCCGTCCAGGCCGCCTCCAGCTCCAACGTGCAGAGGTGGCGCGCCAGCGCGCACATCCGCTCCGAGCGCATCGGGTTCCGCTTGTACGGCATCGCCGATGAGCCGATCTGCCGGCTGCCGAACGGCTCCTCCAGCTCGCCGATGCCCTGTAGCAGCCGGATGTCCGTTCCGAAGCGCGCGGCGCTCGACCCGACGCCCGCGAGCGCTCCAACAACCCGCTGATCGACCTTGCGGGGATAAACCTGTCCGACGACGTCGTACACGCCCGAGAAACCGAACACCTCGGCCAGCCTCCGGTTGAGCTCGTCCACCCGCTCGCCGTCGCCCAGGAGCTCCTGGAACGTCGCCTCGGTGCCGGTCGTGCCGCGCGCCCCTCGCAGTCGCAGGTCGCGCAGGGCGGCATCGACCTGATCGAGGTCGAAGAGGAAGTCCTGCAGCCACAGGCAGGCACGCTTGCCCACCGTGGTGGGCTGTGCGGGTTGGAAATGCGTGTAGCCCAGCGTTGCGAGATCGCGGTGCTCGCGGGCGAACGTCGCCAACGCCGCCACGGCCGCGGCGAGGCGGTCGCGCACGAGCCAAAGGGCCCCGCGCTGCTGGATGAGCGATGCGTTGTCGGCCACGAACGCGCTGGTGGCGCCGAGATGGATATAGCCGCGCGCCGCGGGCGCCATCTCCCCGAAGTGGTGGACGTGCGCCATCACGTCGTGCCGTAGCTCTGCTTCGAGCTCCGCGACCCGGCCGAGGTCGAGTGCGTCGCGGGCCTCTCTCATCTCTGCGATCGCGGATTCGGGGATCTCGACCCCGAGCTCCCGTTCAGTCTCGGCAAGCGCGATCCACAGGTCTCGCCAGACGAGAGCCGTGTGCGTCGGCGAGAAGATGTCTGCCATCTCTTCCGACGCGTAACGGTCGATCAGTGGGTGTGGGTAGCGAAGGCGATCGTTCGACATGATGTCTAGCGGGCCGCTAACGAGCTCATGGGCTACCGACGGATCGGAAACGACGTGACCAACGTCGCCCCCTGACGGCTGATAAACAACTCGACCCATCCGCGCTCGGCCGCCTCGAGGAGAAGATCGCGGGCTTCCTCCGCCGTGCGCACCTCCCGCCGGTTGATCGCCACGATCACGTCGTCCTCTTGCATGCCGGTTCGCCGGGCGAGCGGACCGTCGACTTCGACGATCATCGCTCCGGCGTCGACGGTGAGGTCTCGCTCTACGGCGATTCCCGGCGTCACCGAGACGAGTCGCAGGCCCCGCAGCGCTTCGACCCGTTCGGCGCCCTCGGACGGCAGCTCCTCGATCTCCATGCTCAGGGCCATTCGATCCCCGCCTCTCAGGAACTCCACGTCGATGCGCTCGTTGACGCCTGCATCCAGCAGACCGATCTCCCAATCGAGCGCGCCGCGCACCGGCTTGCCGTCCAGGGTGAGGATGACGTCGCCCTCCGCGAGGCCCGCGCTCGAGGCGGGCGAAGCCGGCGCGATCCGCCGCACGGTCGCGATCGACACGAAGCTGTCGGAGGGGACGGTGGCCACGTCCGCCCCGACCCAGGGGCGTCGGATGCGGCCGAAGTCCCTCAACTCCCCGGCCACCCGCAGCGCCCGGTCGATCGGTATCGCGAAGCCGAGACCCTGCGAGCCTCCCGAGCTCGAGAAGATGGAGGAGTTTACGCCGACCACGTTGCCCCGGATGTTGACGAGCGGCCCTCCGGAGTTGCCCGGGTTGATCGAGGCGTCGGTCTGCACCATGTCGGCGTAGAGGACCTCTCTTTGTCCCGTGGCTCGGATGTCCCGATCCACGCCCGAGATCACGCCCCTCGTCACCGTGGCCTCCGAGTTGGCCAGGAAGGAACCGTACGGGTTGCCGATCGCGATGGCGGGCTCGCCGACCATCAGGTCGGCCGAACGGCCGAGGGGCGCGGCCGGCACTCTGCCGGGAGGGATGCGCAGGACGGCGAGGTCCGTGAGCTCGTCGCGCCCCACCACGGACGCGTCGTAGGTGCGACCCATCCCGTCGACGACGATGACCGAGTCCGCGTTCTGAACGACATGGTCGTTGGTGAGGATCGTGCCCGCATCATCGATAGCGAACCCCGATCCGAGACCCGACACCAGACGATCGCGGGAAGGTCCGAAGAGCTCGAGGAAGCTGCGCGCCCGCATGCGCTCGCGGCGGAAGACGCTGACGCTCACGACCGAGGGGAGTACCTGCCGTACGGCCAGGACGGTGGGCGTCACGCGGTCGCGGCCCGAGGTTGTGTCGCCGACGCTCTGATCGACGATGGCCCAGCGGCCCTCCGCGCCTCCACGTGCTCCCGCGGATGTCGTCCAGGAGGCGGAGAAGACGGGCAGCGATGTGTCCTCTCGGGCGGCTGCACTCGTTCCAGGCGCGCCGTCCTCAGATGCGGAGGGCTCTCGCTGAGCGGCGAGCGCCCAGCCCATGGCCAGGCCGAGCAGGAGCGTCACGCCAAGCACGCTCGAGAAACGGGCCAGGCGGCCATCGCGGATCACGACCGTAGGTTCTATGGCTTTCCTAGCTCTCGGTTCGATTCGGCCTCACGATGCCGGGTATGCCCGGCGGCCGATTCCATCCCTCGGCGTACCGCACGCCGGTAAGGTAGAGTCCCCACGCCGGAGCGGGTACCGGCGGGCGGGGCCCATCGGCCGGCCCATCAGACGGCCGATCGGGCGGCGTGGCTTCGCTCCCGCTTCCTTCCGCGAGCAGCCGCTTGAGCTCTTCCGGGCCCCGGCGACCCGCCGCCACCTCGATGATCGTGGCGACCAGGTATCGTACCATCCTGTGAAGGAACCGGTCCGCCACGACGGTGAAGTGCAGCAGCCCCGGCAGCGAGCGTCCCCAGACGGCGCTTTCAATCGTGCAGAGGGTGCCCCGCTCCGGCTGACCCGACTTACTGAACGCCGCGAAAGAGCGCTCGCCGAGGATGCAGCCTGAGATCTCGGTCAGCTTCTCCACGTCGAGCGTCCGCGTCGCTCCGAGATCCCAGACCCTTCCCCTGAGGATCGGCGAGCTCCCCTCAGAGCGGTCGCTCGCGAGGTACTCGTATCGCCTTCCCACCGCGCTGTACCGTGGGTGGAAATCCTGCTCGGTAGGGTCCAACCGCTCGATCCACACGTCATCGGGAAGCAGCGCGTTGAGACCACGATGAAGATCGCCTGGGCTCCAGGTGTCCGGGGCCTCGAAAGAGATCTCCTGGCCAACGGCGTGGACGCCGGAATCGGTACGCCCGGCGCCCAGGACGTGCCTCTCGGCCAACACGAGCCGGGAGAGCGCGCTCTCCACCTCACGCTGGACGGTGCGTTGCTCGGGCTGGAGCTGCCAGCCACGGAACGCCGTGCCATCGTAGTGGATTGTCGCGCGGAAACGAGCCAGCGGAAGGTCCGGCACGGCGGGAAGCTACGGTGGCGCCCCGATGGAAGGAAGGCCCGACGCCGCGTGGGGAACGGTGCCGGGCCAGGGGAGCTCCGGGATCGCCCGGAGCGCACTGCCTCTTAGCGCTTTCGGTGCTTGGAGCGTCAGTACTTCCTGAGGATGCCTACGACGATTCCCTGGACGCGGACTCGGTCTTCCGGATACAGCAGCGGGGAGACCTGGGAGTTGGCGGGTTGGAGCCGCACGCGTCCGTTCCCGTCACGGTAGTACTTCTTCATCGTCGCGTTCTCGCCGTCCACCAGCGCGATGACCATCTCGCCGTTGTGCGCCGTTTGCCTGGACTGCACGACGACGTAGTCTCCGTCTCTGATGTGCTCGTCGATCATCGAGTCGCCGCGGACCCGTAGGACGTAGTGTTCGCCCCGCGCGCCGACCATCTCCTCGGGCACGGCGAGCATTTCCCTTTCCTCGATCGCTTCGATCGGCTCGCCGGCGGCCACCCTCCCGAGGAGAGGCAGCTCGACGGCCGCGAGCCGAAACTCGGTACGTGCGAGCTCGATGGACCGGCTCTCGTTGTAGCTCTTCCGGATGTATCCCTTGGCCTCGAGGTTCGAGAGGTGCTCGTGAACCGTCGCGAGCGAGCGGAAGCCGAACTCCTCGGCGATCTCTTCGAAGCTCGGCGAATAACCGTGAGCGTCGAGAAAGCTCTCGATGAAATCGAGGATCTCTTTCTGGCGTCTCGTGAGCGCCACCTCACCCGCCTCCGTGCGTGCGCGTTGAGGTCATCGGTGAAAGGCCGGTGTGCCGATACCGAACGTAAACCGAAAGCAAGGTACCCGAAGAAGTACCGAAACGCAAGCGGGCCGCTGAGGTGAGGGCGGACCGGAGAGAGGGTGCTCTACGGGCGCCCCGCTCACGCTCCCGTTCGCAGCCTCCTCGCGGCCTCGGGATCCGGCTCCACGAACACCGTCTTCAACCGTTCTGCGACCACGGCTCCCGAGCCCGCTTTACGGGGCTTACGCACGTACTTCCGCCGGGTCCAGTCGACAGCCACCACGCCGCTGTGCCGCGCGTCGCTGTGGAGAGCGGCCAGCACGGCGGCGTCCGCCAGGTCGCGTTCGGGCGGGTTTTGGTCGCGACGATTCCACCTCAGGATCACGTGAGCGCCGGGCACCTGGCGGGCATGCAGCCAGATGTCGTCGGGCGCCGAGTGATGGAAGGTGAGGGCGTCGTTGTCCTTCGAGCTGCGGCCCACGCGGATCTCGAGGCCGCCCGCGGACAGGAATCGATGGTAGGGGAGGCGCTCGGGCGTCACCGGAGAGCCGGGGCGCTCCTCCGGCAGCTCGGCGAGCTCACGCAGGGTGACGTCCGGCTCTCCGGTCTCGGCGAGGCGCTCCAGACCGGTCTCGACGTTCTCGATCTCCCGGCGTACTTCGGCGATCAGGGTGGGGAGCCGGTCAACCGCCCGCTCCCGGCGAGCCGCTTTCCGGTAGTAGCGGTCCGCGTTCGCGGCCGCGTCGAGAGTCGGGTCCAGGTCGATCGTCCTTGGTGATCCGTCGAAGCCCGTGAGCTCGATGCTCGCGGCGCCCCTCGGCACGTCCCTCAGGCGAGCGAGAAGGAGATGGCCCGTCTCCCGAAGCCGCTCGGCCGCTGCGCCTTCTTCCAACTCCTTCCCCAGGGCGGCCAGCCGGCGGCGGAGACGCTTTCGCTTTCGACGCAGAGCCGAGGCCACGGCGCTCGCGCCCGCGAGCGCCGACTCGTGCTCGGTGGCTGGAGGCTCGACGGCATCCTCCGCCGCGGCGCGGGCCATCCCGTCGAGGAGGGAGTCGATCCGAACCGCGTCCTCCAGCCCGAGAGGATGGATGTAGGGTTGAAGGCCCCACGTCCGGCGTAGCAACCAGCGGCCGCGGCTTTCGAGGACATCCCGGTACCGGTCGTACGCCGGCGAGGAGGTCTCGTCGCGGCGGGCCGTCTTGGCTGCCGGGGCGTTCTCGTCAGGCTGAGCTTCGTTCGGCCGGGCGTTGTCGCTCGACTCGCCGATGATGTAGTCGAGGTTCAGCGCGCTCGTGAAGGCGACCTGCCGCAGGGCCGTATCGACGCCGGGGGTTCGGGCATCCGGGACCGTGTCGGGCTTCGCGACCAGCTCCAGCCATTCGAGGATCGGGAGCAACCCGTCGGCGCCATGGCGTGTGCCGACGGGCGGCCTGTAGACGTCACCAGCCGCGATCCTGCCGGGCCGGGCGCGGAGCACGTCACGGATCCGCCAGCCGGCTTCCGGCCCCCCCAGTTCGGTTTCTCGGGGCGGCCGCTCGAGGAGCAGGGCGTTCCTGCGGTTGCGCGGAAGGTCGAGTACGATTCGAGCTCGATCCGAGGTGCCGTCACCCAGCGTCACGTAGATGAGCCGCTCGTCGAGCGGACTCTCGACGCCTGAGATGCGAAGGCCGCGGAAGGTCCACCAGACCCAGTCGTCGGCCCGGAGCACGCCCTGCCGAAGCGCCTTCTTCCACTTCGCCCGATCGCAGAGTAGCGAGGAGAGAGGCGAGTGCTCACCAGGGACGATCTGCCCGGCCCGAGGATGCAGGAAGAGCCACAGGACGCTCCCGTCCGAGAAGGCGAGCGCCGCCGTCCAGTCGCCGCCGTGCAGGCCCAGCGCCGCGAGCGGCTCACCCGCATACCTCGCCTCGAGCTCGCCGGCGAGAGCTGAAGCCAACAAGGGATCATACCGTACCGACATCTCTATCCGCGCCTATCGTTGGAGCACGATCGCCGAATCCATATATTCTACGCTGCATTGCGGGTTTCCACCCGGAAAGCGCCGGCGCGCCGGTGCGCGGGCAACTCCAAACTCGCGGAGAACCCGGTTGAGCGACTCCAGCGGATCCAGCGGCTCCAGGCGAAAGCGGGTCACCACCAGCGACTTGATCGCCATGAAGGGGCGGGGCGAGAAGATCGCCATGCTCACCTGTTACGACTACCTGTTCGCCGGGATCCTGACCGAAACGGCCGTCGACGCCGTGCTCGTCGGCGATTCGCTCGGACAGGTGGTTCTCGGTCATGACTCGACCCTTCCCGTGACCGTCGACGACATGATCCATCATGCCTGCGCGGTCCGTCGCGGCCTGCAGGGGCCGCTGCTGGTCGTGGACATGCCCTTCCTCAGCTACCAGGTGAGCGACGAGGATGCGCTCAGAAACGTCGGAAGGGTAATGAGGGAGACGGGCGCCGAGGCGGTGAAGCTGGAGGGCGCGGCCGACGTCACGCTGGATCGGATCCGCCTCATCGTCGGCGCCGGAATCCCGGTGATGGGCCACCTCGGTCTCACGCCGCAATCCGTCCACGAGCTCGGTGGCTACTCGGTTCGCGGACGGGAGCGAGGGGAAGCCGATCGCCTTCGGCACGACGCCCGTGCTCTCGAGGAGGCGGGTAGCTTCAGCATCGTCCTCGAGCTGATGCCCACGGCGCTCGCCGGAGAGATCAGCCGCTCGATCCGTATTCCGACCATAGGCATCGGTGCCGGTTCGGAGTGTGACGGCCAGGTTCTCGTCCTGCCGGACATGCTCGGCCTCAACCCGTCCTTCAACCCGACCTTTCTTCGCCGTTTCGCGGAGCTCGGAGAGGCTGCTCGTCGCGGCGTCGACGAGTACGTGAGTGCGGTGAAATCGAGCGAGTACCCCGCCGACTCCGAGAGCTACGAGGCGTGAACGGCGTCTTGCAGACAGTCCACACCGTCTCCGAGATGCGCCGGGTGCGCGAGGCGGCGACGGCCACCCGCCGGACGATCGGGCTCGTCCCCACGATGGGGTATCTGCACGAGGGCCACCTGAGCCTGGTCGACGTGGCCAGGCGGTACGCCGATCTCGTGACAATGTCCATCTACGTGAACCCGGCCCAATTCGCCGCCGGAGAGGACCTGGAGACGTATCCGCGAGATCTGGAGCGGGACCTGGATCTGGCCCGCCGACGCGGCGTCGACGTCGCGTTCGTGCCCTCGGACGCGGATGTCTACCCGGAGCCGCAAACGATCTGGGTGGAGCCGCCGGAGGATGTGGGGCGCCGGTTGTGTGGGGAGCGCCGACCCGCGCATTTTCGAGGCGGTTCGGACGCAAGGACTATCAACAGGCGGTGTTGATACGGCGGATGGTTCGGGAACTCGACCTGCCCATACGCATAGAATTGGCGCCGATCGTGCGGGAGGCCGGAGGACTGGCGATGAGCTCTCGCAACGCGTACCTGACGGCCGAGCAACGGCCGGCGGCGCTCGGACTCTCCGGGGCGCTAAGGGCGGTCCGCGAGGTGTTCGAGCGGGGCGAGCGCTCCGCCGAGGTGCTTCGGCAGCTGGCGCGTGGCCTCATGGAGGAGGCCGGGGTCCGCGTGGACTACGCCGAGGTCGTGGAGGCGAATGACCTGTCGCCCGTCGTCGAAGCCCTGCCGGCTTCGGTGTGCGCGGTGGCCGGATACGTGGGAACGACAAGACTGATCGACAACGCGTTGTTGGCTGGCTCGTCCTCCCTGGATGACTCGGGGGCATAGATGCGTAGAAC
>JBDHFW010000035.1:0-17650 GCA_039590175.1 Gemmatimonadota bacterium | reverse complement strand
CCGAACGGACCGATGTGCTCGAGGTCGTCGTCGGTGCGGTAGTAGTAGGGCAGATCCAGGACGTTGAAGTTCACGAGCAGGTGCCGGTGGTCCATGTTTTCGCCGGTGTGGTTCGGCACTACATCGATGAGGACGGCGATCCCCCGCTCGTGGAACGCGCGGACGAGCGCCCTGAACTGCTCGCGTTCCGCCCCGGGCTCCGCGTCACGCGAGCGGAAGCGGCTCTCCACGGCGAAGGCGTGGGTCGTTCGATACCCCCACTGGTAGTTCTCCTGGTCTATCCCCATCGCTTGCGCGAACGGGTCGTCGGCGAAGGCGGCCCGCCAGTCGGCGTCGGGGTAGTGCAGATACTCCTGCACCGGCATGAGCTGGACCACGTTGACGCCCAGCTCCACGAGGTGGTCGAGGCCGATCGGCTCACCGTGCGCGTTCACCAGCCCCGTTCGGGCCATGGCGGGCAGCGTCCCGGTCTCCGCATCCCTCACGGGAAGGAAGTCGGTGAAGTCCTGGACGTGCACCTCGTAGGCCACCACGTCTTCCATCAGCGGCCGACCGCCCGCCACGGGGGGAGGCGGCGGACCGTCCCGCCACACCCGTGACTTGCCCAGCGCGTCGTCGTTGACCAGGGCGTAGGGGTCCGAGACATGGACCGGGTGGGTCTCATGGAAAAAGTTCCCGGGATCGGCCGGGCCGTGAACCGTGAAGTCGTACCAGGTGCCATGGAGGTCCCCCGCCTCGGCGGCCTCCCACACCCCGTCCCCGTCTCTCTCCATCGCCACCACGCGCAGCGCCTCACTGGGCGCGTTATCCTTGCCTCGGTATAGGTAGAGCAGAACTCCGAAAGCCCGAGGCGAAAAGACGCGGAAAGTGGTTTCGCTGCCGTCATCGGAGACCACGGCGCCCAGGGGCTTGGAGGAGTAGAGGTTGCGGAAGAGCGGAAGCCGCTGGACCAGGGTCCGGAGGCCCAGTCGGGGGATCTCCAGGTAATGGACCCGCATGGGATCCAGCGAGACTTCCGGGACCACGAGGGACTCGGATGCGGTGTTGGGGAGTATCTCCGCGATCGGAATCTCCCGCCCCTGGCCGTCGGTCAGGCGGTAGGCCTCTGCGCCGGACGGCCGCTCGACGCCGGTAAGCGTAAATCGGATGGCGGTGGGACCTTGGACCTCGGCCCGCAGACGTATCTCCAGCTCGTCCTCCTGTGCGCTCGCGCCGTGCGCCGTCAAGAAGCCGACGGCGAACAGCGCCGCGCTAACAGACACCCGACGAAGCACAGTCATAATGCTTATCGCCGTTCGCTCAGAAGAACCAGACCGGTCTCCGTCACCAGCGAGATCTCACCGTTCCTGACCGTGTCCGTCGCGCCCGAATAGGCGTCCAGCAGCTCGGTGCCGTCGGGAAACACTCCGAAGACGGGGATCGTCTTCGAGCCCTCCCCCTGGCCCATCGCCACCAGCACGCGATCCGAGAGTCCATCCGTCTCGAGGGTGCGGCTGAAGATGTACGGCTCCGCCTGGAGCCGGCGATGCTGCCCCGCGCCAACGGCCGGGTGGGCCCGGCGGAATCGGCCTAGCTTCCGCCAGTGGTCCAGGATCTCGGCCGTGGAGTCGCCGCGCTCCAGATCCCCCCAGTTCATGACCGAGCGGAGGTTGGCGTCGCCTTCTGCGCCCTCCACCCCTAAAGGCCGGGCCACCTCGTCCCCGTAGTAGATCTGGGCGCCGCCCGGGGCCAGGAGGAGTCTGGTTCCGGCGCCGAAGGGATTCGCTCGTTGCGGGTCGTAGGGCGACCCGTCGTCGTGGGAGCTGACGTAGTTGAGGATCGCGACCCCACGGAGCTCCCCTTCGCGGAGAGCGGCGGAATATCGGGTGAAAAGATCGTCCAGGGTCCCGGCGGCCTCCCGCTTGAAGCCGAAGTTAATAAGGCCGTCGTAGCCGTAGTCGAAGAAGTCCACGGTCACGTCCCCGAAGTCGAACTCCCGTCCGTGGCTCAGCTCGTAATTGTAGACCTCGCCCATCATGTAGAAGGGGAGGTCATCCAGAACCCGGTCGGGATGGGCGGCTTTCCAGTCTGAGAAAGCTTTCACCGCCTCCTCCTTCAGCTCCGCGCTGATCGCCTCTTCGAAGTGCTTGACCGTGTCCACCCGGTAGCCGTCGAACCCGAACTCGCGCACCCAGTCGGTGAGCCACTTGATGAGGTAGTAGCGGGGCGCGCGGGGGTAACCGGTGCGCGCGAAGAAAACGTCGAGCTCGGCCAACTCCTCGTCGAGGCGGCCCTCCCGCTCCCACTTGTCGAGCAGCGGTCGGGGGAGCTCCACGGGATCATCCCGGTCGGTGAGGATGTCGGGGAGGTTGTCCACCAGGGTGCAGTCCACCGTGGTGGCGTAGTCCCGGTAGCCGCACCGGGGGCCGGTGCGGACCCAGTCGTCGGGCCACTGGGGATCGAGGGGCGTCACCGGCCCGGTGTGGTTGATCACGGCGTCCATGAGGACGCGGATGCCTCGCTCGTGGGCCGCGTCGACCAGCGCGCGCAGGTCCTCCTCGGAACCCAGCGCCGGATCCACGGCGGTCCAATCCCGGGTCCAGTAGCCGTGGAAGCCGTAGGTCTTCCCGGTCCCCTCGTCGACGCTCCCGTGCGTCTGCTCCACGAAGGGGGTCATCCAGATGCCGTCGACGCCCAGGGCATCGAAGTACCCCTCCTCCAGCTTCCGGAGCAGGCCGGCCAGATCCCCGCCCTGGAAGCTCCGCAGCACCGCTCCATCCTGCGCCCGGCCCAGGGCGAGATCGTTGGTGGGATCGCCGTTGTGGAAGCGGTCGGTGAGGAGGAAGTAGATCGTGGCGCTGTTCCAGAAGACCGCCGGATCCGTGGCTTCGGCCGACGCGATCTCGCGACCTCGAGCATTGGGATCGGGAGCTTTGGCACTGCACGCCGAGAGGAAGAGTGCGCCGACTCCGATGAGCGCCACTGCACGGCTCGGGTTCATGATCGAACCACCTTCTCTCAGCACACCCATTCTCTGCAACGCATCTCGGTCAGGCGGCGAGCGCCGCGGCCACGTCGTCCCGATCCTCCACGCGGAGCGTGAGCGCCGCGGCGAGCACGAGGGATGCGCCGCCGACGAGCAGGGCGTAGATGGCCTCTCCCCCGAAGAAGCGCCCGACGAAGAAGCCCAGGATGGCCGCGGCGACGATCTGGGGGATCACGATGAAGAAGTTAAAGACGCCCATGTAGTACCCCATCTTCGAGGGAGGCAGGGACCCGGTGAGGATCGCGTAGGGCATGGAGAGGATGCTGGCCCAGGCGATCCCCACCCCCACCATGGAGCCCAGCAGGTACCTGGGGTCCGAGATGAGGAAGATGGAGAGGAGCCCCAACGCGCCGCAGACCAGACAGATGGCGTGGGCGATCTTCCGGCTGGTTCTCTTCGCCAATACCGGAATGGCGAAGGCCACCGCGGCGGCGACGCCGTTGTAGGCGCCGAAGGCGACCCCCACCCAGTTTGCTCCCTCATTGTAGAGGGCCGATGTGGTGTCGCTGGTGCCGTAGATGTGGCTGGTCACCGCCGCCGTCGTGTAGATCCACATCGCGAAGAGGGCGAACCAGGAGAAGAACTGCACCCAGGCCAGCTGCCTCATGGTATGCGGCATGTCCTGAAAGTCGTTCAGGATGGTGACGAAGCCGTTGTCGAACCGGCCGGCGCGCTGCATCAACCCGGACAGGATCAGCAACACCCCGACGAACATCATACCGGCGGAGAGGACCATGACCTGGTAGAGTCGCTGCGAGGCCAACCAGAGCGTGAGCAGGCCTCCCAGAGCGAGCAGAATCGCGCCCAGGCGCATCTGCCGGCCGCCGTTGACCGCGTACTCATCCGCCGTCCGAATCGCCTTGGCGAAGCTCTCCCGCTCCTGGTTCTCCTCGAAGGACGCCATCTCCTCGGGCGAGTACTCCTTCGACCTGATGACCGTCCACAGCACCGCGGTGAAGAAGACCGCGGCGCCGAGGTAGAAGGAGAGGCGTACCGAGTCGGGGATCACACCCTCGGGCGCTTCGTTGCTGACCCCAAACTGCTGGGTCAGGAGCCAGGGCAGCATCGACGCCACCACCGCGCCGGTGCCGATGAAGAAGCTCTGCATCGCGAACCCGGTGGTTCGCTGCTCCGAGGGCAGGTTGTCTCCCACGAAAGCGCGGAACGGCTCCATGGAGATGTTGATGGAGGCGTCCATGATCCAGAGCATGCCGGCGGCGACCCAGAGGGCCGGAGAGTTCGGCATGGCGATCAGCGCCAGCGACGCCAGGATGGCCCCGCCCAGGAAGTACGGACGCCGCCGGCCCAGGCGGTTCCAGGTGCGGTCGCTGAAATAGCCGACGACGGGCTGCACCAAGAGCCCGGTCACGGGGGCGGCGATCCACAGGATCGGGATGTTCTCCACGCTGGCGCCCAGCGTCTCGAAGATTCGGCTCACGTTCGCGTTCTGGAGCGCGAACCCGAACTGAATGCCCAGGAAGCCGAAGCTCATGTTCCAGATCTCCCAGAACGAAAGGCGCGGCTTGGGTCGCAACGCAGCCGGGGTAGCGGGGGCGGCGGAGGAGGGAGCGCTTGAATGCATGACGGGTCTGTACCTGGTTAGGGGGATCTCAACGTACTGCCGGTGCCCTCGTTCGAGCATCGTGGAGGCGGCGGACCAGCGCATCGATCTCTGGATCGGCCATGACCTCGTCGAGGGTCCGGCCCATGGGTCGCTGCCAGTTCGGTCGTTCGGAGGATCGCGTCCCGGGGAGGTTCACCTGCTCGACCTCGAGCCACAGATCCTCGAGCCAGGGGATCACGAGGGGGCTTGGGGACCGTCCGAGCCAATCCAGGAGTTTCTCGAGGAGCGCATGAGGCTCGCTCAGGCTGCCGCGCAGGGTCGTCGCCAGGCTCTGCGCCGCCTCGGCTCGGGCTTCGCGCTCGGCGGGGGCCGCAGCCTCCTCGAGGAGACCGCAGCGGACCCGTTCGTCGATGTCGATCTGGGTGATCCAGCCCGCGAGCGTGGGTGTGTCGTGGGTGCCGATGAGGGCCACGGCGTCGCCGGTCGGCGGGGCGGGCTCCTCTTCTAATTCCGCTGATTCTGCGGCCTCGAACTCCGCCAGGTACATGCCCCAGATCCGGTGCCGCGGCAGCGCACCGTCGATCTCCTCGGGAACGGTTCCGAGGTTCTCGCCCACCACCTCACACCGGTTCCGGTGCGACTCGAGCGTGAGGATTGCGAACAGCTCCTCGGCAGGGTAGGTGACGTAGGTTCCCTCGTGCAGCCCGAAGCCGTGGGGGATCCAATAGAGGCGGGTCAGGGCCATGATGTGGTCGACCCGCAGCACCCCCGACGGGGCGGCCTGATGGGCGATGCTGGCGGCCAAGTACCCGTGTCCTTCCCGGCGGGACGCCTCAGGCAGCACCGGCGAGAACCCCCAATCCTGTCCACTGGGAAAGCCCCGGTCGGGGGGCGCCCCCACGGACATCCCTTCGGCGAACAGACTCTGCCGGGACCACGGGTCGTAGCCATCGGGGTGCGAGCCCACGGCCAGATCGAGGCCCAGCCGGACTCCGGCCGCATCGAGGCGCTGCTCGAGGTCACCGAGTTGGTCGCGCACCATCGTCTGCGCCACGAGGTGAAAGCGCTCCTCCTCCGGATCGATGTCGGCGGGACCCAGGGCGCCGTTCCGGGGACTCTGGGGCCACCGTCGCCAGTGGCGACCCAGTCGGGCCTGGGCACCTCGGAACCTGGCGTAGCGGGTCAGCTCGGCGTCGAGTAGCGATGGCGCCGGGGCCGGCAACCCTTGGAGGGCGGCCCGAACCTCGGCATCGGCGAGGGTCACGTCCAGAAGACTGGCGGGAGCGGCCGCTCGGTGTGCGTCGCCGAGGTCCAGGACCAGCTCGGACCAGAACAGTCGGCTCACCGAGGAATAGGGGCTGGGCTCCGAGGGTGGCGAGTTGAAAGTCGGGAGCGGCGGCAACAGCGTGACGAGGTCACCACCGTGGGAGCCCACCCAGCGACACAGGGCCTCGAGGTCCCGGAGGTCGCCGAGCGAGCGACTGCGGGCCGAGCGCAACGCCGCGAGCTGCGTCCCAAGGCCCCAGCTCCGTCTCGAGTCGGTGCGCCGCCAGGAGTGCTCGGGCGTGGAGATGACCGTGCACATCTCGGTTCTGCCGGCGCGCTCGACGGAGAGGCGGTGATAGCCGAACGGGAGGGAACTGCCGGCGCGCGCCTTCGAGCCCATGTCCCGCATGGCCACGACGCTGGCATCCTCGAGACGAAGCTCGGCATGGGCGAGGTCGTCTTTGGAGATGGCGCGGGGAGGAAGCGCTCCGTCCCACGCGACGACGACGGGCGGGAGGAGGCCGGTGTTCTCGGTCGCGCGGTGGGCTCGCAACGCTTCCACCGCGTCCGCCGGGCGGGCGACAGGGGCGCCGAGGGCAGCGCACACGCGAAGAAGCGTTTCGGGGGCCACGGTGACGGGCCTGTCCAGGCCATCCACGTAACGGGTGTGGACGCCCATCGCTTTGGCGAGGGAGCCGAGAGCTGCCAGTTCATCCGTTCGCGTCGGAGGGAGGATCAAGCTTTCGGCGTCCTTCTTCCGAGTGGTTCTTCCGGGATCCAGCCGGGTGGCGTCAAACACGGATAATAGGCGAGGGCCCACGTAGCTGGCGACCGGTTCGCCGGCCGCCAGCTCCGGTTGCCTGGATGGCGGGCAGCCCCTCAACCGGTGAACTTCGTCCCGGCGCCCATGTACCATCAAAGCCAAAGCGAGAATCGTTCCTACTTTCCCGGTCCTCTTCCGCCCATGAGCCAGGAAACGCGCCCCGAGCGGAGGCCCATCCTTCCTTCCCTGCTGCCCCGCAGGCTCAGAGCGCTGTTGGCCGTTGCCCTGGCCCTTGCGGCCTTCATGCTGGCCAACACGGCCTACCTCCTCCTCAACCGGTTGGCCGACGCGCTAGGCTGGGGTTTCTTCGCCGTGGGCGAGACGTCCTTGCCCAAGCTCTTCCAGAGCATGGTGCTGACGCACACCGGGGTGGGGCTAACCCTCGCGGTGTTGATGCTCGCCTTCTTCAGCGCGCACCTGCCGAAGGTGTGGAAACGCCGTCACAGGGCATCGGTGCTGTCCGGGATCCTCTTCTTACTGGCGGGTCTCACCCTGGTCGTCACAGGGCTGTTCATCCTTACCGCGGCGGCCAGCCGTGACAACAGGTGGGCCTGGTGGGCGCACGTCATCTGCGCGGCCGTGGTCGCGATCGGCTACGTCGTGCACCGCCTGGTGAGCCACGCCAGACCGCCCGGCGCGGCGTTCCGTCGCTTCGGCCTCGGCGTGGCGGCGGGGGTCGCGCTCCTCGTGGTTGCGCACGGCTTCACGAATCGAGGTATCGAGCTGACCGTCGAGGCGCAGACTGCGCTGGAGCGGGGACTGGGAACCGGGCCGGGCGCCAAGTCTCGCGACGTAGCCGAGTTCACGAACGGCGTCTTCGTCGCCCAAGGCTTCGTACCGCCGGAGAGCCCCTTCTTCCCCTCACCCGCGACCACCACCTCCGGCGACTACCTGCCGGCCAGGATCATCACGCGCGAGGATCCGGCGTCGCTGCCGGATGAAATCACGCGCGAGGTCGGGCGCCACGGTTTCGTGATCGAGACCCCGATCGGTGCGGGGACGTGCATCCGGTGCCACGCGGACATCGTCGACCAGTGGGCGACGTCGGCCCACCGCTTCGCTTCGTTCAACAACCCCTTTTACGAGGCGACGATCGACGACATGCGCCGAAACGCCACCGTCCCGAACGCGTGGGTGGAGAAGCACATGCGGCGGTTCTCGGTCCCGTCGGACGGAGTGGGGCGGGTGAAGAGCAAGTGGTGCAGCGGATGTCACGATCCGGCGTTGATGCTCGCGGGCCTGATGGACGGGGAGATCGACCGTGCCAGCGTGGAGGCGCAGGCCGGCCTCACCTGCCTGGCATGCCACGCCATCGACCAGGTTCACGACCAGACCGGCAACGGGAACTACAACATCGCCGACGCGCAGGAGGACCCCTACCTGTTCGCAGGCGCAAAACCGGGAACATGGGGAGCGTCCCTGCACGACGCCGCGCTGAAGGCGAAGCCCACGGTGCACAAGCGCCAGCTGTTGCAGCCCGTCTTCCGCGAGCCCGAGTTCTGTGCCGCGTGCCACAAGGTCAGCCTGACCGAGCCGGTCAACAACTACCGTTGGCTCCGGGGGCAGGACGAGTTCGACAACTGGCACGACAGCGGCGTGTCACGGAACGCCTCGCGAACCTTCTACCTGCCGGAGGAAAGGCGCGTCTGCCAGGACTGCCATATGCCGCTCGAGCCGGCACCGCGGGGGGACGTGTCCGCCGAGCGCGGCATGGTGCGCTCGCACCGCTTCCTCGCCGTGAACACGGCGCTTCCGTTCGTCCGCGGGGACGAGGAGACGATCCGAAGGACCGAGGCCTTCCTGCGGGATGAGAAGCTGAGCGTGGACATCTTCGCGCTCAGGACGACGCGCACGGGGGAATCCGCTCTGTCCGTCGATCGGGGCGCGCCGGCGCTTCTCCCCGGCGAACGGGTCACCGTGGACGTGGTTGTGCGCAACAAGGGCGTGGGGCACACCTTCCCCGGCGGAACCAACGACTCCAACGAAGGGTGGCTCGAGTTCGGCCTGCTGGACGGGGAGGGCGACCTCCTGGCCATCAGCGGCGCGGTGGGCGAGGACGGCCACCTCGATCCGATGGCGCACGTCTACAAGTCGGTCGTTTTGGACCGTCGCGGGAATCCGATCGACCGACGCAACGCGCCCGACATCCACGTGACCGCCGCCGCCAACGTCATCGGGCCCGGAGCGGCCGACGTCGGACACTTCGAACTCGCGGTACCGGCGGAGATGGCGGGGAAGAAGCTGACCCTGCGGGCGAGGCTCTTGTGGCGCAAGTTCAATCGGCGGTACACGGAGTTCGCGTTCGACGAGAATCCGGAGGGGTTCAAGCGGTTCAGGGATGTCCCGGACCTTCCGATCACCGAGATCGCCTCCGATGAGGTGGAACTCCGCGTCGGCTCGCTGGAGGCTCGGACCGCCCGGCCCGTCGAGGCGGCGGAGCCCGCCGAGTGGGCCCGCTACAACGACTACGGGATCGCCCTCCTCAGGGAGGGCAACACGCGTGCGGCCCTGAGGGCGTTCGAGTGGGTGGCGGCGCTCCAGCCCGAGCGAGTCGACGGTCCACTGAACATGGCCAGGGCGGCGCTGCGGGAGGGCAACATCGAGACGGCGTACGAGTTCCTCCGGCGAGCCGAGGCGATTCGCCGCGGTGACGCGCGGGTGGCCTGGGTCTGGGGGGGCGCTCTGCAGGAGGATGGACGTTACGAAGAGGCGGCCCTCGCGTACCGCCGAGTGCTGGAGGATTTCCCCGAGGATCGAGCTGCGTGGAGAAGCCTCGGACGGACGCTGTACTTGGACCAGCGGTTCGAAGAGGCGCTCCTCGCGTTTGACCGCGTGCTGCAGATCGACCCCGAGGATCGAGTTTCCCATTATCACCGCATGCTCTGCTACCGGGCGCTGGGCCGGGAGGCGGAGGCGGAAGCGGCGGCTGCGGCGTACGAACGGTATCGCATCGACGAATCGGCTCAGGCGATCACCCGCGCCTTCCGGCTCGCGAATCCGGGGGTGAACCTGATGGCACAACCGATCCATACACACCCTGTGCCCCCGACGGAATAGGCACGGCTTCCAGTGGGAGACAGACGCGTCATTCTGATTGCAGTACTCGCTTGCGGCCTCGTTGGCTGTCGGGAGACGGAGCCGGTCGCCCGTGAGGTGCCCGACTACGCGCCGTCCGCGCACGTGACCGTCGAGTCCCGGGCGGCCTCGACGCGCATGCGTTTCGCGGACATCACCGCCTCCGCCGGGATCGGCTTCGTGCACGAGACCGGCGCCTTCGGTCAGAAGTGGATGCCGGAGACGATGGGCAGCGGCGGAGCCTTCCTGGACTACGACAGCGATGGGCAACCCGATCTCCTGCTGGTCAACGGCTCCCGGTGGCCGGGCCATGAGAGCGGCCGTACGCGCGCCGTTTCGCACCTCTACCGGAATCTGGGGAACGGCCGCTTCCAGGACGTGACGGCCGAGGCCGGGCTCGACGTCGGCCTCTACGGGATGGGGGTGACGGTGGCGGACTACGATGCCGACGGAGACCCCGATGTCTATCTGACCGCTGTCGGCGACAACATATTGCTGAGGAACGACGGCGGGCGGTTCACCGATGTCTCCCCAGAGGCGGGGGTGGACGGTAACAGCGGGCTTCCGGCCGACTCGCCCGCCTGGTCCACGGGGGCGGCGTGGCTGGACGTGGACCGCGACGGCTATCTGGACCTCTTCGTGTGCAACTACGTCAGGTGGACGCCGGAGACGGATCTGTTCACCACCCTCGACGGGGTGACGAAGTCCTACGCCACCCCCGAGCAGTACGACGGAGAGACGTGCCGCCTGTACCGGAACTTGGACGGGCGGAGCTTCGCGGACATCACCGCAGAGGCGGGCGTGTTCAATCCCGACGGGAAGTCGCTCGGCGTGGCCGTCGAGGACTTCAACGCGGATGGGTGGCCCGACATCGTGGTGGCCAACGACACGTACCAGAACTTCCTCTACCTGAACGATGGCGACGGTACCTTCACGGATGTCGCGCCGCGAGCCGGGGTTGCCTTCGACGAGTTCGGCAGAGCCCGGGCGGGCATGGGCATCGACGTCGCCGATGTCACGAGTCGGGGCCGGCTGTCGATCGCCATCGGCAACTTCTCGAACGAGCCGCTCTCGCTGTACACACAGATCGGCGACGATCTGTTTCAAGACCTCGCCGGATCGGCGCGTCTGACTCGGGCTACCCTGCAGTCGCTCACCTTCGGGCTGCTCTTCGCCGATCTGGACCTGGACGGCTACGTGGACCTTCTGGCGGGCAACGGCCACATTGAGCCCGAAATCAATGCCGTGCAGAGCGACATCACCTTCGCCCAGCCTCTCCAGCTCTTCTGGAACAACAGGCGCGGGCAGTTCATCGCTGTGAGCGGGCAGGTGGGAGCCGGCTTCGGGGAGGAGATGGTAGCGCGTGGAATCGCCACCGCGGACATCGACCGGGATGGGGATCTGGACGTTCTCGTCACGGTCAACGGCGGCCCGCCGAGGCTGCTGCGCAACGACCTTCCGCCGTCCGAAGCCAACTGGCTGCGGATCCGGCTGAGGGGCACCTCCCCCAACCTCGACGCCGTGGGGGCGGTGGTGAGCGTGTTCGCCGGCGATCTGGTCCAGCGCCGGATGGTCCGCACCGGCTCTTCCTACCTGTCGCAGTCCGAGATCAACCCTCTCCTCATCGGGCTGGGGGACCGGACGCAGGCGGACAGCATCCTCGTTCGCTGGCCCACCAGCGGAATGCAGCAGCGGCTCGGCCCCGTCGCGGCCGGGCAGATCCTCTCCATCACCGAAGGTCGCGGTGCCATCGCGACCGGCGGAAGCGAAGCGGAAGGCGAGGCGGGACCGAGGTGAGGGGGCCGATTGCGCCGAGGGTGCGGCTTGCGACCGCCGGGCTTGGCCTCCTGATGCCCGTGGCCTGCGGTGAGCCAGCGCCGGAGGTGGAGTCCCCGGCCGCTGAAGTCCTCGTCGCGCGCACGACCGGGCTCACCCTTCTCCAGCGCGACAGGCTGGACGAAGCACGAAGGGAGTTCGAGCGTCTGATCGAGCTCGCCCCCGAAGAGGCGATCGGATACACGAATCTTGCCCTCGTCCACCTCAGGGGGGGTGATCTTACCAAGGCGGAGCGGGCCGTGCGCCGAGCGCTGGAGATCGAGCCGGAAGACTCCGACATCCGGCTCATCCTGGCCAGGATCTACGAAGCGGACGGTCGAGTGGAGGAGGCGCGGGGAGAGCTGGAGGCGGTGGCGCGGCGGGACCCGGAGCACGTCCGGACAATCTACGCGCTGGCCGAGCTCTTCGGCCGCTCCGGTACGGCCGAGGGACTCCGCCGGAGAGCCGAGTACCTTCGGGAGGTGGTCTCGCTCGATCCGGCCAACGTGGCGGCCCGGCTCCAGCTCGCGGAGACATTGCTCCGGGTCGGCGAGGCGGATGCGGCTACGGCGGAGCTGGAGGAGCTGAGGAGCCAGGCGCCGGAGTTCCCGGCCGCGCCGGCGGCAGCCTTTCGAGAGGCGCTCACCCTGATGCGGACCGGGCGGACCGACGAAGCGCCGGGGTCGCTGGCGAGCTTCGGCGCGTATTTCGAGATCACCCCTACGTACCAGGCGGCCATGGAGGATCTACGCGGCCCGCCGGGCACTCTGGTGGGGATTCCGAACTTCACCTTCAGCCACGAGTTCTCGCTTCGGGTGCTGGAGGAAGAGGCGGTGCTGGAAGTCCTGCGCTTCACGGACGCCACGGCCGTGGCGGGGCTCGACGTCATCCCGACGAGGGAAGGGCCGAAAGGCGCGACCGAGGGGCGCCGCGCGGTGATCGCGGTGGCCGACTTCGACGGAGACGGCGACCAGGACCTGTACGCGGCGACCGATCGCGACGCCGCGTCGGAACGCTCCGGCTTCCTCCTGAGGAACGACCTGGGGAGGTTCGTCGAGACGACGGCGGAGGCCAACGTCGCGCACGCCGGAGCGGTGAGCTCAGCCATCTTCGCCGACTACGACGATGACCGAAGGCTCGATCTGTACATCGTCAGAGTCGGGGGGAACCTCCTCTACCGGAACGTGGGGGACGGGAGGTTCGAGGACGTGACTCGGACGGCGGGCATCGCCGGCCCCGGGGGCGGTGGCAGGGCCGTTTTCGTCGACCTGGACCTCGACGGTGACCTCGACATCTACGAGGCTCGCGACGGGGCCAACCGCTTCTACCGGAACAACGGGGACGGGAGCTTCGAGGAGCGTGCGGCCACCGCAGGAATCGCCGGAGAGGAGGAGGCTGACAGCCGCGACGTGGTGTTCGGCGACTTCGACGACGACCACGACGTGGACCTCTTGGTGATCAACGCGAACGGCAGCAACGCGCTCTTCTCCAATGCCCGGCAGGGGCGCTTCGAGGATGTGACGGCGGAGAGCGGGCTGGCAGGCGGCGGCAGCTCGGGCGCGGCCGCCGTCGGCGACTACGACAACGACGGTTTCCTCGACCTCTTTGTGACGGCGCTGAGCGGCGGCGCGCACACTCTCTATCGAAACGAGGGCGATGGGACGTTCGAGGTCGACCGCCGCTCCGATCCGGCGTTGAGTGAGATTCGGGACGTCGCCGGGCTGGGAGCGGCGTTCCTCGACTTCGACAACGACGGACACCTGGATCTCCTGGTGGTCGGAGAGCCCACGGGCGAATCGGGTCGAGGGGTGGTCCTGTTTCGCAACGACGGGACAGGTCGATTCGAGGACGCGTCGCGCTTCCTGCCCCCCGATCTGGAGGGCGCCCGCGGCCTGGCGGTGGCCGATTACAACGAGGACGGCGACCTGGATATCTTCCTGGCCGCTTCCGACGGAGGTGTCCGGCTGCTTCGCAACGACGGCGCGAACGTCAACCACTACTTCAAGATCGAACTCGTGGGGCTCGGGGAGGGGAGCGGAAAGAACAACCGCTTCGGGATCGGCGCCCGGGTCGAGGTGAGGGCGGGGGATCTCTTCCAGGTCCGTGTGGCCACCGACCCGGTCATCCATTTCGGCCTCGGTCACCGCCTGAAGGCCGACGTGGTGCGGGTCGAGTGGACGAACGGCGTGACTCAGGATATCTACTTCCCCGGCTCCGATGAGGATCTGGTCGAGGACCAGACGCTCAAGGGGTCGTGTCCGTTCATCTACGCCTGGGACGGACGCCGCTTCTCGTTCGTCACCGACGTGATGTGGCGGAGCGCGCTGGGCATGCCCCTGGGGATCATGGGCGCCGATCGGGCCTTCGCGCCGGCCGCGGCGTCGCGCGAGTACGTGCGGATTCCGGACGCGGCGCTCGAGGAGAAGGACGGCGAATACGTCCTTCAGCTCACCGAAGAGCTGTGGGAGATCTTCTACGTCGACGAGATGAAGCTGCTGGCTGTCGACCACCCCGACACGATCGACATCTACGTGAACGAGCGCTTCGTGCCGCCGGGGCCTGCCTCGCTGACCGTCCATCAGGTCGCCCGTGCGCGTCCACCGGTAGCGGCCACGGATGGAGACGGGAACGACGTGCTCCCGCAGCTCCGCGAGCAGGACGACGTCTACGTCTCCAACCTGATGCCCGCCAGCTACCAGGGAGTCGTGGAGCCCCACGACCTGATCCTGGACCTCGGAGGTTTTCCCGCATCCGATTCCGTCACGTTGTATCTCAACGGCTGGATCTTCCCCACCGATGCCAGCATCAACGTGGCGATGTCACAGTCCCGCAGCGATTCCGTGATCTCCCCGTACCTGGAGGTGATCGGCGCGGGAGGTGAATGGACGAGGACGATCGACGATCTCGGCTTTCCGGCAGGGAAGAGGAAGACCGTGATCGCCGACCTGACCGGGAAGTTCCCGACCCCCGATCATCGGGTGCGGATTCGCACGAACATGCAGATTTATTGGGACCGCGTCTTCTTCTCCGTCGGCAGCCCGCTCGGCGAGCTGAGAACGACAGCCATGGTTCCCGCGTCGGCCGATCTCCACTTCCGGGGTTTCTCTCGAGAGTACCGGAAGGGAGGGAGGTACGGACCGCACTGGTTCGATTACGAGGAGGTCTCGACGGAACCGAGATGGCTGCCGCTGGAGGGCACCTTCACACGCTTCGGAGACGTGCTTCCCCTGCTCCTCACCTCCGACGACAGGTATGTCGTCATGGGTCCGGGTGACGAGGCCACCATCGCGTTCGACGCCCGGCGACCCCCCCCGCTACCGCCCGGCTGGAGGAGGGACTTCCTCCTCTATTCGGTCGGCTGGGTGAAGGACGCGGATCTGAACACGGCGACCGGAAACACGGTGTCCCCGCTGCCCTTTCACGACATGTCGCGCTACCCGTACGGGCCGGACGAGGCCTATCCGGACGACGCGGACCACCGGAGCTTCCTGGGCGAGTACCAGACCAGGCGTTTCGAGGCCGAGGAGCGCTAGTCGGTGCCGAATCCGTGGCCCGTCGAGTGCGGGTTGGCGTAATGCCGGCCGCCGGCCGGTGCGGTATCTTGTCTGCCAAGGCGCGACGATCGGCTCCGACGTCGCACGCGCGAGTTGCCGGCCTGCGGCGATAGCCCTCCGGCACGACCACCGGTCCACCGTATCCGTCCAGGAAGGAGCTGCGGAGGTGAGTACCCAAGCGACGCGCGACTCGACACAGGAATGGGGGCGGAAGCTTCTGATCTGCGTCTCCGGCCTTCTGGTCTTTGAAACTCTCACGGGACTGTCCATCTACCTGCTTCCATTCAGCGTATCCAACCAGGTCATGGTCCTGCTGCACACGGCGATCGGCCTCGTGTTCATCCTGCCGTTCGCGTGGTATCAGGTCCGGCACTGGCGGCTCTATCAGCCGAGGCAGATGTCCCACATCAAGCTCACCGGCTACGTCGCCATGGCCGCGACAATCGTGGCGATCGTCTCCGGCCTCGTGCTGACCTGGCAGGCGATCTTCCAGACGCGGATCAGCTACGGGTGGGATCTGGTCCACATCGTGGCCACCTTCGCGCTCATAGCATCGGTGCTGCCCCACGTGGTCGTGCTCGTGGTCCGCCTCGCCAGGGCGAACAACGGGGCGGTGACGGCGCCGATACTCGCTGGGGCCAAGCGGTTCGGCCTCGGCACGCTCATCGTCGCCGCCCCGCTGTTCGTGGTCGTCGCGCTGCTTGCCTGGGCCTACGAGCCGGTGGAGCTGGTCAACGAGCTGCCGGCGGACTACAGCTATGTCTACGGCCCCGATCGACCGTTCGCCCCGAGCCTTGCCAGGACCAACACCGACGACGCGTTCGATGCGCGCTCGCTGGGTGGCTCGGAGTCGTGCGGCACGGCCGGCTGCCACGAGGAGATCCTGAGGGAGTGGCAGGTGAGTGCCCACCGCTACTCGGCGATGGATGTCGCCTTCCAGACGGTCCAGGCCGTGATGGCGGAGCAGAACGGGGCCGAATCGACCCGCTACTGCGGTGGGTGTCACGACCCGATCTCCTTGTTCTCGGGGGCGAAGAACGTCTTCAACGACGACCTCACCAACCTCGTGGGCTACCAGGAGGGCGTCTCCTGCATCGTGTGCCATGCGATCCGGGAGACCGACGTGCAGGGCAACGCCAACTACGTCATCGTCCAGCCCGAGCGCTACATGTTCGAGCTCGAGGGAGGGGAGACGTCGCGTTTCTTCCGGGACTTCCTCATCCGTTCCTATCCGAGGTATCACGTCGAGACGCTGCAGCACCGCCTCTTCAAGAGCCCGGAGTTCTGCGCGGCCTGCCACAAGCAGTTCATCGATGAAGAGATCAACCAGGTGGGCTGGGTGCAGCTCCAGAACCAGTACGACAACTGGCGCAAAAGCCGGTGGAACGAGCCGGGGAACCCGGAGACGACGATCGAGTGCCGTGAGTGCCACATGCCGCTCGCCGAGTCCGGCGATCCGGCCAGCGGCGACGAGGCCGACTACAACCGCACGGCCAGCGACGAGCGGCATCGCAGCCACCGATTCCTGGCCGCCAACCAGTTCATGCCTCTCGCCCTCGAGCTCGAAGGGGCGGAGGAGCACGTCGAGCTGACCGAGCGGTGGCTGCAAGGCCGACTGGAGATACCGGAGATCGCCCACAAGTGGCAGACCGGGCCGGCGGTGCCGCTCGAGCTGATCGTGCCGGACACCGTGGAGGCGGGGGAGGAAGTCACGCTCCAGGCGCTGATCACCAACAACAAGGTGGGCCACGACTTCCCGACCGGGCCCCTGGACATCATCCAGGCTTGGGTGGAGATTGTCGTGACCGACCAGGCCGGGAACGTCGTGTTCGAATCCGGCCACAGGGATGCGCGGCACTTCATCGAGCCGGGATCGTTCATCTTCAAGGCGGAGCCGGTCGATCAGTACGGGAAGCTCATCGACCGCCACAACCTCTGGGAGATGGTCGGCGTCCGGTACCGCCGCGCCCTGTTTCCCGGCTTCTCGGATCGCGCCGAGTTCGCCTTCTCGTGCCCCGCGTCGATGATCCCTCCTCGAGAAGGGGCGGGGGCGGGCGCGTCCAATCAGACCGAAGCCGGTGCGCCGCTCGATCAGGAGGTCGAGTTCGCGGTGCCGCCAGGCCGCGTCACGAGGCGGACCAGTTCCTTCTGAACTTCCTGTTCGGTGAGGAGTCCGGGATCACGGCGCCCGTCACCGTGATGTCGGTCGACGAGAAGACGATCCAGGTGAAGTCGACGTAGCGGCACGGCCGCCTATGCCTGCAGCGCTTCCACGGCGAAAGCGCCTCCTGCTTCTCACGGTTGTTCTAGGCCTCGCCTTCGCGGGCGGGGCCGCCCTTCTCGTACGGGCCCTCACCAGGCCCGATGCGACCTACAAGCCGGGCGAGGCGATCGAAGGACTCACCGCCCAGCTCGCCCGGACGCTTCCCGACGACTACCCGCGCGTCCGCTTCGTGGACGTGGCCGAAGAGGCGGGCATCCGGTTCCGGCACTTCTCGGGCTCGCGCTCCTCGCAGCTGCCCGAGGAC
>JBDHFW010000034.1:0-38670 GCA_039590175.1 Gemmatimonadota bacterium | reverse complement strand
GGGCGCATGCGGGCCGGATCGAGCGGTCATGACACCGAAGGCCCCCATCGTCTAACGGCCAGGACACCACTCTTTCAAGGTGGAGATAGGGGTTCGATTCCCCTTGGGGGCGTCAAGGAGGAGATCCGCAGCACGGGGCCGTAGCTCAGCTGGGAGAGCGCTGCAATGGCATTGCAGAGGTCGCGGGTTCGAGCCCCGCCGGCTCCACTGTTACAGCGATATCAGAGTGCGACGACACCACGAGCGCCGCTAGCTCAATTGGCAGAGCAACGGACTCTTAATCCGTAGGTTCGGGGTTCGATTCCCTGGCGGCGCACTGCTTTCTCAGTCCTTGCCCTTCCCCTCACCCCTTCCATCCCCTCCGGGCGATCCCTCCCAGTCGTTGAGGGACACGTGTGAACGCCCGGAATCCTCTCAAAATGCCGACTTCCGCCTGTGGCGCTCGAGCCACTCACCTTCGCGATCGCTCTCTGGAGTGACTATAAGCGCCTATATCACATGACGTTACCAAGCTTTGCGACGAATCGTCACTCTGGCAGCGAGTTTGCTCTTTCAGCAGACGATCGCACCCGGCCCCACAGATGAGCCGATGCATGAGCGAGGAACTCCTTCGCAGGTCGCCGATGACCCGAATGCAGCACCGATGCGCGACGAACGGCCGTCGAAAGACCAGCCGGCGCTGGTACCGGCAGACGGGCGGCTTCACGCTGGTCGAGGTGCTTATCGTCATCCTCATGATCGCCGTGCTCAGCGCCGTCGTCGCTCCGTCCCTGGCCCGCGTGACGCCCGCGGAGCTCGCCAGCGAAGGAGCCGTGGAGCTCGCCCAGGCGATGCGTCTCGCCCGTTATCGGGCGGTCGCGATGAATCGGCGGGTCTACCTCGACTTCCAGCCCTCCGGCACGCCGAACTTCTACACGGCCTACGTCAACCTGGGCGACCCATCCGACGTCCCGACCGGCACGCCGGAGGAGATCGCCGCGGCGAACATCCCGGTGCTCAACGACACGGAAGGCTCCATGCGCGGTGCCAACCTTCCGGAAGCGATCGTGTTCGCGACCGGCTACGCGGCTTCCGGCCCGGGCGGAGCGCCGGCGACGAGTGCGCTCGTCTTGCCCTCGAACCCGCTGATCTTCGAGCCTCGCGGCACGGTGGAGTGGCCGATGGGAAGCCTGGCGACCGGGGTGATCTATGTGAGCCACGCCGATCATCCCTCCCGCGTCCGGGCCATAACCGTGGCGCGCAGCGGGATGATCAAGGTGTGGTACTTCAACGCCGGCAGCTGGGAATGACTCCGAACGACGTCACGCACACCGGGATTCCGTATGGCCGCCCCTCGAGACGCGGAGGGCTGTCACCCAGCGGTTTCACGTCGATCGAGTCGATGATCGCGCTTATCCTGCTGACGATCGTCGGCCTGGCGGTCATGTCGGAAATCGTCGTGGTGCGGTCGGCCGACAAGTTCGCCGGGGAGCAAACCCGGGCGGTCGCGCTAGCCGCTCGGAAGCTCGAGGAGCTGAAGGCGCAACCCGCGGCGAGCGTGGTCACGGAGGCCGCGAAGGCCGTGGATGTCAATGGCAACGAAGGGGCGGGTCCCTACCGCCGCTGGGTGAACGTGGCCGAGGGCGTCGACGGCAAGGACACGAAGACCATCACGGTGGTCGTCGAATATCCGACCGGGTGGATGGGCCGTCAGTCCGCCGAGCTCACCACCATCATCTACTCGGGCAACTGATCGGTGGCAGGCGTGAGAGGTAGAGCGCTGGTTCGAAAGCGACGGGGTATGGTGCAGTCCCTCGATCGAAGCGGCTTCACGATCGTGGAGCTGCTCGTTGTCATGCTGATCAGCGGGTTGGTCATATCCAGCGCCGTCGGGCTCCTCAAGACCGTCCGGTCGTCCTCGAGGACCGAAAGGCTCGTGGTCGATGTTCAGGACAACGCCCGCTACGCGATCAGCATGCTGACGCGTGACCTGATGGAGGCGGGCCAGGGGATGGATCCGAGCCTCGATTTCGGCGTCATCGCGGTCGCCGACGGCGGCGCGGGGAAGAACGACACCCTGTTCATCCTCTTCGCCGATCCGGGCACGCCGATACACGCCGTCGAAGCGCCCCCCGGCAACCCGAAGCAACAGGTCGACGTGCGGATCACCTGCTCCGACCCGGTCACGGATCTTGAGGACGGCGACTTCGTCTACCTGGCGAGCGGCAGCGCCCGCGGGGTGGCCCATGTCACCCAGGTGAACCGGGCCAACAACGGCGCGACCTGCAGCGGAGACCCGAATGAGATCATCGGCACGGCCAAGCTCAACGTATCCGTGGTGGATAACGAGGAGCACGGTTTGGTCTTCGAGGCAAACGAGGCAGGCGCCGCGCTCGAGAGGGTGAATGCAGCCGTCTACTTCGTGGACGACTCGGACCCGATGCACCCGACCCTCAACCGCGCGACGGAATACGACGGCGATTGGGTCGAGATGCCGATTGCCGACATGATCACCGAGTTTCGCGTCGAGCTGATGTTCGCGGACGGTGACGAACTTCCCGTCGCCGACTCCGGCGACTCGGACCTCACCAACGACTTCGACGACATCAACACCGTGCGCCTCCACCTTCGTGGATCGGCGCGCCGAACGGACAAGGATCTGGCCGGTGGCCAGCGAGTCGACAGGGACTACACGATGAGCGTGAGCCCCCGAAATCAGCTCTACACGAGGAACCGTCAATGAATCGCGCTCGCACGGCCAAGGGCCGACCCGATGAGGCCGGCTTCGCCCTCGTAGCGGTACTCATCCTGTTGATCGCGATGATGGGTCTGGCGGCCGCGATGCAGCTCGCCGGACGCACCGAGATTCGGATCGGCACGAACCACTACGTGGGGACTCAGGCGTACTATGCGGCCGAAGCGGGCGCTGAGAGGTTCCTCGCGTTGGTGGGCGAGAAGATGGCCAACGGGAACCTGACGCCGGAGATGGTGGCGGAGGCCGCGGCCGCACCGCCGACCATCCCCGACTACACGTTCGTCGAGTACTCGGCGGTCCTCGCTCCGAGCGTCGTGGCTCGCCAGATTTCCCAAGGTGCGTTCGCCGGCCTCACCAGCCTCGATCGGGACCTGACGGTCACCTCATCCGTCGAGGGACCCAACGGCGCCCGAGCGACCGTCATCATGGATGCGCGTGCGCAGGCGATCCCGATCTTCCAGTTCGCCGCCTTTTACGAGGAGGATCTCGAGAACTTCCCCGGCCCTCGCATGGACATCCGCGGCCGCGTGCACACCAATGGCGATCTTTGGATCGACAGCATCACGGGCCTCTACTTATGGGATATGGTGACCACCGCCAAGGACCTCCACATCGAGGCGAAGGCATCGGGCGGCGACCCGTCCAGCGACGGTCGCGACGTCTATATTCGTCTGAACGACGGCAACTTTGTCGAGGTCCTGGAGGACAGCCACGCTTTCGGCGCGGACCATGACCCGCTGACATTCCCCACTCCAGCCCAGGATCAGGCCTTCGATGACTGGTCCAAGTCGACGTGGGATCACAACATCCAGACCCGGGCCAGCGGCGTTCGGCCCCTGAAGCTTCCCATTCCCGAAGGCGTCGCTCCGTACGAGTTGATCCAGCCCTGCACCGGCGCCGAGCAGGCGTCGCTCGCCGCCGTGAAGTACGCCTGCAACGCGGGGCTCCAGGTCCGGGTCCAGGGCACGGCGCTCGAGGTCCTGAACGCTGGGGGCGCGCCCGAGGCGATGCCGCCCGGCGCCGTGACCTACGGGATCAACCGGTTCTACGACGACCGGGAACAGTCCTCCAGCGCCGGCAACGGGGATCCGATCGGGGCCGTGAACTCGAACTCTGATCGGGATGTGATCGAGATCGACCTGGACGCCTTCGACGTGGCGCACTACAAGAATGGCCTCATCTACGTGACGGCTGACGTGACTAACCCCGGCGGCCCGGACGCGGTGGCGGACGAGCAGCAGTACGTGGTGAGAATCCGGGGCGGAAGCAACCTGAAGGCGCCCCTGACGATCGCCACGGATCTCCCCCTCTACGTGCTGGGGGAGTACAACAGCGTACCCGGCCAGTGGCAGCCCGCGTCGTTCGCCTCCGACGCGATCACCATCCTCTCCAACAACTGGAGTGACGCCGCGGCTGGGGAGGGCGCTGAACCGCCGGCCACGGAGACGAAGGTCGAGGCCGCAATTCTGGCCGGACACAGCCCCACGCCCTTCTTCGGCTCTCCGGACGGCGGCGGCTGGCTCAACAACTTCCCGCGCTTCCTCGAGGGGTGGGGCGGCGTCAAGGCCACCATCAACGGATCGCTGGTCTCGCTCTGGTTCGCCCAGAAGGCCGTAGGCGCGTACGATGGCCACTACTACGGCGCGCCGAACCGGGACTGGTACTTCGACCAGCGGTTCGACGACCCGGCCAATCTCCCGCCGTTCACGCCGGTAGTGGGTCAGGTCCTGCGCATGGGCTTCGCCCGCCGCTACTAGTCCACGACCAGCCCACGACCCGAGGTTCGGGATCGCGTCCCCGCGACGCGTATCTCTAATCCTATTAAATAGTTGGGAACATCTGAGCCACGAGCGTGCGCTCGGCATGATGCGTGCGTCGGGTATCAGTCGCTGGACCCGTAAGTCGATAGCTGGAAGAACGGTAGTAAGCGGACCTGGGAGTGCGCCGCTCACCGTGCTCAGCCACGGTTGGCGGTGTTTTTTTTGTTAGGGGCAGTCAATGCGTCGGATACGAAGGATCCTGAGAAACGAACAGGGCGCCACGGCGGCGTTCATATCGGTAGGCATATTCGTCATGCTCGGCATGGTCGCGCTGGCCGTCGATCTGGGTAAGCTGGTCTCGGCCAGGACCGAGTCGCAGCGGGTCTCGGATTCGGCCGCGCTCGCGGGAGCGGCGGCCTTCATCTTCGTCGCGGACTCCGATCCCACGACCCAGGAACAGTACGCCAGACAGCTGGCGAAGGAGTACGCTGAATACAACGAGGTGATGGAGAAGTCCGTTACGCTGCGGGACCCCGAGGACATCGACGTCATGATTGCCGACAAGAAGGTGCGGGTGCGCTCGCTCCACCGGGACGACCATGGAGGTGCGATCACCACCATCTTCGCCCGGATCTTCGGCGTCGACGAGGTGAACGTGTCCAGTTACGCTGCCGCCGAGGCGTCTTTGACGGGTACGAGCGTCAGCTGCCTTCTGCCGATCGTGATCCCGGATGGTTGGGAGAACGTGGGAGATATCGAGTGGGACGAGTCCGAGGGCGACATCTACCACGAGCCCTACCTCGAGCCCAACTTCCTCCCGGATGGGACTCCTAACCTCAACCCGGACTACCGCGGCTACATGCTCGACGCGGTAGGGACGGAGCTCGTCCTCAAGCCCTCACAGGGCGGGGAAACGGATCAATCCGGCCGCTTCCAGCCCGGCTTCTGGGACACGTGGCTCCCGGAGTCCTTCAGCGGCGTGCCGGACATCCGGGATCGCATCCTGGGATGCCCCGACGGCGCGGACGGCGGATACGAGGTTGGGGACCCCATGTGGCGGGAGGCCGGGAACATGCAAACGCTGGCCCAGGCGTTCCAGGACCTCCTGGACATGCCGGAGTATTCGGGCCAGTACTGGGACGGCACAGCTGTGCGGGACGGCAACGTCAAGGACGCTCTCGGCCACGACGGCATCGTGACGGGGGGGCTCCGCTACCGGAATGTGCCGGTGATGAGGCCGGGCTCCTTCGTGCAACAGGGCTCGGGGCCCCATTTCGAGATCGCGGCGTTCATCGGCGTGTTCATCGAGTCGGTCGATAAGGGGCCGCCCGGGAAGCGGAACGTGCACGCCATCATCGTCCCCGCCATCGGTGGGGGAGGAGGCGGCGATCCCGCCGGCCCCTTGGTCTACCAGATTCGCCTCGTGGAGTAGATCGAACACCCCGGTGCGAGCAGGTCTCTCGGACCAGATAGCGTGTAACCTGCACCACATACGGCGTCGCTACCTACGACGCCGGAGCCATGTAGCATCCCCGCCACTCTTGCGCGGCTCGTCCTGTTAATCATCTTTTTGAACTGGTGTGGCCGGATTCCGCTGTCAGCTGTAGACAGGAAGTAGACTCATGAGCTCTCGCCGTTTGCCCGTTCGACACTCCTTCACTCGACGACTCTACCGGCGGTTGCCTCTCGCCCTCGCAACAGACGAGCGCGGCGCTACGGCGGCGTTCGTGGCAATCGGCATAGTCATGATGCTGGGCATGGTGGCCCTCGCCGTGGACGTCGGGGTGCTGGTGGGAGCCCGCACCGACTCGCAGCGCGTGGCCGATTCTGCGGCTCTCGCCGGCGCGGCCTCCTTCATCACGGCTCCCAACGACGCCGATCGCCCGCGAGCCTGGGCGATCGACTACGCCTCGCGGCACACGGTCCACCTCACGATCGCCGATGTGCGTGATGAGGATGTGGATGTTCTGATGGCCGAGAAGAAGGTGCGGGTACGTGTCCGGAACATATCGGCACGCGGCAACGCGATCCGGACGATCTTCGCGCGCGTTCTAGGATGGGACGAGGTGAACGTCGGCACCGTCGCTGCGGCGGAGCTCTCGCCGGCCGGCGCCGGCAACTGCCCGCTGCCTCTCGCCCTTCCGGACCGCTGGACGGAAGACCCCCACGATGACCTCTACTTCGGGGCTCCGAACGACCTCTACGTCCCATACGAATATGGCGTGACGGTTATGCAGTGCCTTGCCGATCAACAGCCGCCGGCGCCCGGGCTCGGCGGATGCGACTTCACCGGTTTCTATCCCGGCAGCATTAACAACCCGCTCGAGCCGCTGGTTGAGATCAAGGTGCAGTCCGGGCCGGCGGATCCGGAAGATCCCGACTACGTGGCCAGCCCCTGCACGGATGGCGCCAGCTGGCGCTGCTGGTTCCAGCCCGAGGCCATCGATGGGGGTCCGAGCGGAGGCGGCGCGAATGCGATCGCGCCGTGGGTCCTTGGCTGTCCGGATGTAACCATCACGATCCAAGGCCCACCCGACCCGACGATCCTGTACGCAGGCTCGGGCGCCGGCAACATGCAGAACCTGGTCATGCAGGAGTTCTGGAATCTGATCGACTTGAATCCCGCGGAATGGGATTTCAACAACCCCAACGCGCCCGTCGACTGGGCCGGACCCCATGATTACGGCTGTGCGGTGGCCGTTGGCGATGATAACGGGCCCTGTCTCAACAACCAGAACCATCCGCGCGTGCGCTTCATGCCTGTCGTGCGGCCGGACCAGGTGACGGGGAGCGGAGCGGGTACGCAAGTCCCCGTGGCCGGCCTCGCCTGCGTGTTCGTGGACAAGGTTGCGACCGACATGAGCCAGCCGAACGGCATGCTTCCGCCCCCGGGACAGTGGAACGTCTACGTGCGCATGACGGACACCTGCGTCGGAGTCGCCGGCGGGGGAGGACCGATCCTGAAGGCGCTCCGCCTCGTGGAGTAGACCGCCGTCAGGCGAGCCGGACCGCGTCCGGTGCCGCGTCCCGGTATGCAAAAGGGGCGGCCGTTTGGCCGCCCCTTCTTTGCATCGACGCCTTCGTCTCGAAGGAACGGCTAGTTGCGGAGTACCACGTCGAAGTTGAAGCTGCGCTCGACGTCGAAGCGCGAGTCCTCGTCGACGGTCGTTCCGGAGACCCGCAACGCCTGCACGCTGTCCAAGGCGGAGCCGGACACGGTGGTCTGGACACCCCCGTCGGCCATCACGTAGCTGAAGGACGCCGAGTCGGCAAAGGGTCCCACCAGCTCATCGCTTCCCCGCCAGAGGGTCCTGCCGCTGGCGAATACGGACGGAGCGAAGCGATAGGTCAATAGCCGGTAGACCCGCACGTAGGAGCCGCGGTCCGGCAGGTCCCCGAACTGTGCCTGCCAGCCCGACACGGTCCGGTAGTTGGCGCTCGGGAGGGTGCTGGGCGCTCCGTTGTCCGTACATACGGTTTTGGGCCCGCTTCCGGTTCCGGTGACGGCTGCCGAGAATCCGTCCGCGTAGGAGAACGCGGAGTCGTACGGCTCGCTGAACGCGAGGCCGGTCACGGCGCCCGAAAGCCCGAAGTCGCTGACGGTGTCCAGAACGAAAGCCGCGACCTCGTCTGGCGCCGTTGAATCGCAGACTACGGCCCGCAGAACGTCGTACCGGAGAGCGATCGAGTCCGGCGTGGCCGCGACGAGGTCTTCGGGCGCGGCCGTTCTGATTTCCGCTGAGAGTAGTTCCGCCGCCGCCCTGATATTGCGCTCGGCCGAGATGATCTGATCGCTCTTGGCATAGAACAGGCTCTGTCCTGCCAGAAGCGATATCAGTGCCCCGCCGAGCAGCACGCTCATGACCAGGGCCACAAGGACCTCGATCAGCGTGAAGCCCTCACGGCCCTCAGGGAGTCGGCCTACGCCCGACCGTTGGCCGGTGCAGCTCTCGCAGCGACTGAGCGTCATCAGCACTTTTTCTTCCTTCCCTTCGGCTTATAATCGTCGTCACCGCCAGTCCCGCCGCCACCGCCGCCAGCCGGTAAAGCTCTGTTAGTGGCGAGCATCACTTGGGACCGGGTAGCGGGCGGGGCGCATACAGCCGCGTACTGAACGTCTTGCTATCCAGCGGGCCGACTCCCGACACCGCTGCGTCCACCTGCTTCACGCGCGCGGAGATGTCCGTGACCGTCAGGGTGATGCGGTACGTGTGCTCTCCTACGTCAATGTCGGTGGACCTCGAGGACAGGCTGTCGAAGTCCTGCCGGTATGCTTGAGCAAGCGCCAGCTGTGCGGCCATGGCCTGATCGCTCTGCCACCGCGCCAGCCGCTCATGGCCGGCCGTCGTCATGCTCAGTCCGGCGACCGCCAGGAGCCCAAAGGTGAGGATGATGGCAGCTATAAGGGCCTCGACGAGACCGAAGCCGGCCTCGCCGTTGATGTGCTCGCGTACCCTCTCTGCTGCACCCTTCATGATACCGTCCGTTCTAGCTGCCGTCCTTTACGATTCTTGTGCGTCCGAGAACGTTGAACTCGACCCTCATTCCTCGACTGGAAAGGGCGACGTCTATTCGCCGGGTCCCTCCGGAGATCAGGATGCCTCGCGGATTGAACGTCATCGAATCGCCATTTAGCTGCACGTCGAGCGAGGTCAGGGGCAGTTCCGATTCCGTGTCGAAGCTCCTCCGAGGATACAGCACCGTCCCGCTGTCGGATCGGATCACGTAGCTGAGGGAGTCCTCCCTAGCGACGAGCGAGACGTTCCTTCCCAGCTTGACGGCCGCGCTGCGAGTGACCGCGATATCGCCCGCGATCACGCTCGCTGCCCGGCGCGAGGTCGTCGTCTCGTAATAGGTCCTCAAGGCCGAGGCGCTGATCGCCGTGGCCACCGCGATGAGGGTGAGGGCGATGAGCATCTCCACCAGCGTGAAGCCACTCTTCCCGGCCGGGCCGGGACTCGAAGGCACGAAGAACCTCATCACATGCTCTCGGTCCACGTTCCCGGCACCTCGTGCAGGCCGCCGAACGCCGATTGCATCGCCTCCTGGACGTTGCACGAGTCGTAGCGGAATTCCTTGGTGCCGTTCCCGAGGTCACTGTCCGGCGGTGTCCCCCCCAGCACGACGTTCAGCCCGGCCATGATTGTGCCGTGGATCTTGTTGTTGCCGTTGCTGGTGAAGTTGCTCCCCACGAGGACGATCCCGTCCCAGTGGAAACTGCCGTCCATCGTAAGGCTGCCTTCCACGATCAGCGTGCCTCGTCCGCTGTTGCCCGATTCCAGCAAGATGTCGCCCGTCGCGTGGATGACGGGCCACTCGTCGGCGCCGATGCTGGGCCACGAGTCCGACGGGATGGTGTAGTCGGGCCTGACCAGGTCTCCGTCGAGGACTCCCTGCCAATCCAGGCCGATGAGTGCGAGGAGGCCGGCGATGTCGTCCTCGAGGATGTCGGGATCCCCCTCGGGCACCGGCGAGCCGCCGCTCTGGTCATAGCCGCCGGTCGGCACGGCGACGCCGGCAATCTCGGGCGCCTTGGCGCCGTCGCAGTCGCCGTCCTTCGACCTGTCCTCGCCTTCTATCCTGCCCGAGCCGCCGTTCTTGTGGAGCGTGGTGAGTGACACGATCGGGGCCGTGACGTCGAAGCTGCTGATCGCGTGGATCGCCGTTGTCGAGACACCGTGCGTCGCCGTTCCGCCCTCGGGCGCGTCGTAGGTCGCCTGTGAAGTGATCCGGTACAGAGTGCGGCCGTCGCCCAGATCGAGCAGCTGTTGCGGTCCGACGTCCGCATCGCCGGTCGTGTAGGCGTACGCGAGCTTGGTGTCCGGCGTCTTCTGATCGCCCACGTACTCGTAGAGCCCGGCGTTCGCGGCCAGGAACGCGTGCACGCTCGAGCGGTGGTTCTGACTCACGCGGTAGTCCGAGTCGGAAAGAATAAAGCTGGCGGAGGCCATGGCCGTGACGCCGATCAAGACGAACAACACCGTCAGGAGGGCAAACCCTGCCTCGCTCTTTTCCAAGGCAGGGGCGGCCGGCCGGGGCGGGTCGATCCTCTTCGTCGATAGGATTCGTGGTATTTTCATGATAGTCCGAGCCTGTTCACGTAATCTCCGCTGGCGATCCAGGGCCGCCGCCTTCACGCGACCTCCTTTCAGGGCAACTAGTGAGCCCATGTGTACGCAGCCGCATGGGAGGAGTCTTAGATCAGCGCCGGCAAGGAGTTACAGGGACAACGAGCGGTCTTGAACGACGTCACGTAGCAACCGAGCGACGGCAGCCACGGCTGTTTTCAACGCATTCTGCAATAACTAGCAGGAAAGGGCTGTTTTGCTTGCATTGAAGCGGCGTTTCGCCTATTCCTTCCCTGCCACCAGCACGCGTACCAGTCAGCCCCGCGGGCCCAGCCTGTTCGGGGTCGCTTTTTCGCTGCTCGTGCCCGTAGCTCAGCCTGGATAGAGCGTCGGCCTCCGGAGCCGAAGGTCACAGGTTCGAATCCTGTCGGGCACGCTGAGGCTTCCCCGCGCACGGCCGTGGGGAAGCCTCTTGTCCAAGCTTCACGTCTCTCATGCAGCCGCCCGGTCCGCCGCTTCCTTTCTTGGGCTGAGCCGTTGCCCCACCGAGGCGGCTAACTTTCGAGCTCCCAACAGCAGCTTGCCCGCCTCCCCCGGCGTGAGGAACGCCAGGTAGGCCGCCACCATGATCCAGCCGAAGAAGCCGAGCCGCATGGCGTAGTTGAGGCCGAGGTGCAGGCCTACCCCCAGCCCGATGCCGAGGCGCCTCGTTCTGTGCGTCCAGAGCAGGAACGGGAGCGCGAATTCCACGGCCAGCACGCCGTAAGTGAGGCCGTTTCCGATCAGCAGCGACTCGCGCATCACATCCGGAAGCGGAAGACGCTGGAACTCGACCAGGTTCAGCGCCCAGGTCGTCGCCGTTCCCTCGAGCCAGGTCTCTCCGCGAAACTTGTCGATGATGGAGAACGGGTAGATGAGGGTGAGTTGAATCTGCACCAGTCTGAGCAGCCACACGGGCGCCCTTCCGAACTGCGGCGCACGAGCCGGCGCGAAGAGCTCGGAGAGGGGCAGGCCAGCCGATCCACCGGGCGCCAGAACGGCGTAGAGCGCCGTGTACGCGCAGAGCACCCGGATGAGAACGTCACCACCGTTCAAAACGTAAGTGTTGTCGAACTGGAAGGAGCAGACCATGAGCCACATGAGCACCGCCGCGAGCCGGAAGCCCCGGCCGACCGTCACGGCGAGGGCGCTGCCGAGCAGGGTCAGGTAGGCGATCGCGATCGCCAGGTCGCTGGTGAACCACCGGAAGATGGAGATGCGGTACGCCGTGTACTCCGGCGCCGGGAGCAGGCCTGTTTCGGAGTAGAACGCCCGCAAGTCGAAGCCGAGCGAGATCCCCCAGCTGAGAACGACAAAACCCAGCGCGGCTCGAAAGAGCGTCAGCGTGGAGGACTCCGCCGGGGTGTGCCAGAAGCGGCTCCATGCCTCAGAGACCGTTCTCATTCGCCCGAGCTCTCCTCCGGGCCCGTCGTAGGTAAAGCCGTCGGAAGAGTATCCAGCTCGAAGAACTCGAATTCCTGCCAAACACGCTTCTCGGTCCCCCAGGGCGCCGGCGTGTGCGACCAGCGGCGGATGAGGCCGACCGAGACGAGGCCGCGCGGGTCGACGAGATAGGGGGCTCCGATGTACACGGCCGTGGCGGGCCACAGCTCACGGTTGCTGTCCAGGCGGACCCGCCGCTGCCACTTCCGCCAACGATAGAAGCGCTTGTCTCCGATCCACGGGTCCCCTTCCGGCACCGCCAGCGTGTCAATCGACCCGTCTGCAAATCGCAGTCGGGCTTCGACGTACAGGGATCGGCGCGAGGGGTCCGGGGAGAACAGGTTTCAGGCCTGGTTCAAACCGAGCGCTGTCACGTAAGGCCGAACGGGTGGGAGCAGCCGCCGCTTCATGACGGAGTCAGGCATGTTGAGCAGGATGACGCCGCCCACCGTGATCAAGAGCACGGCGTTCAGCAGCCAACGCTCGAACCGCCGCGAGCGCTGGGTGCCGCTGTAAGATGCCGGCGTATCTTTCTTGTCGTCTTGCACTTGCATAGATCGGATCTCGCCGGAAACGATGGAAGCCGTCTGTGTTCGGCGAGATAATCGAGCAAATCCTGTGCTATGGACGGCGCTGGGACGGCTCCAGGGCGCCGTTGCTGCTCATCTGGCGGCTGACGGCCGCGCGCCGAGGCTAGAAGGGCTCGAAGGTGGGCTCGGTGGCGTTCGGGTCGGGCACGAGGCTGGCGAGTGCGGAGCACACACCCAGAACGTAACTTTCGATCTGCCACCGGCGGAGGTCCGCGGGGCGCACATCAAGAACGGAAAACGGCGCCATGAGGCAGAGTCCGATATCGCGAGCGACCGCCAGGCTCCGGTCGGTCGAGTTGCCGCCGGGGGCATGAGCGCCGCGGATCCACTCCTCCCGGTGCGCTTCGTCGGCGGTGAGTCGCTCCCAGGTCCGCCACACGGCGGCCGCGGCCAAGGGCGGCAGATCGGCGAAGAATATGAACTCCTCCTGGAGCGCCTGCTTCACGCGCTGCCGGAGCTCGGCCCAGTCCGCCTCCTGTCCCAACTCCTGGACCGCCGTCCAGGCGGCCGCCTCTCCCGCATCCACCGTGGCCTCATCTCCCGCCGCGTGAGTCCGGGTCGGCTGGCCGACGGCCTGTACCAGCCAGGCCGGACTCACATCGAGCGCCTCGGCTGTCGCGAGGAGGAACTCCAGCGGCGGGTCGGCGCGGCCGTTCAGATACCCATGCACGCTCGCGTAGCTGCTGCCGCGGACCTTGTCGGCATGAAGCTCGAGGTGAAGCGACCGCATGCTGCGGTCGCGCAAACCCAGCGCTCTCTTCAGGCGAGCCGCAACTCTGGGTGCGGTCTTCATGAGATCTCCGCGTGTGGAAATGCCCACCACAAAGGACTTTCCGAGTATATCGCAAACTAAACAGGCAATCGTATGATGTCAACGCAACGATGGGGTCACCTCGCCGCTATCGAAATGCGATATATTGTATACGCATATCGCCGTCCGACGCGCCGCCTCGCCCTCTCGCGTGATCGATAAGGGATGGCGCGGCCCCACCGCGTCGGAGTTCCACATCACGGTTGCGGAGCGGGGTGATCGGAATAGATTACGCGCCCCGCTGCGATCTCCCTTGCAAACGGAGACGGACCCCTCGCCCCTCGTCTACGGACGGGGGCGTTTGGTCTCGGGAACAATCGTGTCCGCGCGTGGTCCAATGGACCGGTGCCGGCGCGAGGACCCGGAGCGGACGCTCGGGTGGCGGAATTGGCAGACGCGCAGGATTCAGGATCCTGTGGGAATTAATATCCCGTGGGGGTTCGACTCCCCCCCCGAGCACTCGAACGACCGCTCGCGGCGATGCTGCGAGCAGCATATCCAGCCCAGGTGGCGGAATTGGCAGACGCGCTAGCTTGAGGGGCTAGTGCCCTATTAGGGCGTGGAGGTTCGAATCCTCTCCTGGGCATGACACGCCGGCGACGTCTCCCAAACGCCGCGCCGGCCGCCGCCTACACGGCCCGCTGGCCCCGACAATGCGCCCGTAGCTCAACTGGATAGAGCACCTGACTACGGATCAGGAGGTTGGGAGTTCGAATCTCTCCGGGCGTACTCCCCGACCCCTCTTATCGACCCTCCATACCGCGACGTACGGATCCTGCATGTCCTCGATGCGCGAAATTGTTGCTCCCGACGGGCAACCTCGCTACGATAGACCGGTAACGGGCTAACTGCAATTATCCACAGGCGATTGTGGCGATCGCGGATGCGGCGCACTTGGCGACCGCCCGCTGTCAGCGGTGTGTCTACGCCGCAGCAGACCGGCAATCGGGGCGCCCGGCCCCGAGCAGTGAAGGAGTAGTAGGATGTCTGGATGCCGACGCTCTCCCTGCCAGTTGATCAGTTCCGATCGGGGCAGCGCCATGGTCTTGACCGCGCTGGGTATGGTTGTCTTCCTGGGCATGGTCGCGCTGGCCGTGGATCTAGGGACGCTGATGGGTTCCCGGACCGAGTCTCAGCGCGCGGCCGATTCTGGCGCTCTGGCGGGTGCGGCTTCCCTAATCGGCGGGCCGAACGACGAGGTCAGGGCCAAAGCTTGGGCCGAGGAGTTCGCGGAAAGACACACGGTGCACGGCGAGTCGGTAGATCTGAGGCCCGACCAGGGGAGTCCCCCCGACGTCGAAGTCTTCCTTGCCGAGAAGAAGGTGCGCGTGCGGGTGAGGAACATCGCGGCGGACCGAAACAACGCAATCCCGACCATATTCGCCCGGGTCTTGGGACAGGACGAGGTGAACGTGTCGACCTTGGCGGCCGCCTGGGCCGTGCCGTCGGGAGCGGCCCACTGTCCGATACCGCTCGCGTTGCCGGACGACTGGGATGACGTCGATGGCGACAACATCTTCGACCCGGGAGAGCAGTACGTACCTTTCGATCCAGATCATCCGCTGGCGTTCCACACGGGATACGACCTCAGCGACATCGTTCTGGGGGACGAGGGGCTGATCGAGATCAAGACGCGGGGCGGGCCCGCCGGGGGTGGAGCCGGGAATAGCCTCTGCGTTGATTTTCCGAGCTGGCGGTGCTGGTTTCAGCCGGAAGCGATAGACAGTGGACCCGGCGGCGGCGGTGCCAACGCGTTGAGGCCGTGGATCAACGGCTGTCCGATTCCGGGCATCGAGCTCACGGCGGGCGGCTTTGGCAACCCCCCGGAAGACGCTACCGAGATTTACGCTGCTTCCGCGTCGGGGAACATGCAGTCGCTAGTCGACGACTTCAAGGATCTCATCGACAACCCGGAATACGAGGCCGAGTGGGGGACCTACACGGGCAGCGCCGGCGACAGGATCTGCCCGGTTCTTCCCGGCTCGGGGGGCTGCGCGGGTCCTACGAACTTGCGAGTGCGCATCATGCCGGTCGTGAGGCCGGACCTGGTTATCGGAACGGGGTCCGACATCCACGCCCCGGTTGCCGCACTACTGTGTGTCTGGATCGACAAGGTGGCCGAGACGCCCGCTGGGGCTCACGGGTCTGGTTCTCCGGGCCGACGAAACGTCTACGTCCGCCTATACGACGGCTGTGCGGGCGAAGGAGTCGGAAACAACCCGTTCGCGTATACGCTTCAGCTCATAGAATAGGAACCGGCTCGCAGGTTCGATCCTCATTCCGGTGACTCGCGACGCGTTGAAGGCAATCAGCCAGACGCTGAGCGGGGAGTCGGTCGCTTTCGAGCAGGGGGAGAGGCTCGCCGGTCCCTCGAAAGGTCCGGCCATTCGACCGCGGCCGGATCTTCGGTCACCGCTTCCTCGCCCGCCTCCTCTTGGAGCTCCCTAGCAAGTCGCGCGATGCGGCTCAGCGTGTCGCGCTCCTTCCGGTGTCCGGGGGGCACGCGCGAGGCGACGCTCTTCCATTGTTCGGGGGTGAGAGAGCCGATGATCCGGTCCCGTTTGAGGACACGGTCCAGGAGGTAGCGCAGTTCGGCTTGGAGCCCGCTCCCGGTGGAGCGGCGCACCTGCTCTTGGATGTTCTCGAGGCGGCCGTTCATCTGGTCACTGGGTGGGGCGATCCCTTCGAGCTCTGCCTAAAACGCTGTACTTAGAATGGGGTACGGGCCCGGCGGGATGCCGGGCCCGTACGGTCGGAACCCATATGCGACGCGGACGTCGCGTGCCTGATTTCGGCTCAGGCAAAGCCGGCGCTGTCCCGCTCAGTCGGTAGGTGCCTCGAGCCGGCGAAACCTTACATGGGGTCCCGAGTCGGGGGAGGGTCCCGCGGTCACCCGCAGGAGCTACTCCGTGCCGATGCCCTTCTTCCTGGGACTGAAGTTGGGCGACTGGGTGACCGGCGGTGCGGCGGCCGTATCAGCCACGGCCGCGCTGCCGACAGCCGTGGTGGCCGATCCTGGCTCTGCCGGCGCCGTCGGTTGCTGAGCGCAGGCGGCTGCTCCTCCGAGGGCCACGAGCAGGGCGAAGGCGATCGACTTCATGGGTTACTCCTCCTACAGGTGAATCCGGCGGGGAATCCCGTCCCTTTTCTTTAATCGACGGACGGATTTCGCCGATTTGCGGGGTTGATAGTTGCAGGGTTCGAGCCACCCGGGGCGGCGCCCGGAGTCGATCGCATCCGGAAGGCGCGTTACCTCAGCGGCCGCTACCGTTTAGGCGATAGCCGGCCCAATAGAAAGGATCGCTGAATTCGGGGTGTGAGATCATCCTAAGCTGGGCGTGTGCAAGAGCTTGCGACGGAAGCAGGTCCCGCAGCTCCTCGTAAAAGAAGCCCGCGAGCAGAGCGGCGCTTTGATCTTCGACCCGCCAGAGGGTGGCCAACACGTTTTGCGCACCGACATACAAAAATGACTGGGCCAGAGTGGAGTAATCCTCCCCGCTATCGAAGCGTGTCGCCGTAGCCGGCCCCAGGCCGGTATCGCAGCCGGAGAGGTAGATGAGAGGTGTCTTGATCTGAAGATCCAGGATCTCGTGGATCTCGAGCCGGCCATCGTCGTCCGTCCTCTCCGAGCGCCCTGGAGCCAACTCGAGCCGCGAGAACAACGGATTGCGCGCGTTCATGACCGCGTGTGAGGCGAAATGCACGAGCCCGCCGCTTTCCAGCACGCTCCGGAGTCGCTCCTCGGTGGCCGTCGCTCCCCGGTAGAAGAGCGCTTCAGGCCGGAGGGGCATGACCGCCTGTGCCTCCTCGTTCGTGGCGGGAAGCTCCCTCGGGAAGGGAGCCAGCACGTACGTCACATCCTCGGCGAAGCTGACCTTGAATGGAGCTCCGGCAGGGAGGCGGCGGAGGGAAGGTGAAGGAGCGGAAGGATCTCGACGAGGCGTCGCCCGCGGTCGGGCTCGAGGAGCGCCGCGAACGGCAGGTACGTGAGTACCGCGTGCGGAACGAGGATCAGGAGATCGGCTTCCGAGAGCGGAATAGAGCGGGCGGCGGGGGCGATCAGCGTCTCGTACAGCGCCTCGAGGACGGGAGCGGCCTCGTCCGGGCTTCCGTCGGGGCTGCCGACGAGCTTCCGCGCGAGTCTGACCCTGCTTTCCAGATCCTCTCTTGCCACCTCCGAGGCGACAACGAGTGATGTATCTCGCGTGATGATGAAAGCCACGACGCGATCGGGCATGACGAAGTACTCGAGGAGGACTTCGCCCGGCTGCAAGGCCGCCTGCACCTCGCTCTCGAGCTGATCCGCGTAGCGGGGACTCGCGCTGCTCGAAGTCCTCTCCGCCAGGCTGATCTGCAGGGCCTCGTAGTCGCTTCGTGCCCTGGCCAGTCGAGCCCACAGCAGGGCGGCAGCAGTGTCGACACCGACTCCGCCCTCGGCCTGTATCGCATCCAAGGTCGACACGAGTTGGCCGATGCGGCGCAGCAGCTCCTCGGCGTGGCCGGCCTCTTCGGTAGCTTCGCCGGGGCGACCGGAGCTGCCGCGCAGGCCCACGTGCTCACGGAGCGCATGCCCCCGAGCCTGGTCGGCGACCACGAAGGCCTTGGAGGTCATGCCGGCTCGCAGGAGTGCGGTCATCAGGTCGGCGTACGTCTTCTGGCGGGCTGCGGCGAACCCGGCTCTCATCGCTCTCGACCGGAAACTCCCGCGCACGCGCTCCACGGTGCTCACCGCGCGCCGGCCGACGGCGAGCGCCGAATCCACCTCGCCGAGGTGAAGGAAAGCGCGCGCTCGCAGGGCTTGAGCCTCCCACTCAGTCTCGTAGTCGCCCTGAAAGAGACGGGGTCCCGCGTCGCCGATCGCCGCGATGACGCGTTCCGACTCCGAGCGCTCATCGGAGATGCGGGCCGCGGCCAGCGCGACGGAGGCGGCGGCCGAGCGAGTCCCGAGCTCGCTCGCCAGCTCCCGAGCCTCCGCGAGGAGCGAGTCCGCCCGATCCTCCGACCCGGCCGATTCTTCGAGCTCGGAGAGCACGACCAGGCCCTCCAACTCTTCGAAGCGAGCTCCGACGCGTCGATGGGTCTCCAACGACCGCGTCGCCAGATCGAGCGCCCGGTCGTTGTTGCCGAGCTCGGCGAAGATTTCGGCCTGTGCACGCAGGCTGCGGCCGAGCTCCGTCTCGAGGCCCGTGTCGGCATAGATGTCCTGCGCTTCGGCATACAGCTCGAGGGCCCTGACCCGGTTGTCGGCAGCGACGTATAGCTCTGCGATCACCGCCAGGTCGTTCGCCTCCTGCTGCCTGAGCCCCTGTGATCGAGCGATGGCCAGAGCGCTGTCGTACACGACGTGTGCTCCGCCGAGATTCCCCAGCACCGCGTAAGCGCTTCCCAGCTGACCCAGCGCGTTCTCAAGGCCTGTCGGGTAGTCGATCTCGCGGTACAGCCCGATCGCCTCCTGCAGGAGAGGAATGGCGTGGAGCGGCCGGCCGACCATGATCTCCAGCGCACCGAGATTCGTGAGGGCGTTTCCTGCCATCACGCCGTCGCCCAAAGCGCGGCCCGCTCTCAGCATCGTGGCGTAACCCTCGCGCGCCTTCGCGAACTCCCCCCACTCGGTGGCGACGAGAGCGAGGTTCCCCGAAGCCCTCGCTGCCCCTGCCGCGTCGCCCACGTCGTTCGCCGCATCGGCGGCCTGCCCGAACAGAGCCGCGGCATTCTCGAATCGGGACTCGTCCCATGCCACCAATCCGAGTGCGTTGTAACTGCGCGAGAGCTGGTCGTGGAGGCCCGCTTCCAGCTTGGTCGCCAGAGCTCTCTCGCCCAGCTCCTTCGCCTCCGAGTAGCGGCCTTGCCGCCACGCGGCGAGACCCAGCCACGTCGTGGCTCGCGCCCGCGCGGCCACATCCCCCACGACGGCCGCATCGGCCTCGACCGATGCCAGGATGGAACGAGCGCTGTCGTACTCCCCGTCGTAGTAGATGTCGAGAGCCGTCGAGAGACGGGATTCTAGGCTGGAGGACTCGGAGATTGGTGAGGTGGAGGCCGGGAGCTCTTCCCCGGTGGGTCGGCCGAACTCGAGAGTCTCATCGCACCCCCCCGACGCGGCCAGCGTGAAGAAAACAGCCAGCCGGCAGCCGAAGGAGCGTTGGATCAGGGTTCGGCCCAGAGGCGACTCGCGTCCGTTGTGGCGGTCGTGCCGTCAGTTAACAATGCTTCGACGAACCAAAAGTAGCGATCGCCCGGCTCTACTTCGAGGTCCGCCGGGAGCCGGAGGAGAGTGTCGGTGGTCGATCCGCTCCAAACGAGGTCGCCGCGCTCGTCTGTAACGGTAAGGCTGTAGTAGGCACCGGGCGCCATCTCACGCCAGAGGAAGACCGCGCCGGCCAGCGACTCGACCCGGGCTCCGTCGAGTGGCGCGACCGTCCCGAACTTCCGGACACCTTCTTCCACGGCCGGCCCGCCGTCGCGCAGCATGGTTTCCCTTTCCGCGACATCTCGCTCGACGCTCGGCCCGAGGAGCAGGACGCCGGTCAGCGCCGCCGCGGCCGCACCGATGCCGCCCGCCACTCGCGCACGGCGCTGACGCCGCGCGTGACCCAGCATGCCGGTTACCTGGATAAGCTCGTCGCGGCACAGGCCGCAGCCTTCAAGATGAGCTTCCACGCCAGCCGCATCGGAGCCGTGTACGGCTCGGCTTGCGTAGGAGGCCATCTGTTCGCTTGTCAAATGTGACACGATACCAACGCTCCAAACGGGGATCTGAGTTCCTTCAGGAATGGGATGACAGAAACGGCCGAAGTCTTTCTTCCCCTGGGACGCCGAGCTGCGGCTCGCGTGTGGATGCTCATGGGAGGGAGTCCGACACGCCCAGCTCCCGGAGCCGCAGACGGAGCTCTCCGAGCACCTTCTTGAGCCTCCGGTAAACGTGGAAGGGCGATGGAAACCCCATCGCGTCGGCGATCTCGCGCGCCGAGCGCCCGTCTTCGAATCGGAAGAGGAGCAAGAGTCGATCCCGGCCAGCCAACGATCGAATTGCCTCCTGCAGCGCGACCTCGAGCTCTCTCCGGCGCACATCCGCTTCGGGATCCGCGCTCGTCCGATCAGCTGTTCTGGCGATGTCGAGCTCCTCGGTAACCAGATCCAGAAGCCGCCTTCTCTCTCGAGCACGATGCTCGTCGTCGGGGTCTTCGCGCCGATCCTTTCGTTTCACACGGCCGTAGCGGCTCCGCTGGTAGTCGATGCAGAGCCGCCGGGTCACCACCACGAGCCAGGCCTCGAACCTGCCCGCAGCCGTTCGAGCGTAGGTTCTCAGCCGCTGGTAGTCATCGCGGCTCAGCCCCTCGAGGACGAAGGCGTATTGATCCATCGCCTCGTCGTAGTCGGAGCTCACGGCCCTGACCGTCGACAGGATGAGTCGGCTGTGGCGGTCAACGAGCTCCTGCCAGGCCGCCTCGCGCCCGAAGCCGTGCGGAGACTCGAGCAGGCGAGCCACTTCCCGGGGCACCCGCCGGGACAGCCCGCCCGACCCCGTTTCGCTCACTCCGTCCCTCGACAATCGCATTCGCGCGCAAATCCAGCAGGTCGGTCCGTCAATAGTTGATAGGGAGTTGATGCGACTTGATAGCGCGTTGACACGCTCGCCGCGGATCTCCGAGCGCCGGGGGTCGAACTGGCGGACGCCAAAGAGATCAGGTGAACAGATGGCCGAACATAGCTCGCAGCAGCCGTTCGACGAGGCGGACCTGATCGCACGGCTTCGCACCCGGTCGCCGCGTGCCCTCGAACAGGCGTACGATCGGGTTCAGGAAGTGTTCCTCCGGCTTACCGCGAGCGTTCAAACGTTCAGCGGCCGTGGGAGCTTCACGGGCTGGCTGCGGAAGGTCGCCTTACGAGCGGCCCTCATGAAGTGTCGAACCAGGCGACGCCGCGCGGAGGTCTCCCTTGAGCAGGCGCCGCCTACCTTTACCCGCCGGCACGCTCCGGCCCCTGTCGACAGCATCGCGCTCGAGCAGGCGCTTGCCACGCTTTCTCCCTCATTGCGCACGGTTTTTCTGCTCAAAGTGGTCGAGGGCTACTCGCATGACGAGATCGCCGAATCACTGGGCATCAGGCGAGGCACGTCGGAGGTGCGTCTGCACCGGGCGCGTCAGAGTCTCCAGCAACAGCTGACCGCCTGAGGTCGTGCCACAGAGCCCGCCACAGAACCCTCAAGCCAACCTCCTCCCGCCCCCGAAGGCTCCCGAGCGTCCCACCTGACGCGGGGACAACGTACGCGAGATCCCTCGAGAGCCGCCAACCACCGGGCGCGCGGCAGTCGTGCTGACGGTACCCGGATTCCTTACTGTAGGCGTAGTATGGCACGCTTGATCGGGAGATGAGTTGGTGTTGTTATCAATAATAGTTATTGATATTTTTCTGCCGCTCATACGACGAGTGATTTCAAGATAGGCGAAGATCTAGAGCGAGAACGGAGAGGGCATGTGAATCAGAAAGTGCAAGACGCGATCAACGAGCAGATAGCCGACGAGTTCTACGCATCCTACCTCTACCTTTCGATGATGGCGTACTTCGAGGCAGAGAGCCTCGGTGGCTACGCCCAGTGGATGCGCCTGCAGGCCGAGGAGGAGCATGCTCACGCCATGAAGCTCGTCGATTTCCTGATCGATCGCGGTGGGCGGGTGCAACTTCGGGCGATCGACAAGCCGATGGCAGAGTTCGAGTCGCCGCTGGCCGTCATGCAGGCGGCGCTTGCACACGAGCAGAAGGTCACCGAGAGCATCAACAATCTGTATGAGTTGGCTGTCGCGGAGCGCGATTACCCGGCCCAGGTGATGCTCCAGTGGTTCGTCACCGAACAGGTGGAGGAAGAGGCCAGCGCCGGCGCGATCGTGGACCAGCTGACTCTCGCGGGCGATTCGGGGAGCGCCCTGCTGATGCTCGATGCAAAAGTGGGGCAGCGCACGACCACCGCCTGACGGCTTCCCGAAAGGAGCATGATGGTCGCGTTCGTTCTCTACCAGGCGGCGGCCGAATACGTGGGCATTCTCCTGAGGGGCCTTCCGGCGTCGCTCGATGCCGGAGCCCGCATGGTATCGGGTTTCGTGACCGATCACCCGGTGGTCGCTCTCGGTAGCCTCCTCGGGGTGCTGGTGCTGTGGGTGTTGCTCGCCGGAGGCGGACGCCACCGGCGGTAGGGATAGGCACGGCGCGCCTCGCTGGCTGGCAAGGCTCGGCGAGGGGTGGATTCAGGCTGGTAGGCGGGCTCCCCTTCTACAGGACTCCACGTACTCCTCTTCGGCTTCGGCGCAGAGGGCGGCCCGCGTTTCGTCGTCGGCCACTAGCGTGGCGATCTCCTCGCCCAGTCCCACATAGCACATCGCCTTGTGGCCCGGGTCGTCGACGACCCGGCAGAACTCGAGGCCGCTCTCTGCCTCCGACGTCCAGTCCACGAACGCCTTGACGACTCCTACGTAGCACCAGCCCCGATACGGTTCGCTGCCGGCTCGGCAGTGGCGTTCCGCTTCCTTGGGATCCTTGGTTCGAGCCGTGACGTCCCGCCCGAGACTCTGATGGCAGGTGGGCCGCATTCTCGGAGGTGCGACATCGCAGCTTCGCGACGCGGCCACGAGATCGTTGCCGTTCAACCAGAGCATGACCGATGTCTGCATCAGGTAGCACTGATGCTGGTAGCGGTCGTCCATCACCGAGCACGGGTACAGCGGATCGGCGGGATCCACCGCCTTCCAGGGCTTCTCGTCTGCCACCCCGCGATCTCCGCCATGGTCATGGCCGGCCGCCTCGTCCCCGCCGTCCGACGGTGCGTCCTCCTCGTCGCGGGCGGATGCCAGCATCATGGCGGGATGGTGTGGCATGGTGGCCGCCATGACGTTCTCCATGAACGCCCCGCCATAACAGGATTGTCGGTCCCAGTTGTCGCTCAGCACATCACAGGCCTCGAGCGCCCGGGGCAGGTGATGGTCGAAATACATCGTCAACCCGTGGCCCATGCCGTGGATGCACTGAAAGAGGATCCACCGGCCCTGCTCGTCGTCCCTGTAGGGCTCGCAGAGGGCCCCGACGATCTCGGCGTCGGTGCTCCCGCGGTCCTCGAAATAGGCCTGGATGACGCCGTGGTAGCATCCGGACGAGAAGCTCTCGGTGCAGCTCGAGAAGGTCTCGGTGACATCCGGCGACATCCGGTACGCCTCGATTCCGACGTAATGGGCGTAGACATGAGCGTCGCGAGAGACGTCGCCGTCGAGGAGGGCCAGATAATCCAGCGTGGTCATCGTGGGCCGTACCCCGACCCTCCCGAGCTCGAGGGTGAGTCCGGCCTGGTAACAGTCGATCTTCTCCTGTCCCGATAGGTCGCCGCACTCGGCGAGGAGCGCGCGTGCTTCCGGCGCCGAGTCGGCCGGGATACCGGAGTCTCCGCTGCCGAGAGCCGCGACGTCGAGTGTCGAAAGGAGCCGACCGCGGTCCACCACCGCGATCGTGACGACCGCCACGACGGTCAGGAAGACGGCGCCGGCGAGGATCCGGATGTTCCGAGATGAAGAGGCCATGCTCGAGACTATACGTCGGCCACGAGGCTACGGTCCACCTCGTCGCACCTCCGGCAGCCACAGAGCCCCAAGGCGACGTCGAACTCCTTGCGAAGGATCTCCAGCACCTGGCCGACGCCCTCCTCGCCGTTCGCGGCCAGCCCCCAGAGGATGGGCCGTCCCACGAGAACCGCCTGCGCACCGAGGGCCAGGGCCTTCAGGACGTCCGTTCCGCGCCGCACGCCACCGTCCACGAGAATCGGAATGCGGCCATCGACCGCCTCCGCGACCGCTGGCAGAGCCTCGATCGTCGCAACGGAAGTGTCCAGCTGCCGCCCGCCGTGGTTGGAGACGATGATGCCCGCCGCGCCGTGCTCCACGGCGAGCTTGGCGTCGTCGGGGTGCACGATGCCCTTGATGACGACCGGAAGACTGGAGATGTCGGCCAGCCACGCCAGATCGCTCCAGTCGAGCGTCGGATCGAAGAGCGAGACCACGTAATCTGCGAGGCCGGAGTCGGATTCGGACCGGCGGATAGCGTCTAATCCGGCCGGCATCAGGTTCGCCATCTGGAGACCCTCCGGCAGGTGAAAGCGGTTGCGCACATCCCGCTCTCGCGTCGGCCAAACCTGTGCATCCACGGTGAGGACGAGCGCCGTACATCCCGCCGCCTCGGCACGCTTGACGAGGCCGCGCGTGGCCTCCCGATCCCGGTAGACGTACAGCTGAAACCAGAGCGGCCCGTCCCCGATGGCCGCGACTTCCTCGATGCCGCAGTTGGAGAGCGTGCTCAGCGTCATGATGGTCCCGGCCGCGGCCGTCGCCCTCGCCGTCGCGAGCTCGCCGTCGGGGTGAGCGAGCTGGTGAAAAGCCGTCGGCGCCACGAGAACCGGCATCGAGACCCGGCTGCCGAGCACGTCCGTCGACAGGTCACGCTCGCTCACGTCACGCAGCACCCGATGGTACAGCCGGAGACGGTCGTAGGCCGCGTCGTTCTCTGCGAGCGTGATCTCGTCGAAGGCGCCGCCTCGATAATAGTCGTACGCCATGGCGGAGAGCTTCTCGCGCGCGGCCGACTCGAAGTCACGGATGCTGATGAGATCCATCATCCTCTTCCCGTACCCGGTGGTTCTTCGCTCAAGACCCTGGAGACCGCGCGCCTCCAGCCCGCGAAGAGAGCTTCCCGGCGGTCCTCCTCCATGGTGGGTTCGAACCGCCTTTCGCTCCGCCAGAGATCCTCGATCTCATCCAGGCTGCCAAAGACACCCGCATCCAATCCCGCGAGGTAAGCAGCACCCAGCGCGGTGGTCTCGGTCATCTCCGGTCGCTCCACTGGAAGCGCCAGGATGTCGCTCAGGAACTGCATGGCCCAGTCGTTGCCCACGAGCCCGCCGTCCACGCGCAGGCTGAGGAGATCGGCGCCGGAGTCGGCGGCCATGGCATCCATGAGGTCGCGAGTCTGATAGCACACCGCCTCCAGCGCCGCGCGCGCGATGTGCGCGACGCCTGTGCTGCGGGTGATCCCGAGGATGGCTCCTCTGGCGTCGGGGTCCCAGTAGGGCGCGCCCAAGCCGACGAACGCCGGGACGAGATAGACGCCACCCGTGTCGTCGACGCCCTCTGCCAGCGCTTCGGTCTCGGCCGCCTCGCCGATGATGCCGAGCCCGTCTCGGAGCCACTGAACCGCCGCCCCGCCGACGAAGATGCTTCCCTCCAGCGCGTAGGTCGCGACGCCGTCCAGGCGCCAGGCGACCGTGCTGAGGAGCCGGTTGCGGGACTCGATCGGTTCCGTTCCTGTGTTGAGAAGGGCGAACGTCCCGGTCCCGAAGGTGCTCTTGATCATCCCCGGCGTGAACGCCGCCTGGCCGAAGGTCGCGGCCTGCTGATCTCCCGCGACGCCCCGGATCGGGATCGGCGCACCGAAGAGCTCGGAGGAGGCCTCGCCGAACGAGCCCGAGCTGTCCCTCACCTCGGGCAGGATCATCTCCGGAACGCGGAAGAGGGCGAGAAGATCAGAGTCCCACGCTTGCTCGTGGATATCGAAGAGCAGCGTTCGCGAGGCGTTCGTCGCATCCGTGGCGTGAACCCGGCCTTCGGTGAGCTTCCACAGCAGCCACGTGTCGATCGTTCCGGCCGCGAGCTCGCCCCGCTCCGCCGCCTCGCGCGCGCCTTCGACGTGGTCGAGCATCCAGGCGAGCTTCGTCGCCGAGAAGTAGGGGTCGAGGAGAAGCCCGGTCGTCCGCCGCACGCCGTCTTCGTGCCCCTCGTCTCTGAGCCGTCGACACTCACCGGCCGTCCGTCGATCCTGCCATACGATCGCGTTGTGGACCGGCCGCCCATCCGCGCGGTTCCAGAGGACCGAAGTCTCCCGCTGGTTGGTGATCCCGATGGCTGCCACGTGCGCCGGGTCCTTGGCGGAGGCGGAGATCGCTTCGCGGCAGACCGTCAGCGTGTCGCGCCAGATGCGCTCGGGGTCGTGCTCGACCCACCCAGGACGGGGGAAGATCTGCGGCAGCTCGCGTTGGGCGCTTCCCAGCGGCCGCCCCGCCTCATCGAACACGATGGCCCGCGAGGACGTGGTGCCCTGATCGATCGCCAGGACCACGTGCGGATTCAAGAGCGTGGGCGGCGATCGATGGCCGCCGATGGGTGAATGGCTATCTTGGTCCTCCGAATCGGGTATGTCCCGGGCAGAATAGACCGGATCGACCCGAGATTCCACCAGTGTGGGGAGAGCGACGTGAGGCGGTATCCGCGATGAGCGGTGGCAGCCCGACGCGAGCCTGGTTCCAAACCTTCGGGTGCAAGGCCAACCAGTACGACACCGAGCGCATGCGACAGGAGCTGGAGCGGTCGGGCGCCGTGGCGGTAACCTCGGCGGAGCGCGCCGACGTGGCCGTGGTCAACACCTGCACGGTCACCGCCGAGGCCGACCGCGATGCCCGCCGCATCATCCGGAAGCTGGGCCGGGAGCACCCGGGACTTCGTATCGTCGTGGCCGGTTGCTCCGCCGCTCTCCGAGAGAGCGAATACTCCGCGATGGAGGAGGTGTGGGGTGTGGTTCCCGGGCAGGACGCGGCCGCCGTCGCACGAGCCGCACGTCCGCTGCCTGCCGAGGCGAACGGGGCCGGGCTCGTCGAGCTCCGCGGCGCAGACCGGGCTCTCCTGATACGCTTTCGACGGGGCACGCGGGCGTGGCTCAAGGTGCAGGATGGCTGCGATCGGCGGTGCTCCTTCTGCGCCACCCGCATCGCGCGCGGAGCGAGTCGATCGCGCGATCCCGATGAGCTGGTCCGCGAGGCGGCGCTGCTGGGCCGGGAGCATCCCGAGATCGTCATCACGGGGATCCACATCGGCCACTATGGGCTGGACCTCGCCGAGCCCGTATCGCTCTCAGGCCTGTGCCGCCGTCTGCTGGACGAGGTGCCGGAGGTCAGGCTGCGGCTGGGCTCGATCGAGGCCACCGAGATCGACGATCCGCTGGTCGATCTGTTCGCGGACTCGGGAGGCCGTCTCGTCCCCCACCTGCACGTGCCGCTGCAGAGCGGCAGCGACCCGGTCCTGAGGCGCATGCGCCGCTGGCACACGCGGGAGGCGTATCGCTCCCGGATGCTGGAGATCGCCTCACGACTCCCCTACCTCGGGCTCGGAGCGGACATCATCACCGGCTTCCCCGGCGAGACGGACGCTGATCACGAGAGTTCCCGGCACCTCGTGGAGGAGCTGCCCTACACCTACCTGCACGTCTTCCCGTTCTCGGCCCGGCCCGTCACGGCGGCGGCCGACCTGCCGAATCAGGTGCGTCGGCGGGTGAAGGCGGCTCGAGCGCGCGACTTGAGGGAGATCGGCCTTTCGAAGGGGAGATCGTATCGAGCCTCACGCCTGGGCTCGAGGGCTCACGTCGTCGTGGAGACGGCGGCCGGCGAGCAGGTTGGGGAGACAGGCTTGCACTTTGGCGGGACGGGCGCGCGCGAGGCGACGGGGACGACCGAGGATTACCTGCGCGTCAAAATCCTGGGGAGAAACGGAGCGGAGGGCCAGCCTATTCGGCCCGGCGTCGTGCTGAGCGGGCTCCTGGCAGGCGACCCGGATCGGCTGCAGCTGCTCGCTTGAGGAAGGTCGGCTTTCGCGCCCAGCGCGGGCTCCGACGGACGCGCCGCTAGCGAAGAACCTTGAACGGCACTGACGCTCGCGTGCTGGCCCACTCCAGGAGGAGCGTCCCTTCGTCCGGGCCGCGCGGATAGAGCACGATCCGGAAGCTCTCGACCGGCTCCTTCAGCTCCTCGACCTCCATCTCGACGCGAGCGAGGTCCATGTCCGCGTGGTATTCCGTGCCCCATTGTCCGGTCTGCCGGCTGACGATGAGTGTCCACTCGTCGGGGCCTGGGATCGTGTAGAGCGTGTAGTCGCCAGCGGGCACCTCGGCATCTCCGATTCGGAGGTTCGCTTCGGTCGAGAGCGACGTGGCCTCGTTCGCCCCCGTGCGCCACACCTGGTTCCACGGAACGAGGCCGCCGAAAATCAGGCGGTCGCGCACCGAAGGGCTTGAAAACGCCACCTTGATCTGCCGGCCCGCCAGCTCCAGCTCGCTCGAGTCGGGGGGGCTCAGGCGTTGTTGGGCAACGAGACCAGGTGCCGCCGCCAGGGCGACGGTGAGGCCCAGACCGGCCGCCAAGCCGAAGCGCGCTGTCTTCATCTTCGAGTCTCCTCGCTCACTGCACACCATCACACCATCCTTCTGGTAGAAATCTAACCTCGTCGGCCGGGACGAGCGGGCTAGGCGCCCTTCAGGGAGCCGCCTCCGTCCACGACGAAGATCGCGCCCGTGACCCAATCGGCGGCCGGAGAGACGAGGTATGTCACCATGTTCCCGATGTCTTCGGGGTCGCCCATTCTTCCGAGGGGAATCGCCTTCTTGGCAAACTCCTCCGTGGCACGCTCGACGGCAAACAGATCGGGCGCCTCATCGTTGGGCGGCGTGAACGCCTTTCGCACGCCCTCCGTCGGGATCGGTCCCGGCGCGACAGCGTTGACGGTGATCCCGTGCTCCGCCCATTCAAGCGCCAGCGTGCGGGTCAGCGCATCGATGCCGGCCTTGGCTGCACAGGCGTGAGCCATCTGAGGCCACCCGCGATAGTGCAGGGTCATCGATATCGAGACGATCCGACCGTAGCCGGCGTCACGCATGAGTGGAAACACCGCCTGGCTCGAGAAGAAGGTGCCGTACAGATCTGTCTCGACCACGGCACGCCACCCGTTCGGGGAGAGGCTCTCGGAGGGTGCGTAGAAGTTTCCCGCCGCGTTGTTGACCAGGATGTCGACGGAGCCGAAGCCCTCGGCCGTCGCAAGCACGGCGCTCCGGATGGATTCGGGTTCTCTCACGTTGGCTTCGAGAGCGAGCGTCTCGATCCCCGCACGGCGAAGCCTCTCCGCCGCGGCCTCGAGTCTCTCCATGCCTCGGCTGGCGATCGCGACCCTGGCGCCGGCGGCTCCGAGACAGCCGGCGATTCCCAGCCCGATGCCGGAGCCGCCTCCGGTGACCAGCGCGGAGCGACCCTCCAGGATCCGCGGCGCGAAGACCCGACTCTCGTTATCCATCGAATCCCCCGGGCAAGAAAATCGGGGGCACCGGAATGCCCCCGACAGAGAGGAACCTCAAAACGGCCCGTTGGCCTAACCGGTGGCCGGCAGGCTCATGAGCTCGCGAAGCCCACCGCGCCGTCCGCCGAGACGTTGAAGTTGATCCACATGCCGGTGGCGGCGTGAGCGGGGACGTAGCAGATGAGCGAGTAGGCGCCGGCCGCGTCAGCCGTGAAGCTGATCGACTCGGACGCGCCCGGCTGGGTGGCTTCCTGCATCGAGGTCGCGCTGGAGCTGATCGCACCCGCGAACACCGGCTCGGGATTCTGGAACGTGGCGGGGAAGTTCTCGGTCTCGGAATCCACGCCGATGCTGTGCGCGATGTTGGGATCGTCGTTCCTGAAGTTGATGACGACGTTGTAGCCGGCCGGAACCACTATCGTCCCGTTTCCGCGCGAGTAGCCGTTGAAGTTCCACCGGTTGTTCGAGTCGTCCTTTCCGGCGACGATCTCAAGGGTCACCGTCTTGCCGGCCTCATCGACCGACATCCAGTCCGGCACGCTCAGAGTTGCGGCCGGGGCGTCGGTGGCGGCAGGCTGCTCGGTGGCCGGAGCCTCCCCGCTTGCGGCACCGTCTCCCCCCCCGCCGCAGCCCACGGCGACGAGCCCAAAGGCGGCGATCAGGCCGGATGTAAAGAAGCGATTCATGGGTGTCCATTCCTGTGAGTGGGGTCCGTAAAACGAAACGCCGCGGATAGCCACAACGGATACAATATACTGTCGCGCTCGGGCGGCGGTAAGCTCCTCGTGATCGGTGTCGCGGAGACCGGCACTCGAGGCGTTCGAGCGGCGGGGTACACCGGATCGACCGGTTGGGTTTCGCCCGACGAAAGGCGTCCGGGCCCGCATGAGTACGATCCTTGCTTCCGTTGAAGCGTCGAGACGGAGCGGAACCTTCATCTAGGGTGTGGAGTTTCATTCTTGACCGCGGTGCTCCTCGCACCGCACCCCTGGAGCGCCGCAGGCCAGCGTTCCTTTCGATTCCCGCAGGCCGAGCAGGGCTCGGCTCGCTAAGGCGGGAAGACCCTATCGAAGACGCTCCGAGCAGCTCCGCCGGCTCCATGGTTGGCGGCGACCGCAGGATCTGTTTCCATCGGAGCGGCGTTCTGCCAGAGATGGCGTACAACTCAGAGGAGAAGTGGTGAGCGAAGCGAGTGACAGGGCGAATACCCTTACGGCTCAGACGAGTAACCAGCACGACTCAGGCTCGCAGCCCGATTCGGAAGGAGGCACCTATCTAGGTGTCCTCCAGGTGCTGGGCAACGGTGCCGGCTTCATACGAAACGCCAGAGCCGGCTACATGCCGAGCGACGACGACATTTACGTCAGCCAGAAGATCGTCGGCCGGTGGCGCCTCCGAAGCGGGGACGAGATCGTCGGGATCGCGGGCAAGGCGCCCGGCAACGGCAAGAGCCCGCCTCTTCGAAAGCTCTTCGCGGTCAACGGTCACCCGCCCGACCAGCTCGGTCATCGGCGACAGTTTCAAAGGTTGAGCGCCCAACACCCCGACGAACAGCTTATCCTCGAGTGCGGCCTCACCCGACGCGGGCGCACGGACTACACCAACCGAGTCATCGACCTCTTCTGTCCGCTCGGAAAGGGCCAGCGAGCGTTGATCGTGGCGCCGGCAAAGGCCGGTAAGACCATGGTGCTCCAGGCCATCGCGGAAGGCATCGTGACCAACCACCCGAACGCCACCCTTTTCATCCTTCTCGTCGACGAGCGTCCCGAGGAGGTGACCGAGATGGAGGCGTGCGGCTTCGGCGAGGTCATCTCGTCGAGCTTCGACCACCCCGCCCAGCGCCACGTATCGGTCGCCGAGTCGACCCTCGAGCGGGCACGCCGTCGCGCGGAGTTGGGTGAAGACTTGGTTCTCGTCTTGGACTCGATCACGCGGCTCGCTCGCGGCTACAACACGGTCGAGGAGGGGACGGGGAGAACGCTCTCGGGCGGACTGGACGCCGGCTCTTTGGACAAGCCGAAGCGCTTCCTCGGCAGCGCCCGCAAGATCTCTCCCGATCAGGGCGGTGGCTCGCTCACGATCATCGCCACGGCGCTCGTCGACACGGGCTCGAGAATGGACCAGGTGATCTTCGAGGAGTTCAAGGGAACCGGCAACAGCGAGCTCTTGCTGAGTCGGGAGCTCGCTGATCGGCGGATCTTCCCGGCGATCGATCTGACTGGGAGCGCGACGCGGCGGGAGGAACTGCTGTTGAGCGAGGACGCTCTCATGGTGTCACATGCGATGCGCCGAGAGCTGAACAACCTCACACCGGTAGACGCGATGTCCGAGCTGCTCGGTCTGATGCGGCGTCACGACTCGAACGACGAGTTGATCGGACGGGCCCTCTCGAAACTCTAGCGACGAGAGCTCTCGCTATCCTCCGACGACTCGGCCCTACCGCCAAGTCGCTCGCGCAACCTCCGTTCGTAGTGGATGACCTCGAACGCCGTCGCCTCCAGAAGTCCGAGCTCCCTTCGGTCAGGGGCCGCGCGCTGAACGATCGCCCGAAAGCTCCTCATCTTCGGGACCGGATCGACGCCGGTGAACAGGCCCAGCGTCTCCATGGCCTCCCGCCATAGCTTGAAGAATCGCTCGAGCTCTTCGCTGGATGCCGGAGGCACTCGACGCTGCCGCTTTTGCCCGAGATCGGGCTCCTCCGAGCCGGTCAGTTCCACCGCCGCGTTCCGGAGCTCGTAGAAGACGATCAAAGCCGCGTGTCCCAGGTTGAGCGAGCTGTGTACCGGGTTGGTGGGCACGTTGATGACCGCCTCGCACACATCCAGCTCGGCATTGGAGAGCCCTCGGTGCTCGGGGCCGAAGACGAGCGCGATCCTGCTGCCTTGCAGAGCCCTGCCGACGAGCTCCAGTCCCGCCTCGCCAGCGAGCATCCACTGTTGCTTGCTGGATCGCCGCCGAGCCGATGTGCCGACGACGAGCTGGGCGTCCGCCACCGCGGATGCCAGATCGTCGTGCAACTCCGTGCGCGCCACGACATCCTCCGTATCGTGAGCGATGCCCTCGATGCGGTAGGCGTCGAACTCGGCCGGGCGAACGAGGCAGAGCCGGCCGAGCCCCATGTTCTTCATCGCGCGGATCACGAGGGCGATGTTGACGAGGTCCTGCGGCTCCTGGAGAACGACGCTGAACCGGTCGAGCGCTGAGCTCGGTTCGCCGGTCATGCCGAGCGGCGAGGCGGCTCCAGGCGGGCGAGGGCTCGGAGGTTTCCGCCGACGCGGATGAGCATGAGGACCAACATCGCCAGGACGCCGACCGCTCCGAAGATGTCGAACAGCGTCAGCGAAACGCCGGCTATGTCGAAGCGCATCGGCCCGAGCATGATGGCCACCGTGTTCATCGCGATGAGCGCCACCCTGGCCTCCGTCGGCCCCAGAACGGCGTACCCGAGTCGGAACTCGCCGAGCACGTAGGTCTCCAGGTAGACGTTGATCGACATGATGAGATAGAGGATGACAACCGCGAGTCCGATCGAGAGCAGCATGTACGGAGAGAGCCCGAGTCCGATCCCGATCGCGGCCGTGGAGTAGGCGTCGGTTATGTGGTCGAGGTAGTAGCCGTATCGCGGCCGCTCGATCTTGCGCTCGCGCGCCAGCGTACCGTCGAGACTGTCGCCGTACCACTGGATGACGAGCCCGAGGCTCGCGCCCCAAAGCCAGGCCGGGTTGCGGTTCGAGAGGATGTACGCGACCGCGATCCAGGTGGATGAGAGGAGGCCCAGCGCGGTGAGGTGATCCGGAACGACCCACGCGGGAAGCGCTCGCGCCAGCCGCGGCAGGACCCGATGCTCGAAACCGGCCAGAAGGAAGGGTGCGGTTCGCTCGTGCTGAGCGCCGGGGAGCCGTTCCTCATCCGTCATCCGGAGCTCCCAGCCAGCGTTTGCCCCGGCGAGGCCGCAGCGCCGGATAGCCCGTCTCGCCGCACGCCGGACAGGTTTCGACGTACGCATCGATCACCGCCTCGCACACGGCGCAGCCGACTGCCGCCTCGGCAGGCTCGTGGGAAAAGGCGGTTCCGCACTTGGCGCATGTCTGGTCCTCTCGCGGTAGCTCCGCTCCGCATTCGGTACAGGTCTTCGAGCTCACCGGCATCGCCTCGCAACGGCGTGGGCTGGATTGACATCGGCGAAGACTTGAGCTTCCGCCGCCGGATCGACACGGAACATTACGCCTATTTCGGCGTCGCAAAAGGGATCTGTATCGCCGGCAGTCGTTCCTGGCGACTCTTGATCGCCGGTTTTGCCTTGCCGTGGCGCAGCGGCGCCGATAGCATCGGGCCGCCGAGCACGGCCAACGCCTCTTGGAGAGGACACGCGGGGATAGATGGCGAGAAGCGCGCAGGAGAGGGAAGAGAGCCTTCGAGAGACCCAGGCCGGTCCGGTCTACGACCGGCTCGGTCCGAAGGTCTGGACCCTGGGCGGCGTCATGGTCTTGATCGGATTGGTGACGACCTACCTGATCCTGCAGGATTTCCGCTCGGAGAGCTACATCTACCTCGCTTTCTACTCTATCCCGGCGAACGCCGCGATCTCGTTCTTTCCGCACGAGCCGGTGCTCATCTACTTCGGGAAGTTCGCGAACCTGTGGCTGGCGGCGGCTGCCGCGACGGTGGGGACGGTCGTGGCGGGCGTCATGGATCATACCGTCTTCGTGCCCTTGCTGAACCACCGTACCGTCATCGCCTACAAGGACAAGAAGTTCTACAAGCGGACGATCGACTACTTCCTGAAGTATCCGTTCGCGACCCTCGCGGTGGCAGGCTTTACGCCGATACCCTTTTTCCCGTTCAAGTTCCTGAGCTTCTCGATCCATTACCCGCTGAAGAAGTACCTCGCGGCCCTGGTGGTCGCGCGCTATCCGCGCTACTTCCTCCTCGCCTGGCTGGGAGCCGTTACCGACATCCCCAACTGGCTCCTCTTCGCGGCGTTCCTGGTAATCATCAATCTCTACATGATCAAGGCCCTGCCGGCTCTGGCGAGGAAGCTGCGCGAGGCCGCGAGGCGACGCGGAAACCGCGCGGCGGTAGGCGGCCGGCCGGAGCAGAGCCGGGTCGAGCCGGCCGAGGCCGGGCCATGAATATCTCCGGTCGTGTCGGGGCGCAGATGGCCTGGCGCGGGATGCTGAACACGATTCAGAACAAGCCCCTGACGGTCTCCTTCGAGATCACGCACGCGTGTACGGCGAACTGCTGGCACTGCAACTGGGGCGGTCCCATCAAGGAGAAAAGGCTGGAGCCGGCCGAGTACGGTGCCATCAGCCATCAGCTCAAGCCCGTGGTCGTCAACATCTCGGGCGGCGAGCCTCTGGCTCGGGGCGACATCTATGAGATTCTCGAGTCGATCGCGAACCCCGGCGGCCTTCCGTGGATCGTCGTGGTGACGAACGCGTCGCAGCTCACGCCAGAGCGCTTCTTCCGGCTCAAGAGGGCAGGAATGCACCAGCTCTCCGTGTCGCTGGACTACCCCGACGACCGCCACTCCGACTTCCGCCGCATTCCGGGTCTCTTCGAGAAGATGTCAGAGGTGTTGCCGGAGCTGGCCCGCACGTCGGAGCGAGACGATGTCAGCCTGAACGTGTGCATCTCGGCGTGGAATTATCGCGACGCGCCCGACATGGTGCGGCTCGCGAAAGAGTGGGGCCTGCCGATCAATTTCTCCGTCTACACGCACCTGCGCGTTCAGGACCGGAGCGGCCTCATCAGCGGCGACGGCCTCGAGGATCTCCGCAAGGTGATCGAGGAGTTGATCAACATGCGGCGCGGGGGCTATCCGGTCTACACGACGGCGCGGACGCTGAGGGAGTTCTACCGCTTCCTCTCCGAAGAGGGGATTCCCGGCTGCGAGGCGGGTCGCCGCTTCCTGGTCGTAAACCCGGACGGACGGATGACGCCGTGCGCGATGGTCATGGCGTACTTCGACCGCCAGGAGGACATGCTCGAGAGCTTCACCAAGCAGAACAGCTGCACGAAGTGCTACATCAGTACACGCGCCCACGCAGAGAAGTCGTACCTCCGGCTGGCTCTCGACAACCCTGCCGCCGTGCGCCGGCTTCTCATGCCGTGGAGGGCCTGAGCGTTCGACGAGCACCTCCGGGCACGTCGCGGCGGTGGTGCGAGGGCGCGACCGCGGTGCGACCGCGGTGGCGATATGGCGACTCAGCAACGTTGACAGTTGCTACAAAGCAGATAGCTTTCGGGCATGGGAGCCGCGGGGACAAGCGGCTCCTTTTTTGCCTCTGGAGGTAACTCTCCGGCACAGGCGCGCGGGCGTAGCTCAGCTGGTAGAGCGCAACCTTGCCAAGGTTGAGGTCGCCGGTTCGAATCCGGTCGCCCGCTCTTCGGGATCCGACACGCTTCGACCGTCGGTTTCTCGGGATTCCCCGAGCGTCCGCATAGACGTGGTCCGGGGGCGGTAGCTCAGCTGGCTAGAGCGCTGCGTTCACATCGCAGAAGTCGGGGGTTCGAGTCCCTCCCGCCCCATTGGTTCTCGTGGCTTCCTTCAGCGGGCGCCAGTTGGATGGACGCTCGAGACGGGCTGTAGAGAGGGTCGTGGGGGGAGGGTGCGAGCCGCGGTATAGCCAAGTTCGGATAGTTGTGCGGGCGTAGCTCAGTTGGTAGAGCGTCAGCTTCCCAAGCTGAAGGTCGCCGGTTCGAGACCGGTCGCCCGCTTTCTGGAAAGCCAGTCCCCGCTTGTAGTTACATGGTGGGGGTTTTTGGTGGGCTGTTTGGGTGTGTCAGATTCTGTGTCAGGTTCGGCATCCTACCTAACCTCTCTCAGCTCCGTGTCGTGCTGCACCACCCGCAGCATGGTTTCCTCGTCTGGCCGCTGGTAAGCGAGCTTGAGCGCCTCCAGACTGCTCCAGCCGCCCGCTTGAGCGACGTCCACATCGGGAAGATCCTTTCGAGAGGTTGCCCATAGTCGGCGGTAGGGGTGCCACCGTCCCCGCTTCAGTGGCTTCAGTTCCGCCGCCTTTTCGGCTTCCCTCAGCCACTTGCAGGCCAGCTCATACCTGACGGGTTTGTCCAGGTTCTTCGGGGAGGGGAATAGCGGGCCGTCTCCGACGCGGGGTCGCTTTCGGGTCACCGAGTCCAGTGCTTGTCGCACCGAAGCGGAGATCGGGCAGCGCCACCGCTTGCCCTGTTTGTCTGTGTCCTCGGGCCAGGTGATCGCGCCGTCGGGGCAGCTCGGCGTGGCCTCTAGATCCAGGTCTTCGTATCGGAGCGCAAGCACCGTACGGACCCGGCGACCGGTCCCGACGATGATCTCGAACACCTCGGGCAGGTATGTCTCGCGAAGTTCCCTCTCGGCGTGCCAGCGGGTCACCATGAGGGGTTTGTGGTAGTGCTCGCGGATCGCGTCCACGCGGTCATGCGTTGCGACAGGACGTTCTGGGTTCATCTCTCTGGGGACGGGCAGGCCGCGAGTCGGGTCGTGCTCCAGGAGCAGCCGGCCGTCACGGTCGCGGTACTCCGTCGCCCACCTACACACAGCCCGGAGGAAGCGAAGGTCCCGCTCGACCGTTCGCTCTGAGACCACTCGCCGCTTGCCCTCCTGTACGGTGTGCCCGCGGCCATCCACCGCACCACTCTTGCGTTCGCGAAGGAATCGGTCCCACACACGTCGGGAGATAGTGCGCAGATCGAACCCGTTGCCCCACAGCCGCCGAAACATCTTCGCCTGCCGACGGTCCTCGGACTGCACGCTCGGTACTTTCGTTGGCGTCACCTCCTCAAGGTAGAGTTCCAGTACTTGGGACAGCGTCGGCGGTCCGGCGAGCGCAGAGAGACCCTGCCTGAGCTTCAGTGCTTCCTCATGGGCCTGTCTCCTCGCTCGCTCACGATCTCGGTGCCGGAGGCTGCGGCGTAGGCACCCGCCGTGACCATCCGAGGTCGACAGGTAGCACACCCCGCTACGGTCGTATGCGCGGACCGTCCACCCGTACTCACCGGCCGTGTAGGGCCAGTCTCGCCGTTTGCGTTTAGTCATTGTCACCTCCTCTCTCCAAGGCGTCGGCAAGCTCTGCGCAGCGATCGCTCCAGCCGCGGAGCGCGGCGGCGACCGCGCTTGCGGTCTCGTCGGTCAGTTCCCGCTCGCCGTCGCGCACTCGGGCCAGCAGCGTGTGACTGACGTGTGCAGCACGGGCCAGCTCGCGCAGGCTGCCCGGTGCTTCAATCAGTGCCCGCCGAAACGCCTCGAGTCTAGACATGAGTGCCAATATGGTGACAATCGGGAGCGATGGGCAACACTTCAGCTCTATAGCCTTAGGCGAAGCGCCTCATCGGCGATCGACTCGGGGTTAGACTTGCACGGCTTTCGGGGAAGGTCTCGCCGGCGGATACGGGGTCTGCCCGCCCCTCCGACGTTCGGGACAGCACCCTCCTTCAAGAGTGCTCTAAGGTGGCTCTCGGAGTAGTGCGACTCGTCCGCTGCCAGTGCGACTGCGAGAGGCTCGTCCAGCCAAGCTCGGACCCTTTCCTCTAGGTCCTCGGCGCAGACGCGAAGCAGCCCGGCGTGCCCGCCGGCACCGAACCGCTCCAGCGTATCCGCATGTTCGCGCCATTGTGCGGCGAGCGACTCAAGGCGCTGGGTGTTCACAGGCTTCTCACTCGAAGGCAACTCACCGTGCGAAGTTCGAGGCAGGATCTCGGGCGATGAGCAATCTCAAGGGCGCAGCCCGGCGACGCAGGGCGGGTCCGGAATCACCACGACAGGCTCCTGTATCGCGCTCGTAGTAGCGCAAGAAACATCGCGAGAGCGAGTCCACAGGCTAATCATCTCGAGGCTCCCTTGGACGCAGCCGAATCTTCAGCGGTCCTCTGAGCTGCTTCTCGGCAGAGCTTCGGGAACTCCTTTGCCGCCCTCTTGAACGCGAAGTCGTCCATCTGTTTCAACACTGATATGCCGCCTAACTCGCCTGACCTGCCCCCCATAAACGAGACCAGTCGTAGAGTTAGAATATCGGCTGGTTGAGACCGGAGGGAAGGAGGTCAGAGATGGCGAGGAGGCGCTACACGGCGGAGCAGATCAT
>JBDHFW010000033.1:0-17608 GCA_039590175.1 Gemmatimonadota bacterium | reverse complement strand
GTGAGGGTGCGGGATGCAGACGAGGGGATCGACCTCGCCAAGCCCGCGGAGCACGGGTTCAGGCACACCGCCGTCATGCACTCCAAGGACCTGGACCATCTGAGCCGGATGGCCCGGGAGATGGATTGCAGCATCTTCGTCAAGAACGGCGCCTCCTTCGACGGGCTCGGCTACGGCGGCGAGGGCTTCTGCTCCTTCACCATCGCCAGCCCAACCGGAGAGGGAATCACCAACCCCATCAGCTTCAGCCGTATCCGCCGCTGCGTGCTGAAGGACTCGTTCCGAATCGTATGATCGACCCGGCCCTCGGCCTCATCGATTTCACCAGCATCGCCGTCGGCATCGAGGCGGCCGACGCGATGGTCAAGCGGGCCGATATCGCCGTCATCCGGGCGGGGACGGTGCAGCCGGGCCGCTACCTCGTACTGATCGGCGGTACCGTCGCGGAAGTCCAGGAGTCGCTGGATGCCGGCCGCGAGGTGGGCGGAGATACGATCCTCGACCTCGTGTTCCTTCCGAACGTTCATTCCGAGGTCGTGGACGCCATCGGCGGCGGCCGGGTGCCAGGCGCCACGGACGCTCTGGGCGTCGTCGAGACAACCACCGTCGCCTCGGCGATCCACGCGGCGGATGCGGGAGTCAAAGGGGCCGATGTTCGCCTGGTCGAGGTCCGCTTGGCCGACGGCCTCGGCGGGAAGGGGATCGTCCTCTACTCTGGCCTCGTGGCCGATGTGGAAGCCGCCGTGGAGATCGGCGTCGGCGCGCTGGAGCGGCCGAATCTGCTCGTGCGACAGGTCGTCATCTCACAGCTGCACGCCGAGATGTGGGAGAACGTGGCGGACGCGACCCGCTTCAGCGCCCGCGTGTTGGAGGACCTTTGACGGGACCCCCTGAGGGCACGCCGAGGAGAGCGCGGTGAAGTTCGGGCGCGTGATCGGAACCGTCGTGGCGACCCGCAAGTACGAGGGGCTCGAGGGCATCAAGCTTCTCATCGTTCAGCCGCTGGACCGGGAGTTGGGCCCGCTGGGCGAACCCCAGGTCGCCGCCGATGCCACCGCCCAGGCCGGTCCCGGCCATCTCGTGTTCATGGTGGCCAGTCGCGAGGGCGCCCAAGCGCTACCGGAGGTGTTCGTGCCGGTGGACCTGGCGATCACGGGAATCGTGGACGAGATCGACGCTCCGCCGGAGCTGCCCGGACCCACCGCTGAATGGCGTCGCTCGGCCGGGAGCCCCTGAGCGTGTACATCGGGCAGGTCGTCGGTTCGGTGGTCGCAACGATCAAGACACCCCACCTGGAAAGCAGGCGACTGTTGTTGGTCGATCATCTGGACCTCGACGGACGGAAGAGCGGCGAGTACGACATCGCGGTCGATGTGGCCCAGGCGGGTCCGGGCGACACGGTGCTGGTGATCGACGAGGGGAACGGCGCGCGGCAGATCCTCGGCATCGACCCTGGCGCTGTGCGCGCCGTGATCGTCGGCGTGGTGGATGAGGTCGCGCTGGCGGAGTGATGCGCTACACCCGGCGCCTTTCCTCGAAGCAGGAGGTGTCCGATCGCCGCCTTGTTTGCCTGCTTCTTCTGGCGGCTGGTCCGGCCGTGCCCAGCATGGCAGGAGCGCAGGAGCTTCCGGCCGTCACTTGCGACACGGTCAAGCTGGTTGGCAAGGTGTTGGCCGGAGAGCAATTCGAGGCGCCGTTCTCACCGCGCCTCCACTTCCGGCTCGCTCCTACCCGCCAGAGCCCGCCCAATCCTTCCGGTTGGACCATCGAGGTCCGCAGCGTCGACAAGCCGGAGAGGGAGTACTCCTGGGTCGCGACACCTCCATACCGTTTCTCCAACGCACGCTACGTGGACACCGGTTACGGCGTCTCGGCGGAAGCAGCCGTTCAGGTAAGCGAGCGGTCGTTTTCCTTCGTCTTGAACGACAAGGACTACGAGACGATGGCCGCCGCCGTGCGTGTCCTCCTGTGGCCGGGCGATCAATCGAAGGATCAGCTCGAGGACGCCAGACGGACGCTCTCCGCGACGCCGGTGGGATCCGGAATCTTCAGGATCCTCGACTCTCGGGTCGACGCGGAATCCGAGGGGAGTCCGCTCGGGCGTATCGTGTCTTTGTCGTTCGAGACGATCCTGTGCACCCCTTCGACCTGACGCGATCTTCGAAGCCGTCAGCGTCCAGCGGAAACGCGTAGCACCAGCTCCACGAACTCGGGGCCCAGGCTGGCGCCGCCCACCAGTGCTCCGTCGATGTCCGGCATGACCATGAACGCCGCGACGTTGTCCGGGCCAACGCTCCCGCCGTACAGAACCCTCACCTCCCGTGCGGCGTCCTCGCCGATGTGGTCCGCGATCGCGCGCCTCACATCCAGCGCTATGGTCCGATTCGCCTCGGCAGGAGTCGCTGGCTCGCCGCTGCCGATCGCCCAGATCGGCTCGTAGGCCAGAACGCAGCGCCGAGCCTGGTCTGACTCGAGCTCGGCCAGCGCGCAGGAGACCTGGCCTCGCACGACCTCATCGGTCGCGCCCGCCTCCCGTTGCTCGGCGCTCTCGCCGACACAGACGATCGGAATCAGGCCGCCGCCGAAGGCGGCTTTCACCTTCCGGTTGATCGCGGCGTCATCCTCCATCGAGCCGCCGGTGGCGCGCCGCTCCGAGTGCCCGAGAATCACGTACTGACAGAGCCCGACCAGCATGCTCTGAGAGATTTCCCCCGTATGAGCGCCCCGCTCCGCCCAGTGCATGTTCTGGGCACCGAGCGCGATCGGCGACGGTCCCAGCACCTCGGCAAGGAGGGGCAGGACCGTGAAAGGCGGACACAGCACCACCTCCACGCCCTCGATGTTGCCCAGGGGGTGCCGGATCCGGCGCACGAGGCCAAGGGCCTCCTCCGCGCGTCCGAGGTGCATCTTCCAGTTGGCGGCTATGAGTGGCCGGCGCATTCGCCCAGGCTCGGGTCTGTGGCCCCGAAAGGCAAGGACGCGCCGACGCGGATCAGCTACCGGGGCGCCCCGAGGCTGTGCCGGGTTTTTACTTTATTCACGCCCCCGCCGGCCAGCGGTCCCTGCGATGACAGCCCCCCATCCCGGGTAACCAGCCTCTCCGGAGCCGGAAGGCCCGGCCAGACTCCGCTCTCGGCCAGGCGCTCGACCTCCTCTCGGGTCCACCAGCACCAGGTGTCGCGGTCGACGCCGATGATCACGAACGGATGCTTGAACCGAACCGAGGTCTGAATGTCGGTCCTGGACAGCACGCACAGTCGGTGCGCCTGACGCGCCGGCTGGGTCGTACGCCAAGTCCCTCTCAGCGAATAGCCGGACGTGCCGTCGAGCGGGTGGTTGTGCCAGACGGCCAGAGTTCTCTCCGGACAGGGCCGAACGAGCGACTTGTTGGCCGTCGAGAGGGTCGGTTCCGGCATGTGGAAGTCGTCGAGCCGTGCGGTGTCACCCTGCACGGAACCGAAGAGGCAGAGCGCGATCTCGGCTCGCAAGCCCGCGGCGAGCGTCTGAAGCTTGGCCAGCAGAGGTGGTTCGATGATGAGGAGAGTGGGCGGCGGATCGGGCGCAGCAAGCTCCAGCTTGCGCCAGCCGGGTTCCCAGCTGGGGAGAAGGGAAGGGATCAGGAGGAGGGCCACCAGAGCGAAGCCGAGCCAACCCGCGGGGCCGGACGCCCCGCGGCGCAAGATCGCAGGCCAAGTACTCGGCGCTTTTCGCATCTGCCTCAGCCCGTCTCCGGTCTCCTTTCCGGAATGCTGGGTACCTCCCCGTGCTCACGGCTATCGATTCTCCCTTTCCGTATGGCAGGCTTCGCGCCGATTCGCGGCCCAGTAACAGGTTGGAAGGAGGCCCTCTCGGGACAGAGCGCCGCTGCCCGTCCACACCTGCCCGACGGGCGCAAAGTCGGAGATCGGAGCGGAACGCTCGAGATCCCGCCTGTAGGTGCATGAGTAGCAAGCATTTGCGTTGATCGGACGTTGGGTGTTGATCCGTTTGGCGGAAGCGGTGGCGTCGCGCACGAACGCTGCCTCGCGGCTCAGATGGCTGGCCGTGCGGCAGCCGTTGGCGCTCAAGCTTGGCGCATGCAGCCGGCCGAGAACACCCCTCCTGGAAGGCAATTAGCGCGATCGGCCAAGCAATCTGCGAGCGAACTCGGCCTGAAGGCCCGAGTGACTCCTCAACGCCATGCCCTGCAAGCGCTTGGGGCCAGGCTTAGCCGGTCGGCGCCCGCTCCCCGCTGCCTCGGCTGGTGAGCCAGACGAGCACGGCCGCCCCGGTGACTGCCATCAGGGCGGAGAAGATCTGAGACAGGGTGAGTCCGCCGAAAACACGAACCTCGTCGCGGACGAACATGAGGAAGAACCGGATCAGGCCATAGAGGGTCACGAAGGTCCAGAAGATGACGCCGGGCCTCGGCTTCAGGTAGCGGTACTCGAGGTAGAGCACGCCCATGATGAACCAGTTCTTGACCATCTCGTAAAGCTGTGTCGGGTGGCGACACTCCTGCGGCGGGTTGGTCATGTGCCGATTCTGCGAGTAGTCCACGCAGAAGGCTCCGTCGTACGGCGTTCCTGGCATCTCGCCGTTGATGAAGTTTCCGATGCGGCCGAGCCCGAGCGCGAAGGCCGCTACGATAATCACCCGGTCCACGAGCGCGTAGAACGAAACGCCGTACCGGCGGGAGAACAGCCAGGTCCCCACCATGCCGCCCACGAGCCCTCCGTGGAATGAGAGACCGCCTCTCCAAACCGCGATCCAGCGAAGCGGATCAAAGCCGTAGTTGGAGAACTCGAACACGAAGACGTGGAAGAAGCGCGCGCCGAGGAGCACGCCCGCGAACAGGTAGACGATGTACGTGTCGAGCGTCTCATCGGTGAGATTCTCGACCTCCCCTCGCCGCGCGACGCGCTTGAGGAACAGGTACGCCAGCACGAAGCCGATGATGTAGGGAAGCGCGTACCAGCGGACTCCGAAGTTACCGGATATCTGCCAGAGGAAGGGATCGAACTCGTGGATGATCCGGATGGCCTGCCTCCCCTCTTCGAGATCCGCTCGCGAGCGATTTCGGCCTCCCATAGTATGGCAGCGAGTCGGGGAAATCCATCGAAGCGATCGTCTGATCCGAGGCACGGAAGATATGAACCGGATTCGAGACAAGCTGATCCTGATCACGGGCGCCTCCGCCGGCATCGGCGAGGCCTGCGCGCGGCGTTGCGCGGCCGAAGGCGCGAACCTGGCCCTGTGGGCTCGTCGGCAGGATCGACTCGCCGACCTGGCCGATGAGCTCCGTGAAGAAGCGGTGCTCGAAATCCGGGTAGCCGGCGTGGATGTACGGGATAGAGACGCCGTCGAGGCGGAGGCAGCGGAGATGAAGGAGGCGTCGCTCGTCCCGGATGTCCTCATCAACAACGCCGGCCTGGCGAGTGGCCTGGCTCCGCTCCAGGAGGGAGATCCGGAGGACTGGGATCGCATGATCGACACCAACGTGAAGGGCCTCCTTCACGTGAGCCGCTCCTTCCTACCCCAGATGATCGAGCTCGGTCGCGGCCACATCGTCAACATCGGGAGCACGGCGGGCCACCAGGTCTATCCGCGGGGCAACGTGTACAACGCGACCAAGTTCGCCGTCCGAGCCCTCACGGAGGGAATGAACCTGGACGTGGCCGGCACGCCGATCCGAGTCTCGGGCGTGGATCCGGGTTTCGTGCACACCGAGTTCTCACTCGTCCGGTTTGGCGGCGATCGTCAGCAGGCGGACGCCATCTACCGAGGGTTTCAGCCGCTTCTGGCCGAAGACGTCGCCGATGCCATCCATTACGTCATCAACGCGCCGGAGCACGTCAACGTCTTCGACCTTATGCTGCTGCCTACCGCACAGCGAAACATCTATGTGGTCGATCGCAAAGAAGTCTGACATTTCTGCATAAGAGCCGGCGTGCGGCCGGCACCACCACTCCACTCCCGCCAACCCGGCGACCGGCGTAATACGATATCACGTAAGGAAGTAGCCCTTCGATACATCTTGTGGCCCGAGGATCCGGGTGACGGCAACCCGCTTGCAGAACGATGCGGGGCGCAGCAACCCGTTGGCACTTGGAGACTTCTCGGAGGCCACCCTGGAGACCCGAACCGGCCGCGACTCGCGGCGCCCGATGGACTACGGACCGCTAGGACGTGCGCTGGCAGCGGCGCTTTGCATCGTGTTCACCGCGGGTACCTCCGCATGCCAGAACGGGCCCACGCAGCCGGGAGGGTCTCCGCCGGGCGGGAGCGTGCAACCGCCGGCCCCTCCGCCGGCCCCTCCGCCCGCGCCACCACCGGCGCCCAACGAGGCCCCCGCACCATCGATCTCGACGCCGCAGCCGGGCGCCAGCTACGCCACGGGGACCTCGATCACCTTCGAAGGAAGCGCGACCGACCCTGAGGATGGCGCGGTGCCTGGCTCGTCCCTCGAGTGGTCCTCCAACCGGGATGGAGCGTTGGGAACGGGAGGCTCTCTTACCCGCGACGATCTCTCCGTCGGCAGCCACACGGTCACCCTGCAAGCCACCGATTCGAACGGGGCGACCGCTTCGGTCAGCGTCAGCGTGACCGTCGAAGCTCCGCCGCCGCCGCCTCCTCCGCCTCCGCCTCCACCTCCTCCTCCACCACCCTCTCCGGGGTTCGACATACAGCTCCGTTTCGTGGATGGAACGTCGACCTTCGCCCCGGCCTTCTCGGCCGCGGAAGCGCGGTGGGAGGAGATCATTACGGGCGACCTGCCGAGCGTCGCCATGGACTACGACGGTGGCAGCTGCCATGGGGCGGTCCACGAGACGATCGACGATCTCGTCATCTTCGTGAAGGTGGAGCCGATCGACGGAGCCGGTGGAGCTTTGGGCCAGGCCGGCCCCTGCTTCATCCGTGCCAGCAGCATGCTCCCGATCACCGGCCAACTGACGCTGGACGAAGACGACCTGAACGCGGCCCAAGGGCTTGGGATTCTCGAGGCGCTCGTCCTCCACGAGATGGGACACGTCATCGGGTTCGGCACGCTCTGGCAGAGCTTGGGCCTCATCACCGATGCGGGGTCTCCGGACCCGTACTTCACGGGCAGCGAGGCCATTAGCGCTTTCGACGGCATCGGAGGCGGAGCCTATGCGGGCGTCCCCGTTCCCGTTGAGAACACGGGCGGCACCGGCACGCAGGATGGCCACTGGCGCGAATCCGTGTTCGACTCGGAACTCCTGACGGGGTGGCTTAACGTCGGCTCGTCGAACCCGCTCTCATCGGTCTCCGCGGCGTCCCTCGCAGATGCGGGCTACGCCGTGGACACGTCGGCCGCCGACGGCTTTTCGCTCAGCCTCGCTGTGCGCATCGGTCCCAAGCGCTCCATCTGGGTGGGCGCCGATCTCTCGCCAGAGCCCGTCTTCTCCGTGGACACGTCGGGGAGGATCCTCCAGCTGGAGCGCTGACCGCCGGCCCGGCCGAGCCGGGCCATACTTCCCTCCACTGCCCTCGGCACCCAACTTCCCGGCGGATTCATCCCTTAACGGAGACGCCGATGACGGAGCTCCGCGGCCACGCCGAGCCGCAGGACCCCGAGGAGAGGACCGCCGAGCCCCCTCTCGTCAGGTCGATCATCGTCCACCTCTCGGGCGCACTCAGAGGCACGACGGAGGTCTCGAGCGGCCCGCGGATCCGAATCGGCACCGGAATCCAATCCGAGATCCACTTCCCCGCCGACCGCGAGCCGGCGGTCGCGGAGCACCACGCCGAGCTTCGCCTGGAAGACTCAACATTCCAGATCGTCTCGGCGCCTGGCGAGATCGTTCGAGTGAACGGTGAGCGCGTGGCGCAAGCCCAGCTCGCCTCGGGGGACCTCCTCCAGATCGGTGAGAACGGCCCCTTCCTTCGCTTCCGTCTCCATAGAGGCCCCGACCGACCCTACAAGACGATCCCGGAAGCGCTCGGCGATTGCGTGGACTGCGCACGGCGGAGCGGGGCCGGCTGGTTCGGCCGCCTGGCCATTCTCTTCTCAGGCTTGCCGCGCGAGATCCTCACGCAAACGGGTCCGGCCTCGCGGGCCGTAGCCGCCGTCGTGCTGATCGCGCTCATGGCCTCCATCCTCGCGCTGGCACTCCAGGGCTGGGCCCTGCGCCGCCGAGTCGAGGCGGACGCCTCCATGCTCCGGGAGATCAGCGCCCTCCTGGAGCAGAGCGAGCAGAACTCACTCACCGAGCAGGAGCTCGAGCGAATCCGCCTGGACCTCGAGGCGCAGCTGGCCGAACGGCTCGAGGCGCTGGAGGAGCGGAGCCTCGATGCCCGGAGGATCATCTCCGACGCGACACGCTCTATCGTCCTCCTGCAGGGCGCGTACGGCTTTGCCGAGGCCGAGAGCGGACGGCTGCTCAGAGTCGCCCTCTCGCCGGACGGAGCTTCCGTGCGTGCGCCCGGTGGTCTGCTCCTGGGTGTGGATGGCCAGGGCCCCGAGTATCAGCGCCAGTTCACCGGAACCGCCTTCGTGGCCTCCGAGGAAGGCCTGCTCCTCACCAACCGACACCTCGCCATCCCCTGGGATTTCGATCAGACGGCCCGAGCTCTCCTGCGGGAGGGCTGGCTTCCCCGAATGAGTCGCTTCATCGGCTACCTCCCGGGTATCTCGGAACCGTTCGGGCTGCATCCGGTGCTGAGCGCGGGCGATGTGGACCTGGCTGTGCTGTGCTGCAGTCCTCTCGTGGAAGGCGTCGAACCCCTGGAGTTGAGCGATTCGCTCGCGGCGCCCGGTGAGGAGGTCGTCGTTCTCAGCTATCCGACGGGCATCCAGGCACTCCTGGCCCGAACCGATCCCGCGTTCGTGGACTCGATCATGAGCGATTCCGATCGCGACTTCTGGTCGGTCGCCCGCCGCCTGTCGGAAGCGGGGCACATCGCCCCGTTGGCCACCAAGGGGATCGTCGGTCAGTCCAGCTCCACGGCGGTGGTCTACGATGCAGAGACCACTCGCGGAAGCAGCGGAGGTCCCGTGCTCGATGGGGACGGCCTCGTGCAGGCGCTCAACGTGGCCGTGATGCGCGAGTTCGGCGGGTCCAACCTGGGCGTGCCCTCCTTGGAGGCACAGGCGCTCCTGAATCGCGCGAAGAGGTTGTATGCCGATTCCCTGGCAGCCGTGGACTCGCTCGCGCCCGATGAGACCGGCACCTCCGCGGACTCGCTCCCCGTCGAGGACCCCGGCCCGACCCGCGGTCGCTAGCTGCCTGCAGAGGTCTCCGGCGCCTCCAGAATCGGGATACCGCCCGACGCTGTCTCGGCAGCATACAGCTCGCTGAGCAGCCGGGTGAGAGGGCCCACCTCTCCCGTGCCGATTGCCCGGCCCTCCAACTCGATCACGGCAGCCAGCTCTCCCATCGTGCCGGTACAGAACATCTCATCCGCGCCATAGGCATCTGTCGTGGAGAGGTCCCGAACCTCAACGGGGATCCCGTTCCGCTCGCACAACTCCAGCACCGTCGCCCGCGTGATTCCCTCGGGGCACGCCCGGGTCGTCCCCGTGGCAACCCGCCCGGCCTGGACGACGAAGATGTGGGTGGCATTCGTCTCCGCGATGAAGCCCCGCATGTCAAGCATCAGGGCGTCGTCCGCTCCGGCCAGGTTGGCCTCGATCTTGGCCAGGATGGAGGGGATCAGGTTGGCGTGATGGATCTTCGGGTCCAGTACGTCGGGCGGCGGGCGACGGATCGAGCTCGTGATTAGCCGGATTCCATCCCGCCCGTAGACCGGCGGCTTATGCTCGGCCAGGATAATGAGCGTCGGGCCTGAGCGATTGAGCCGCGGGTCCATACCCGATGTGATCTTCTCGCCGCGCGACAGCGTCAGCCGGATGTGAACGCCATCCCTCATACCGTTGGCCTCGAGGGTGCGTCGGATCTCGCTCATGATCTGTTCGTGGGTCGGCAGCCCCTCGAAGGCGAGGGCAGCGGCGGATGCGCGGAGCCGGTCCAGGTGTTCCTTCAGCTTGAAGATCCGGCCCTCGTACAGCCTCAGGCCTTCCCACACGGCGTCCCCTCCCTGCACCGCGCTGTCGAAGGGGCTGATCCCCGCTTCGTCCCGGTGCAGCAGGCGGCCGTTCACGTTCACGATCAGATCGCGGTTTCTCTCGTCGTAATGCTGAAGCATCTCCCTCAGGCGGTTAGGCGTTCTGCGTGCAGCCGGTCGTAGATCGGCCGGCACTCGTCGAGGAGCTCCTGCAGCCCGGCGGGCACGCGATCGGGCTTCGGACTATACGGCCGGAAGGCCTTCGAAGCCTCCACGGAGGCATACCAGTGCTTCGCCCACACGCCGTCCGTCGGGCGCGGTCCCGGCTCCCACGCGAGCATGCACTCCATGAACGGTACCTCCAGGGCACCACAGAGGGCGACCAGAAGCCCGGCCGGGTCCTCGAGCACATCTCGCGCGTCGATCACGGGCGGCAGCGTTCCGGTCTCGGCGACAGCCCGCTCGAACAGCTCCCACTGCTGCGGAAGCCCGGTGTCGTCGAGGCAGGGATCGGGCGTGACCCGGATCAGCGAGGTGAGCATCTCCCTTGGCTCGCGGATGAGAAACGCGTGCCGAACGTTGCTCAACCAATCGCGCTCCACGCCGGGGAGGAGATGATGGGCCATCTGCTTCTGATAGAAGATCCGCTTGTCCTCCGGGACCTCCCCCGTCAGCCACGCGATCACCCTGCCTGGGTCCGTGTCGTGCTCACGCAGGATCTCCGCCCGGCCCGGGTGGTCTCGGCCCGTGGTCAGCAGATAGAAGGCGTACAGCGGCTCGTCGCAGACATACGTATCTGGCCGACTCCCCCACGATCGCATGAGGGCGGTGGAGATGTTGCGCGGTCCGGACCACATGGCGATCCGCACGGCCTCGCGATTCGGCGCTCGTTGAGCGGTCATCTTCCTCGCACCGGGTCAGGGACGTCGGCGATCTCCGACACAATACGCGGGGTAAATGCGTATGGTCACCTGCCGCACTAGAATAACGGTAGAAAGGCGGTGGTTCAGATGGCAAAGAGCAACCGGGGGAGGGCTCCACGGGACCGCAGGCGCCCGTATCGTTTCCCCAAGCCTCCGTGCACGCCGCGGTTTCCGGGGCCGCCGGAACCGGTGAGCCCGGGCGGCTCGGAGTGCACGACGGGTCCGGATCCGCGCGAGCTTCTGAAAAAGGCGAGGAAGAAGCGGTAGCGATTTTCCGGCGGACCCGCCGGATCAGTACTCGATCCGGTCCTCCAGATCCGCCCATACGCGAAAGGCCTCGTCGGCCCCGTCCACGGTCAGTTGCCGCGTAGGCAACACCCTGCGCCCGATCGGCCGAGCAATCTCGTCGTAGATGAACGCATCGTCGAAGCCGGCCTCCGCCGCGACACCCCGATCGTTGGCGTAATGGATCCCCTCCAACCGGGCCCAGTAGATGGCACCCAGACACATCGGGCAAGGCTCGCTGCTGCAGTAGATCTCGCATCCGTCCAGTCGAAAGGTGCCCAGATTCCTGCAGGCGTCGCGGATCGCCTCCACCTCGGCGTGGGCCGTCGGATCGTTCTGTCCGGTCACACCGTTGGAGCCGCGACCTACGATCTCGCCGTCCTTGACCACTACGGCCGCGAAGGGACCGCCGTTGCCCGATGCGGCGCTCTCCACGGCTAAACGAAGGGCCTCCCGCATGAAGCGGCTGGAAGGGTCGCTGTCGGCGTTCATCGGCTTATCTCATCTCCTCGTCCAGGCCGCCGTTGCTAGCCGGCGGACGGAGCCCCACCATCAGTGACAATCATTGTTTCACACTTCAACGCGGTGGTGCGTGCCATGAGCTCTCGACCGGCCCCGAAGCCGCGGCCCCGAAGGCTTGCCGACGTTGCGGCGGAAGGCTCCTCGATGCTCCGTCGTGAGGGCCTCTCCAAACTGACGGGACGAGAGCGCTACGTCGATGATCTTGCGCTGGAGGGCTTCCTCTGGGGAGCCACGGTCCGCAGCCCCGCGGCGAGAGGCCGCATCGCCAAGATCGTCTTTGGAGACGGGGTGGACTGGTCCGAGTTCGTGATCGTCGACCACACCGACATCCCGGGCAGAAACGCCGTCTACCTGATGGAGTACGATCAACCGGCGCTGGCGCCCGGCTACGTCCGCCACGTGCACGAGCCCGTCCTCCTGCTAGCCCACCCGTCGCGCGAGGTGGCCCGCCGCGCGCTGCGCGAGGTGCAGGTCATCGTCGACATCGACCCGCCGGCTCTCGATTTCCGCACGCTCCCGAGTCCTGATCTGATCCAGTACGGCGAGGACAACGTCCTCAAGCGCCTGTCGATCGAGAAGGGCGACGTAGAGCGGGCGCTGGCCGAGTCTCCGATCGTCGTCGAGGGCGTCTACGAGACGGGCGCCCAGGAGCATGTCTACCTGGAGACGCAGGGCATGTTGGCGTACCTGGACGACGACGTGCTGATCATCAAGGGCTCGATGCAATGTCCCTATTACGTCGTGAAGGCGCTGAAACCCGCGCTGAACCGTTCGGAAGAGGAGATCCGGGTCATCCAAACGCCGACCGGCGGAGGCTTCGGGGGCAAGGAGGAGTTTCCTTCCATGGTGGCGCTTCACGCTGGGCTGCTCGCGCTCAAGTCGCGGGTGCCCGTGAAGCTCATCTACGACCGGACGGAGGACATGGCCGCGACGACAAAGCGCCATCCTTCGCGAGTCCGGCACCGGACGGGAGTGGACGAGAACGGTCATCTCATCGCGCAGGAGATCGAGGTGGTCATGGACGGCGGCGCCTACCTCACCTTGACCCCCGTGGTCCTCAGCCGAGCGATCATCCACGCGGCGGGTCCCTATCACTGCGACAACGTGCGCATCCAGGGTCGGGCAATGTTCACGAACTCGGTGCCGTACGGCGCCTTCCGAGGCTTCGGCAACCCGCAGGCTCACTTCGCGGTCGAGCGCCACATGGACGTCATCGCCGATCGGCTTCGGATGGATCCGGTGGAGCTGCGGCGCATCAACATGATCCGCGACGGACAGACCACAGCCACGGGCCAGGTGATCGGGGACGGCGTGGACAGGCTGGAGATCGTGGATCGCGCGCTCGCGCTCTCGAACTACGAGCGGAGGAGGAGAGAGCACTGGGTCCGGAACTCGGAGCACCGCTACCTGCGCCGCGGAATCGGGATGGCGGCCTTCTACCATGGCGCCGGCTTCACCGGAAGCGGCGAGGTGTTGCTGGATTCGCGCCTCCACGTGGAGGGCCATCCGGATGGCGGAGTGCAGGTCCTCTGCGCCGCCACGGAGATGGGACAGGGACAAATCACCGTCTTCACCCGGCTCGCCGCCGACCGCCTAGGCTACGATCCATCGGAGATCTCGATCGCGGAGCCGGACACGCACCTGGTCCCGGACAGCGGACCGACCGTCGGGTCCAGGACCGCGATGGTCGTCGGCCGGCTGGTGGAGAGGGCCTGCGACGACCTGTGCCGGCAGGCCGGGGAAGGCCGGGGAGCCAGCCTGAAAGACGCGATCATCGCCTGGCATTCGGCGCATCCCGGGGAACAGCTGCTCGGGCGGGCGCGTTACGAGCCGCCGCCCGGCATCGAGTGGGATGAAGAGAACTACGTCGGAGACGCGTATGGAGCGTTCGGCTGGGCTGCACACGTGGCAGAGGTCGAGGTCGACCTGCGAACGTACAACGTGCGCGTGCTGGATTTTGTCTCGGTGCAAGATGTAGGGACTGTGCTGAACGAGACGCTGGCCAGAGGCCAGGTGCAGGGCGGCGTCGCCCAGGGAATCAGCTGGGCGCTGCTCGAGGAGTGCGTCTGGAAGGATGGGGCGATGGAGAACGGCCAGCTGACCAACTACATCATCCCGACGAGCGGCGATCTCCCGCCGATCCGGGTCGAGTTCGTGGAGTCCCCGTACGAGCACGGAGCCCAAGGCGCCAAGGGCGTTGGGGAGCTTCCCCTGGTCGGTGCGGCGCCGGCCGTGTTGAACGCCGTCGCCGCGGCGACGGGACGGCAGCCCACCCGGATCCCCCTAACTGCCGAGCGGCTGATGGTCTTGTTGAGTAACGGCCATGCGCGGGGGGAGGCATCGTGAGCAGCCGGAGAGACAATCCGCTCCGGATCTCGTTCACGCTCAACGGAGAGCCGACAACGGTGGAGGTCAGCCCGTCGGAGCGGCTCCTGGATCTCCTTCGCTACGGTCTGGGGCTCACCGGAACGAAAGAGGGCTGTGCCGAGGGCGAGTGCGGCGCGTGCACCGTCTACCTCGACGGGCTTCCTGTGGACTCTTGCCTCGTTCCCGCCTATCAGGTGCGTGGCCGTCTCGTGGAAACCATCGAGTCGCTGGATCCGGAGGGTATGGCGCACTACCACGCCAAGGGTACCACGCAGTGCGGCGCCTGTACGCCCGGGGTGGTGATGACCGCCGAGTGGATCCTGCGGCACCCGGACCGACTCGAGACCCACCCTGTGCGCGAGCTGATGGCGGGCAACCTGTGCCGTTGCACGGGCTACGACGGGATCATCGAAGGCATCGAGGGTGCGTTGGAGGATCGGGAGGCCGGGTGAGCGTTCTCCTCCCCGGTTCCCTGGCCGAGGCGCTCGAGACCCTCGCCTCCGACCCCGACCTGGTACCGATGGCCGGCGGCACGGACCTGCTCGTTCATTGGCCGCAGCACACCGAGCGGCACGAGCAATCCTACCTGGACCTGTCGGGCGTGGAGGAGCTGCGCCCGCATCGCTGGGAGGCGGACGAGCTGGTCCTGGGAGGACTGACGACGTACTGGGACATCATCGAGGACCGCCGAGCCTGGAGCGAGCTTCCGCTCCTCATAGACGCGGCGCGGCAGGTGGGTTCCATCCAGATCCAGACGCGCGGCAGCTGGGCGGGGAACATCGTCAACGCCTCCCCGGCGGCGGACGGTGTCCCGGTGCTGATGGCGTACGACGCGGTCGTCGTGCTCGAGTCGACCCGCGGCCGGAGCGAGCTGCCTCTCTCGGGGTTCTATTCAGGGTACAAGGAGATGCGGCGGTCACCGGACGAGCTGGTGACAGAGATTCGGGTGCCGCTTCGCGCCTACGACGTCCAGATCTTCGAGAAAGTGGGCTCGCGACGGGCGCAGGCGATCACGAAGGTAGGAGTGGCGGTGACGAGATCCGATGCCGGGTGGAGGGTGGTGGCAAACAGCGTGGCGCCCGTCGTATGTCGTTGCCCGGCCGTGGAGCGGATCCTCGAGGACGGCGCCGCGGTGGGAGAACCGGAGGACCTCCTTCCGGCCATCCGCGAGGATGTGTCTCCGATCGACGACATCCGCTCGACCGCCGAGTATCGAGAGAACGTGTTGGCTCGCCTCCTCTATTACGATCTGCTGGATCTCTGCCCCTCCTTCGGTTGAGCCGGCGATGACTCGGTCGACGACCGCACGTCGGGTGCGCAACGCAGCAGGCTGCCTGGGCCTCGCGCTGATAGCCGCCTGCGCACCCGGGGACGGGAGCGCCGATCGAGAGACCGAACGGGACCCGGATCTGGACGAGGGCGGCGAACGCGCCCTCCCGGCTGGAGCCGCCTCGCTCTACGTCGATCCGGCGGACTTCGACTTCTCGGAGAACCCCGACCTGCTCGACCGGCTGCTTGCCGACCCGCACGGCTACTTCCGATTCATCAACGTCCCCTTCAGCCGGCGCGTCTGCGATCTCTTCGCCGACCAACTTGCGGCGCTCTCCTCCGAGCAGGTCCGTTCCTTTGAACTGAACCTGCATGGCGACGCTCATGTCGAGCAGTACGCGATCACCGATCTCGGCCGAGGACTCACCGACTTCGACGATTCCTCGCAGGGCCCGCCCTTTCTGGATCTCATGCGCTTTGCCGTCTCTCTGAGGCTCGCCAGCCGGATGAACGACTGGGACGAGTTCGCCGAGGGAGGACTCGTGAGCACCTTCCTCCGGGGCTACGCCTCCGCTCTCGAGGATCCCGCGATCGAGGCACCGGAGCCGACCGTCGTCGAGAGGCTACGCTCCTCGTTCAGCCAGGATACGGCGAGTTACCTGACGTGGGTGGACTCTCTGATGGAGCAGGTACCGCCCGAGGTGGAGAGCGAGCTGCACGAGGCTTTTGGCAGCTTCGCGGAGGTCATGGTCGAGGAGCACCCGCATGTCGATCGCGCCTACTTCGCACCGTTGAGTGTGGGCTACCTGAAGCTGGGCGTCGGAAGCGCACTCGACACCAAGTTCATCGTCCGTGTGGAGGGGCCTTCGTCCGACCCGATGGACGACGACGTGATCGAGATCAAGCGAGTGCGAGACCTCGCCGGTATCGACTGCATCCGGACCCAGGACGACGATCCGCTGCGCGTCCTCCTGAGCCAGGCGCGGATCTCCTACGAGCCGTTTCAGTGGTTGGGCTACATCCGACTCGACGAGGGCAACTTCTGGACGCACGGCTGGGTGCACAATTACGAGGAGATCGATATCGACCGGACTTTCCGGTCACCCGAGGAGCTCGCCGAGGTCGCTCACGATGCGGGCGTGCAGCTGGGGATCGGCCACCCCAAGCTTGCGGCCACTCCCTTCGATCAGATCCTCCGACGCCAGCTGCTCGAGCACCTGGACGCACACCCCGGCGAGATCGAGCAGTGGAGCGACGAGCTGGCCGACCAGGTGATCGAGGCGTGGAGACGCTTCGCTTCCGAGGTGCGCTCCCGCTAGCCGTCGATCTCACGCTGGCGGAGCTCGGCGCGACGGATCTTGCCGCTCACCGTCTTTGGCAGCTCGCTGACGAACTCCACCCTGCGTGGATACTTGTAGGGAGCCGTCGTGCGCTTCACGAAGTGCTGGAGCCGGCGGGCCAGGTCCCTGCTCGGCTCGTAGCCCGGGGAGAGCACGACGAACGCCTTGACCACCGACCCCCGAACGGGATCCGGGCTCGCCACGACCGCGGACTCGGCCACCGCCTCGTGCTCGAGGAGTGCACTCTCGACTTCGAACGGCCCAATGCGGTAGGCGGCGGACAGGATGACGTCGTCGGCCCGACCGACGAAGTAGAAGTAGCCGTCCTCATCCCGCATCGCCCGGTCGCCGGTGATGTACCAATCGCCCTTGAAGAACCTGGCTGTGCGCTCCGGCTCCTTCCAGTACTCCCGGAACAGGCCGACGGGACGATCCGGCTTCACGCGGACCGCGAGGTCACCCTCCCGGTCCGGCGGCAGCACGTTCCCGTCATTGTCGATGACCTGAAGATCGAACCCCGGCGCGGCGACGCCCATCGAGCCGGGGCGCGGCGTCACTCCTCGGAAGGCCCCCACGAGAACGATGGTCTCCGTCTGCCCGTAGCCCTCTCGAATCGTGACGCCGGTCGCGGCTTCCCATCTCTCGTATGTCTCGGGGTTCAGAGGCTCTCCCGCCGTCACCACCGAGCGCAGCGTCCGGAACTCGTACCGCGAGAGGTCCTCGAGCACGAACATCCGGAGGATGGTCGGCGGAGCGCACACCGAGGTAATCGGATACTCGTTCAGGATCTCCAGGGCACGCTTCACGTGGAACCGCTCCTCGTGATGGGCGAAGATCGTCGCCCCCATGTGCCAGGGCCCGAAGATCGAGCTCCAGCCCGCCTTGGCCCATCCC
>JBDHFW010000032.1:0-39190 GCA_039590175.1 Gemmatimonadota bacterium | reverse complement strand
GGGACCAGTTCCTCCCGGTGGTAGCCGGCCGCCACCGGCGCCGACGCCGCGCCCCCCACCGCCGAGACGCTCGACACCGCCGCCATGCTCACGTCCATCCGGAACAGCTTCGCGCCCAAGACCACGAACACGAGATGGATGGCGATCGCCAGGAAGCCGGCGGCGACGAACCATTGCGCGCCGCCGAGCTGGGAGAGGTCCGCCTGGGCACCGATCATCGTCATGTAGATGTAGACGAGCATCATGGCCATCGGTTCGGTGCCCGGAACCTTCTTGAGGGGTGTCGCCGAGAGCGCGACGCCGATCGTGGTCACGAGGAGGATCGCCCACGTCCTGACGGTGAGGACCGGCCTCAGCTCAGGCAGGAAGCCGGCGATCGTGTTGGCGACGAGGATCGCTGTGAACGCGAACCCGACGAGCGTGACGAGGTCCTTGAAGTGGACCTCGTGGCTCTTCTTCTCGACGCCCGCCACCGCCTCGGTGATGTGGTCGATCTCCGCCTGTGAGACCCCCGTCCAGCGGTTGAAGGGGGCTGCCCAGCGCTTGCAGGTGAGGATGAGCGGGAAGTAGGCCAGGTAGACGAAGTTGTCCACGATGACCACGATCCCCACCATCGCCTCCGGCGTGTCCAGGCTCTCGGCCACGGCCGCCAGGTTGCCGGTGCCGCCAATCCAGCTTCCCGCCAGCGCTCCGAACCCCGACCAGGAGTCGGGCGGCAGGGAGCCCCGGAAGAAGAAGAAGGCAACGACGCATCCAATAACGACTCCTACCGAGCCCATCGTCAGCACGGCCGCGCCTCGCCAGGCAACCTTCATTGTCTCGCGGATGTTGATGTCGAGCAGCATCAAGACGATGAACATCGGCACGGCGAACGCCCGGAAGGTGCTGTAAATGGGCGTGGACTTCGGGATCACGTTCAGGTTGCTTAGGAGGATCGGCGTGAGGAAGATCCAGATGATCGCGGGCAGGACGTTGAAGATTCTCCAACGGGTCTTCTTTTCCAGCCAGAGGAAGAAGACGGGGATCATCGTGATCACCGCCATGACCCCGATCAGGTCGCTGAACAGCGGTTCCGCGTTCATCTGCGCTCCCTTGTATTAGCCCCGGCGGAGGCACTCGCATGCCTCTGCCGCGCCGACGCGGTCAGTCCTCCAGGAAGTACTCCACGGTCGAAACGACGCGGACCGTCTTCTCCAGCTGGCTCGGCCCCGTGAGACCGGGAGCCTGATCGCGTGGCAGGATGACGAAGACGCCCTGGTTGGCGCGCCGGATCCCAGCGATGCGGCTGCGCGAATCGGCGGCGAACTGCTCGGCCGCTTCACGCGCCCGCGAGGTGGCCTCCGCGATCATCTCCGGCTTGATGTCGTTCAGTCCCTTGAACAGGAAGGTCGGGCCGGTGATCCCGTACTCGGCGCCGGAGCTGAGCACGACGCCCGCCTCGACTAGCTTGCCGACTCGCTCGCTGGCGGCCAGCACCTTTCGCGGCTCGCTCGACCGGACCACCAGAGTCTGGCTGACGACGAAACGGTTGACGGCCCTCTGCTGCTGGTAGGGGTTCGCGAGGACGTCGGTGACCCGAAGCCCTTGGAGCTGCGTCCGAGCGGTATCCAGCCCCTGGCGAGCCAGAAAACCGAGGGTCGCTCGGATGCTCTCGTCGAGCCGACTTTGGGCCCGGGCCAGATCGTTGTCCGCGACGACGAACTGGAGAGGCCAGAGGGCGAGATCCGCCTCCACGCTGCGCTCCGAAACCCCCTTGACGGTGACGAACCGGTCATCCGATCGGCCCTGCTGAAAGCCGTGTCCGACGAACCAGCCGCCGAGGGCGATGCCGAGCGCCACCACGAGCGGTCCGATGATGCCGTGTCGTTCGTTCATATCATGCTCCGACTGCTGCGTTGGGTGCGGCAATCGGCGTAAGGATCGGGATCTCCGCAAGTCGGTAGTACCGAAACATGCTGACGCGATCCTTCTGTGACCTGGCGGACTTGCTCGACGGGCGGCGTGTCGTCGTGCTCACTGGGGCGGGGTGCAGCACCGAGTCGGGGATACCCGACTACCGCGGGCCGGACTCCGCGAAGCGGACCCGCAAGCCTATCCTCTACCAGGAGTTCACCCGCGATCGACTGGCCAGGCGTCGCTACTGGGCCCGGAGCGCGGTCGGCTGGCGGCGTGTCGCTGGCGCCCGGCCCAACCCCGGCCATCGGGCGCTGGCGAGGATGGAGGAAGGCGGTTTGGTGCGAGGGGTCGTCACGCAGAACGTGGACGGGCTGCATCAGGCGGCTGGAAGCAGCAGGGTCGTGGAGCTGCACGGCAACCTTGCCGAGGTCGTCTGCCTCGAGTGCGGCGCGACGGAGCCGCGCGACGCCCTGCAGCAACGACTCCTCGACCTGAATCCCGACTGGAGCCACTCGGCCGAACTACCTGCACCGTTTGACGATGCGGAATCGGCGCCGGACGGGGATGTCGAGCTCTCCACCGGCTTGGAGAGCGCCTTTCAGGTGGCTCCGTGCCTGCGTTGCGGGGGAGTGCTGAAGCCGGATGTCGTCTTCTTCGGCGAGAACGTCCCGAAGGAGAGGGTGGACGCCGCCTGGGAGTTGTTCGACGAGGCCGATGTGCTTCTGGTCGCGGGATCCTCGCTGACCGTCTACTCGGGCTACCGCTTCATCCTCGGAGCCGCGGAGAGAAACCTGCCCGTCGGGATCGTCAACCTCGGACGTACGCGTGGAGACGAGATCGCGAGAGTGAGGGTGCACGGACGCACCGGCGAAGTGCTGCCGGCCTTGAGCGATACGCTCCTCTGAGGCGAAGCGGCCAGGGCCGGCCGCGAGATCACGCGCCCGGCGTTCCATGGAGCCACCGACCTCTACCTGTACAGGTGTACAGGTAGAGGAATGGTGTACAGGTAGAGGAATCGGGGCATGATCCTTCCTGCCTACATACAGCCGCCCTCTTCTTCCTCAGGTATCGACGAGTTCCAGATGTCCCGGTGGATCTTCCAGCCGCCCTCGGTCATCGCGACGACGTTCATCCAGCGGCCCTTGTTCACCATCTGATCGCCTTCCCAGATCTCGAAGTTGCCCCACGTGCTTCCATGCTTTTCGCCCAGCATCCCGCCGGCGCTCGTGAGCTTGATCGTCACGCCCGCGAACGGCGCCATGGCAGCCAGAATCTCATCGTGCCCGCTGATGAGCTCGGGCGAGTCGGGCGGCGCCCGGCGCGCATCAGGCGTGTACAAGGCCGTTACCTTCTCGTACTCACCGGCGTTGAAGGCGGCTTCCCAATCCTCGAGCAGCTTCTCCAGAGGCTCCGGCGTCTGGGCTGTCAGGGAAGTCGTCCACGCCAGGGTAAGGCCGAACAGCAGAGACGCGGCAGCTCGGATCCTCATCTGTACCTCCTGTCGTGTGATAGCTGTGGTGTGAGCCGAATAACGCAAGCGTCAGTTATAAGGCGCGGGCGTGCGCGCAGGCAATCGCCCCACTTCGGTCTTGCGGTTTCGGGCGCCGGCGGGGAAGGTAGGTGATGGAGCTGGGTCCGGCGGTTTTCGCGATGCGAAGGAGGAACGGATGGCGAAGGTCACGGTCACCATCAACGGCGAACGGCGCAACGTCGATGTTCCCCCCGAGATGCCGATCCTGTGGGTTCTCCGTGATGTTCTCGGGTTGACGGGCGCCAAGTTCGGTTGTGGCATGGCTCTCTGCGGGTCGTGCACGGTGCTTCTGGACGGCGAGGCTATCAGGTCGTGCGTCAAGCCTATCTCTTCGGCTGCCGGCAAAGCGCTCGTCACGATCGAGGGGCTGTCAGAGGACGGGAGCCATCCGCTCCAGGTGGCCTGGCGGGAGCTGAACGTCCCGCAGTGCGGCTACTGCAAGCCCGGCCAGATCATGAACGCGGCCGCGCTGCTGGCTCGGAATCCCAGTCCCACCGACGCGGAGATCGACGAGGCGCAGCAGGCGAACCTGTGCCGCTGCGGTACGTATCCGCGGATCCGCGAGGCGATCAGGATGGCCGCCGGCCAGGCGGCCGTTAGCCGGGGAGGTGGATCATGACCGGCGTCCCGGTGCCGCCACTTGCCGCCGGTCTCGCAGCGAACGCAGTCACGCGGCGCGCGTTCATCCGCACCACGGCGGCCGCTGGCGGCGGCCTGATGCTGGGCGTGTCGACGGCATGGGGTGATCGAGGCGACGTCGGCCCGGCTCTGGCGGAGGTGTCCTCGGTGGCACCCGAAGCGAGCTTCTCGCCGAACGTGTTCGTGCACCTTCACACGTCGGGCGAGGTGGAGATCGTCGTGGCCCGGTCTGAGATGGGGCAGGGGGTCCGCACCACCCTTTCAGCGGTCATCGCCGACGAGATGGAGGCCGACTTGTCGCGCGTCAGCGTGGTACAAGCTCCGGGAGACCCGGCGTTCGGAGACCAGAACACCGGTGGCTCCCAAAGCGTACGCAACCACTTCCAGCGCTTGCGGGAGGCCGGCGCGGTGGCGCGCCGCATGCTGGAGCAGGCCGCCGCCGACGAGTGGGGCGTGCCAGCGCAGGAATGTGCGGGTCGGAATCACGAGGTGAGGCACGAGCCGACCGGCCGCGTCCTCGGCTACGGCGATCTGGCCGAGGCGGCCGGCAACCTCGCGGTGCCCGAAGACGTCGCGCTCAAGACGCCGGATGAGTTCCGATACATCGGCCGTCCGATCGACGGGGTGGACAATCTGGACATGACGACGGGCGCTGCCGTCTACGGGGCCGACGTCCGCCTGCCAGGCATGGTCTACGCGGCCGTCGCCCGCTGCCCGGTCGTGGGCGGGAGCGCTCGTTCGTACCAGCCGGAAGAGGCACTCGCCGTGCCCGGAGTCATTCAGGTCGTCGAGCTACCCGCCGGACCCACTCCTCCAGGCTTCGCGGCGCTGGGCGGCGTCGCGGTCGTGGCGGAAAACACCTGGGCAGCCTTCGAGGGGCGGGATGCCCTTCGGGTCGATTGGGAGTACGGACCGAACGAGACGCACAACTCCGCTTCGTATCGGGATGAGCTCCAGGAGGCGGTTCGAGCGCCTGGCCGGGCCGCTCGCTCTGAGGGCGACGTGGATGCCGCGCTCGGCGCCGCGGCTCAAACCCACTCGGCCGAATACTACGTGCCCTACCTCGGCCATGCCTCCATGGAGCCCCCCGCCTGCGTGGCGTCGGTGACGGCCGAGGGATGCGAGATCTGGGCACCGGTCCAGGATCCGCAGACGGCGAGGAATCTCGCTGCCGAGATGCTGGAGAGGCCGGAGGAGTCTGTCACGTTCCACGTCACGCTTCTCGGCGGCGCCTTCGGACGAAAGTCGAAGCCCGACTTCGTGCTGGAGGCGGTGTCGATCTCTCAGCAGATAGGACGTCCGGTCAACCTGACCTGGACCCGCGAGGATGACCTTCGGCACGATTTCTACCATGCCCTGAGTGTTCAGCGGATCGAGGCCGCGCTCGATGGCTCTGGACGGGCGACCGGATGGCTGCATCGGACGGCGTTCCCCAGCATCTCCGCCACCTTCGAGGCGAACGTTGACCGTCCGTCGGACGGAGAGCTGGGTCTAGGGTGCACGACCGTCCCGTTCGACATTCTCAACCTGCGCTGTGAAGCCTGCCCGGCGCCCGCGCACACGCGCATCGGCTGGTTGCGCTCGGTCTCCAACATCCACCACGGCTTCGCGGTCGGAGCGTTCGCGGACGAACTGGCCGCGCTGGCCGGCCGGGATCCGAAGGAGTATCTGCTCGAGCTCATCGGACCGCGGAGGGTCATCGATATCTGGGAGGAGGATGAGAACGCCTACGGCGCCGACAAGAACACCCTGCCGTACGACACCGGCCGCCTGAGCCGGGTGGTCGATGTGGTGGCGAGGGAGGCGGGTTGGGGTCGCCCGCTGCCCACCGGCCGTGGGCTCGGGATCGCGGCGCACTACTGCTTCGTCACCTACGTCGGAACGGTCGCCGAGGTCTCCGTCACGGACGGAGCGCTGACGGTGCACCGGATCGACACGGCGGTGGACTGTGGGCTGGTAGTCAACCCGGATCGGGTCCGCGCCCAGCTGGAGGGGGCGGTGGTGTTCGGCCTCAGCCTCGCGTTGCACGGCGACATCACGATGAAGGACGGTCGGGTTGAGCAGAGGAACTTCCACGACTACCCGATTCTCCGAATTCGCGAGGCCCCGGAGATCCACGTCCACATCGTGGAGAGCGACGAGCCTCCGACGGGCGTCGGAGAGCCGGGCGTGCCGCCCGTGGCGCCGGCCGTCGCGAACGCCGTCTTCGCGGCGACCGGCCAGAGAATCCGGGAGTTGCCGATCGACCTGACCGTTCTCCCGGGCGGTGACGTGGCCTCTCGCCGCGTCCTCCCGGTCTCCGGCCCGGCCCGGGTGGACCGAAGCCGGGTTCGCCCGGTGGCCGACCTGGGGGGCCGCGCCGGAACCGCTTAGCTTCGGCCTCGAGCCGCTCGCGTTGATCTTCATCCAGGAGCGGCTCCAGCTCCTCTCTCATCTCCTCCAGGCTGGCGCGGATCTCCTCTCGGGCGCCCTCCATGGTCGCGCGGTTCCGCTCCGCGGCCGCCGACAAGACCGCGTGTATCGCCTCTCTTTGCGTCTCGTCCCTGGGCTCGATCAGTCGCTCGAACTGCATCGCGAACCCACGCTCCCGCATCTCGGCGACCCGCGACGCGCGTCTCTGCCCGATCGCACCCATAGCCAGGACGCCGATCAGGCCGCCCAGCAGGAACGTGACGAGGAGGATTACCGCCGATTTGGTCTCGATTCGCATAGTCATGGGGTCACCGGTCAGTCCTTGCCAGCCGCATAGAAGCTCTGATCCAGCGCGTAGGCCGTCTCGACCGTCAGGGGCTCGAGACCCAGGGCCGCTTCGAGTAGCGATTGGCCGGAGGAGGTGCCCAGCCCCAGCAGGCTATAGGCGCTCAAAGCCATCAGAACCGCCGCGGCGATCGGAGCGAGCCGGAGGAATTGTCGCCTGAGGGCGCTCGAGAGCACGATAACCGGAGCCCCGGCCTCCGCCCGTATCCTTTCCATGACACGGTGGGAGAAGCCGGGCTCGAAGCGTCGATCCTCCGCATCCCGGACGATCGGGCCGAGCGCATCTACCAGATCTCGGTCTTTCATCATGCTTCCATCAACGGCTGCAGGTCCGGTTGCAGTTTCTTGAGGGCTCGCGAGAGCCGGGAGAGCACAGTGCCTTCCGGCAAGCCGAGTATCTCCGCGGTCTCACGTGTCGAATAGCCGTCGATCAGTCTAAGCGTGACCACGGCTCTCTGCTTCGGTGCGAGGCGATCGATCGCATTCCTCACGACCTCACGTACCTCCCGACTCTCGGCTCGATCCACCGGACCCGCCCCGGCTTCCACCCCGATCGTATCCATCAAATCGCCCTCCACGTGCCGGGAGAGGAACCGCCTCCGCCTCTTGATGGAGTTGAGAGACAGGTTGATCGCGATCCGCGTAAGATACGTTTTCAGTGACGCTTCCTCCCGAAACCGGCTCAGCGCTGCATAGAACCTGATGAAGGTCTCCTGTCCCACGTCCTCTGCCTCCGCACCCGAGCCGAGCATACCGATGACGGTGGCCGCCACGACCTGCTCGTAACGTTCGACGAGCGTACGAAACGCCGCGTGATCCCCGCTGCGGGCCCGCTGCAGGAGCTCCCCGTCCGGAATGCGATCGTTCATCATCGAGCAATGTGCGGGCGCCGACCGCCGTCCGCACGCGCCGCATCTTCATGCGTGCTCAGCCTTCCGAGGGTGGGGGCCCGCGACGGCCGCCACGTCCCTCCTGCCTGAATCGCTGCCGCATCTCCTCGCGCTGCTCGAGAAACGTCCTCATCTGCTCTTCGGTCAGGATCTCCGCGACATCCTCGTCCATCTCGAGCCGGAGGGCCTCCATCTGCTCTCGCATCGCCTGGCGCTCTGCGCTGCGGCTCTCGAAGAGCTCGCGGCGTGTCTGGTCGTGGGCCGCGAAGATCGGCTCGAGCGCGGCGACCTGCTCATCGGTCAGCTCCAGGCTCTCCTTCAGCCTCTCCATTCGCGCTTCCGGGTCCTGACCGCGCTGGCGCTTGCCCTGCTGCGCGTCGGCCGGCGCCGCGACGATCGCGATCAACGCCAGACCGATCAGGCCGCTGAGCCATATCCTGCGTCGGCCCGATCTCGGTAGCCGTATCGTCTTCATCCCTTTCCGCATCGTCCGTTCTCCGTTTCCTCTGGTGTTTCGGCTTGTGCTTTCGGGCGTTTGGCACGTTCGTGCCGCGCCTTCATTCCTTGGACAGTTCCGTACGGCGGGTCATTCCAAAGACCGCCCCGCGTCCCAGGCGCAAACGACGGGTGACGTGTCGAGACGCGGGCGCGTCTAACAGATAGAGGCGAGGTCGAGCGGGGATCGAGCGCGGAGAGGGAAGGGTGTCTTCGAGGCTGCGATACGGAATCGTCCTTGTCCTGGCGGCCGGCATCTTCGGTGCCTGTGCTCCCAAGCACCAACGGCTGACCGTGGAGACGCTGCCGCACGGCGCCGACGTTTATCTTCAGCGAAGCGGCGAGCTCGAAGTGGCGGCCGCGGTGGCCGGCTATTACGGATCCCTCGATGCCGCGTCGTTCGACGAGGGCTTCTACTCGCTCGGGACCACTCCGGTGGACTACGAATTCCTCCTCGAGGATCAGGAGGCCGTCGTCGCCGGCGGACCAGCCTACGGCGAGGTGATGCGACGGTACACGGAGGGCCGGATCCGGGTCGTGATGGACGGTTATCGAACGGTGGAGCGCCTCGTTCGCTTCACGGGCGACCACATCGACCTGGAGTTGGACCTCCGCTACGCTGCCGCCACCGAATGACCGGAGGGGTCTGCTGAGCAGCTCTCGGCCGAAAAGCAGTGACGGCCGCGCCCCGCTGATGCCCGTCGTGCGATGCCCCGGCAAGCGACGCGCTTCTGGGACGCGCCTCTGCCCGGTTCTCCTAGCTCGGGACGTCTTCCAGCAACAGCTCGGCGTGCCCGGCGGGCTTCACCTTCGCGTAGACTCTCTCCACCCGGCCGTCGGGAGCGATCACGAACGTGCTGCGCAGAATCCCCTCGTACTCGCGGCCGTACATCTTCTTCTTCCCCCAGGCGCCGAAGGCGGCGGCCACGGAATGGTCCGGGTCCGAGAGGAGGGGGAAGTTGAGCTCGTACTTGTCTCGAAACCGCTCGTGTGAGCCCACGCCGTCGGGGCTGACGCCCAGCACGACCACATCCCGCGCTTCGAAAGCCGGCAGTTGGTCCCTGAACCCGCACGCCTGCTTGGTGCAGCCGGACGTGTCGTCCTTCGGGTAAAAGTAGAGGATGACACGCCGCCCCCGGTAATCGGCGAGGCGGACCGTTTGGCCGGAATCCGCCACGAGCTCGAAATCCGGCGCCATCGCTCCGACATCGATCATGCCTACCGCTCCTGGAATGTTGTTGAAACCGGACAGACTCCACTCAGCCGGACAGATTCTACTCAGCGAGATTCGACTCAGCCGGACTGCTCAGTAGTAGACCATGCCGCCATCCACGTTGATGGCCTGCGCGGTGATGGCGCTTCCCTCGTCCGACGCCAGGAAGAGGGCCGCGGCGGCGATCTCGTCGACCGTCTGTGCCCGGCCTTGCAGCACGTTTTCGAGGAACCCCTCGCGTTGGGCCTCCTCGTCCAATCCCAGCCTCTCCCCGATTGCCCGGCCCAACTCCCGTGACATCCGTGTCTCGGTCACCGGTCCGGGGCAGATGGCGTTGACGCGGACGCCGCGTCTCGCTGCCTCGGCCGCGATTGTCCGGGTGAGGCCGATGATTCCGGCCTTGGAGGTGCCGTAGGCGCCGTTCCACGGAAAGGCGAGCTTCGCCCCGATGCTCGAGATGTTGAGGATCACCCCTGCGCCGCGCTCGTACATCTCTGGGAGGACCAGGCGGCTGAGCAGAAACGGTCCGCGCAGGTTGATCGCCATGACCTCATCGAACTCCGCCGGCGTGATCTCCTCGGCCGGTCGGACAGGGCCGAAGATGCCCGCGTTGTTGACAAGAATGTCGATGGCGCCGAACCGCTCGCGCGCCTCTCCGACCACACGCTCGCACTCGATCTCTCGGCTGACATCGGCCGACACGGTCGCCGCCGTCCCGCCGCTCTCCGTGATTTCCGAGGCGGCCTGTTCCAGCTCGGCGGCGGTCCGCGACGTGAGGAGCACCGCCGCGCCCTCCGCCGCGAACCGGCGCGCGATGCCGCGGCCGATTCCCCGACCCGCTCCCGTGACGATGGCTACTCGGCCGGTCAATCTCATCGACTCGCTCTCAGATAGAAGTTCGGGTCGGTAGGTGGAAGTTCGGGTCAGTCGGACGTCTCTTTCGGATACTTCACCTCGAGCGGAAGCTTGACGCGATAGGTGAGCTGAAGGAGATCGTGGCGGTTCGGTGGAAACTCGGTTTCCACGGTGCCGTCCGGATAGGTGAGAGTCAGCGGCTGCACCTTGAACGGTCCCTTCTTGGCGGTCGCATACGTCACCACCAGACCGTCCTCGGCGATCGCGATCCGGTTCTGCTTGGCGCTGCCGTCGCCGACGATGGAAAAGAGCGTTCCCAGCGCACCTCCCAACGGCCGCGCCTGCACCCCCTCGATCTCGTCCTGGACGATGAAGTTGCCGTAGTCGAGCAGCCAGTAACTGATCCGCTGCCGGTTCGTGATGCGCAGGTTCGGGCTCGTGGTGGTGTCGGTGAACGTGTACCGGTCCGGTGCCTCAGGGTCGTCGGGCCAGCCGACCTTTACCCGGAGCACCCGCTCGGGCTCGAAGCCTTCCTTGATCTCGATCTTGGTCCGGACCGGGTGAAAGTCGATGATCCGGTCCTGTCCGAACTCGTGGGCGAGCGCGATGTACTCCGGCACATCCTGTTGCTCGAGCCCCATGACCGATCGGTAGGCCTCGTACCAGTCGACGTGGTGAAGCAGCAGCGGCGGTCCTTCCGCGCCCTCCGCCATGGCCGAGCGCACGATCGCCAGGAGGACGGCGGTCTCGAAGCGCGTGGAGTTGGTCGAAGCAAGGAGGTTGTATCCGAGGGCCGCCTGCTCGGCCATCGCCGCCTCGATCATCTCGCGGCTCACACGGCGGCCGTCCTCGACGGCGATGTGTGCTTGGGCCTCGTCGGTGGTCTGCCCGTGGACGGCCGGCGCCCGAGTCCCGAACGCCGACGCGAGCAAGAGGCCCGCGGCGGCCGCCCCTCGCAGCGCGGTCTTCATCCGCAGGTACGGGATTCCTCGTCCTGACATCTCGTTTCTCCCCCTTGACCTACAGGCACCCAACCTCATCTACTCCAATGCACCCGCATCGATCGCGAGCAGCGAGCGCAGCAGAACGTCGGCTCCGTTCGCCATGTCATCCCTGGTCGTGAACTCCCGCGGCGAGTGGCTTATCCCGTCTCGGCTCGGGACGAAGATCATCCCGGTCGGCGCGATCCTGGCCATGTCCTGGGCATCGTGTCCGGCTCCGCTGGGCATCGACACCCAGCTCAGGCCCAAAGCGTCGGCAGCGTCCGAGATCACACCGCGAACCGCTTCGTCCATGGTCGCCGGTATGGAGCTCACGTCCAGAAGGGTGAACGTGAACGTCGTTCCGGTCTCCTCGGCGATCGCGGCCGCGCGAGCCTCGATGCGCTCGAACAGCGACCAGATCACCTCTCTCGACAGATCACGGATCTCGAGGGAGGTGTGAACCCGGCCCGGGATGACGTTGTGAGCGCCCGGCTCGGCGGACATCCGGCCCACGGTGCCGACTTGTCTGCCGGGCTTGGAGGTCACCACCTCGTTAACCGCCTGGACGTATCGGGCGGCCGCCAGCAGGGCATCGTTGCGGCTGCCCATCGGCGTGGTCCCGGCGTGATTCGCGGCCCCCTCGATCGTGACATCCCACCACTCGATGCCGACGATTCCTTCCACGACGCCGATGTTGACGCCGTCCTCGTCCAGGGATGCCCCCTGCTCGATGTGCAGCTCCATGAAGGCGGAGATCTCACCGGGAGCGCGTTCCGCCTCTGCGAGACGGTCCGGATCCCCGCCGATCGCGCGAATGCCCTCCCTCCGCGTGAGCCCGCTGTGCGTTCTCTCCGAGAGAGCCCCCTCTCCGAGCTCGCCGATCATCGCCCGGCTGCCGGTCAGTCCGCCTTCCTCGTCCGGGAACACGACCACCTCGATCGGGTGCCTCGTCCGGATGCCGTGCTCCTGGAGTACCTGGGCGCACTCGATCGCGGCGATCACACCCACGTCGCCATCGTAGTTGCCCCCGAAGGGCACCGAGTCGATGTGGGAGCCGAACAGGATCGGGAACAAGGAAGCGTCCGTGCCCTCCCGTCGGCCGATGATGTTCCCAGCGGGGTCTACGCGAACCTCCAATCCCGCCTCCCGCATCAGCGACATGACGTACGCGCGGCCCTCGATGTCCGCCTCGCTGAACGCCACGCGGCTCACGCCCCCCTCCGGGTTTCGTCCGAACTCGGAGAGCGAGACAATGCGATCCTCGATGCGGTCGGCGTCGACTCGGGGCCCATCGGACGCGCCCGCCGGCTGCGCGCGGGCGGGAATAGCCGTCGTCCCCAGCGTCACCGCGCACGCGACACACACGGCGCGGATCGATATTCTCACCATGATTATCCTCGCTGTTTAGGCCTCCGCCATGCGACCAAGCTTCTTCCGCTTCGCGCCGGACGACAAGGGCGCCGAGGAGCGCGGCGGCCGTATCGTAGCCGGCGAGCTCAGATGAAGAGCGAGATCGAGGCGTAGACGGTGGTGGGGACGACGCCGAACTCGGACGGAAGCAGATCTCCCGGGGTGACGTCGTCGTCTCCGACGCCGACGAAGAGGCCGCCCTGGGCCGTGGCGTCCTCGCTCAGAGAGTAGGTCGCGCCCGGCGCGAACAGCGCGCTCAGATCGTTCAGGCTCCATAGCACCAGAAGCTGCGTCGAGAGCAGCGGGTGAAGTTGCCAGGAGCCTTGCCATACGGTGACATCGGCGCTCAATACCTGCAGCTCGCCTCTCGCGAACGGGGGCGAGAGCACGACTGCCTCAAGCTCATCAGCGCCGGAGGCACCGAAGTCGTCGTGCTGGTACTCGAAGACGACGTACAGGTCTCGACCCAGCGCGTCGAAGCGCGTGTCCAAGCCGGCCGTGCCTCGAACGGCGAAGGTACCCGGCTCGTCTCGCAGCTGGACTTCGCCGCGCAGCGCCACCATCCCCACTCCACCGGTGCCGCCGAGGCTGAGTGCCGCACGGTCGTGCAGCACGCCGACGTAACCGGACAGCTCCCAAGTCGCGATCACCCCCTTGTACCGGCCGAGCACGGACAGCGTCTCGTCGAACAGGAACTCGGCCGGTCGAACCACGATCTCCGCCTCGCTGAGCGGGCCCGGGAAGAGACGCACGCGGCCTGCATCCACGCCCGCGCGGTACTCTCGGAACGGATCGGCCGGGTCGAACGGAACGAAAGGGTCTCCGGGGGTCAGCAAGAGCGTCGTGGCCCACGAGATGGTTTGACGGCCCAGGGTCGCGTCCAGCACGTCGCCGGCGGATGCCGTGAGGGCGAGCCGGTCGAAGCGGTGGGTCCAGCGGAGGTTCTCATCGTCCTCGATCACCCACTGCAGGTCCAGCCATTCGCCGCCGCCGGGAGCGATTGCTCCCGGAACCCCGAACCCCAACCCCCCATCCGTCTTCGCGCTCCACGAGATGAAGTGTTCGTACGCCACATCGAAGGCCACCGGACCGAGCCGGGGATCGGCCATGAAACGCAGGCGCTGCGAGTTCCCGAAGCCGCCGGCGCTGAAAGGGGTCGCCTCGCTCCACAGGGGCACGGTCAGGTAATAACCGCTCAGCCAGGGGAGGGGTATCTGCGCGCGAGCGGGAGACCCGGAAAGAAAAAGGGCGGGAAGCAGGGCCGCGAGAGCTCGCGCGCGAATCACCGCTCGAGCTCTGAAGCCGCCTCGGGCTCGATCGGGCTTCCATCTGCGGCCCGCCGAGCACCCCTTTGTTGGATCTTGTCGGAGTCGATCTGGCCGTCGACGAGGCGGATCAGGCGGCGTGCTCTCTCCATGACCTGTGGATCATGGGTCGCGAACACGAAGGTGGTGTGGGTCTCGCGGTTCAGCTCCTCCATCATCTCCAGCAGGGAGGCGCTCGTGGCCGAGTCCAGGTTCGCCGTGGGCTCGTCGGCCAGGACGAGCGCCGGCCGTGAAGCCACCGCCCGGATGATCGCGACGCGCTGCTGCTGCCCGCCCGAGAGCTTCCCGGGACGTCGATCCTCGAGCCCCGTGAGTCCCGTGCGCTCGAACAGCTCGTGCACTCGCTGCCTCCGCTCGCTCTCCTCCACGCCCAGCATCAGTAGCGGCAGCTCGGCGTTCTCGAACGCCGTCAGCACCGGCAGGAGATTGTACGCCTGAAAGACGAACCCCACCTGCTGCAGCCGCATGTGCGCCAGCGCGCGGCCCGACATGCCGGCCACGTCGTGCCCGGCCACCCATACGTGCCCTCGAGTCGGCCTCGTGAGCCCTCCGACCAGGTTGAGCAGCGTTGTCTTGCCGGAGCCGGACGGCCCCGCCATCGCTACGAACTCGCCCCGCTCGATCGCTAGCGTCACGCCCCGCACGGCCTGGACCTCCTCGGGACCCTGCAGGAAGACCTTCCACACGGCGTCCGTACGAACCGCAGCCCGATCCGTTAGCACCTCCGCCGAGCTCTTCACACGTTGCCCCCGGTCATCGTTCGAACTTCATCGCCTCTGCGACGTCAATCCGCGTGGCCCTATACGCCGGATACAGGGAAGCCACCGTCCCGACGAACAGGATGAACAGGAGACCCTGGACTACGCGCGCGGCTCTGAACAGGGGGACGATCACAGGATCGAGGACGACACCGGAAAAGGTCCAATCCTCCTGCCAGGTGAAGGAGATGTCCAGCCCGTCCCGCCAGAAGAACCAGGTCACGAACAGACCCAGACCGATCCCCAGAAGTCCGCTCAACACCGTGAGAACCACGCCCTCCGCCATGACGAGAGTCCCCGTCTGACCCGGCGTGAAGCCCAGCGCCTGCAGTACGCCGAACTCCCGGTGTCGGTACAGGACGGACATCAGGATGGTGTTCACGATCGCCAAAGCGATAATCCCGAAAGTGATGCCCTGGAACATGTAGTTGCCGAGGTCGTCGACCTTGACGACGGCGTCCAGCTCGGGCATGGCCTCCTGCCAGGTGAGAACCGCCAGATCGCCGGCGGCAATCGGCGCCGCCAGCTCATCTTCCAGGTGACGTACGGTGCGCTTCACGGCCCGGCTTCGATCCAACAGGACCGCCACGGTCGTCACGGCTCCCTCCGCCCTCAGCCACGGCCCGGCGGTCTGGAGGGGGATGTGCACGATTCTCTGGTCGACCTCCGGAATCCCCGTCCCAAAGATGCCGACCACCCTCACCAGCTGGCCGGAGATCTCGCTCTCCGCGTCCTGGGCCGTCAGCACCATTCTCGAGCCCAGCCGGAGCTCCAGACCCTCTGCCAGCTCGGCCCCGATGTAGGCCGCCAGCCGGTCGTCGGGCTCGAGATAACGACCCTCGACCACGCGCTCGTCCAGAGTTGAAAAGCGGGCCTCCGCGACCGGATCCACGCCGACCACCTCTACCGGTCGGGCGCCTATCGGAGAGCTGGCCAATCCGCCCGTCGTCAGCTTCGGCACGACCTCCAGAACGGCTTCGGCGATGCCGGGGCTCCGCAGGGCCTCGCGAGCCGCCGAAACGCTCCCGGGGCTCAGCCTGTCCTCGATCTTGCGGCTGACTCCGTACTCCGGCGCCTGGATCGCTATGTGGCCGCTCCCCATCCGCACTCCGGATTCGATCCAGTCCTCGTGGGTCCCATCTCCGAGGGAGACCGAGAAGATGAGCAACCCGCCCCCGATGACCATGGCAGCCGCTGTCAGGAGGCTGCGGCGAGCCTGCCTCCGCAGATTGCGGAAGGCCAGTCTGAGCATCACGCGAACCCGCTCCATCAATCGCCCGAAAGGGTATCGGCGGGGAGAAGCCGCGCGGCCCGCGCCGCCGGAACCGCCGCCGCCAGGAGGGCGGTGAGCAGGAGCGCCAGGCCTGCCCAGAGCGCGCTTGCCGCGTCGTACTCGACGCGAAGAACGGGTCTGATGAGGGCCCCGAACATGGTGAAGTCCCCATAGAGCCACCCCAGATCGGGCGGAGCGTTGTGCCACCAGATCAGTACCGGGAGCGTGATGAACACGCCGCACACGAGGCTGATCGCCCCCAGGGCCAACCCCTCGTAGAGGACCGTCCGCAGGACGGCACCGGGCGCGGCACCGATCGCCATGATCACCGCGAACTCCCTCCGACGCTCGAACGTCCCGAGGAGCATCGTGTTCGCCACGCCGAAGATCGCGATCGCGAAGACGATGATGATGACGATGAAGCTCCAGGATTTTGCCAGCTGCGCGTAGTCCATCATCTCGGGCCGGAGCTCCGTCCATGGCTGGACGACGGCCCCTTCCGAGACCGCCGATACGGGATCGGCGAGTCTCTGCGCGGCGTCGGGAGCCAGCCAGGGATCCGCCGTGGCCGCGGCTATCTCGTGTACGCGATCGGGCGCTAGAGCCGCCAGATTCTGGAGCTGACCGATCGGCAGCATCGCGAATTGGGCATCCAGCTCAACCATGCCGCTGCGAAAGATCCCGGAGACGAGGAAGAGGTCGTTGCCGAGGGATCCATCGGCGGCCGGCGCCACGAGGATCACCTCCTCGGCCACATCCACAGCCAGCTGACGAGCCATCTCCACGCCGATGAGGATCTCGTTCGTCCCCTTTACGGGAGGGCGGCCCCGGACGACACCGCGGAAGATCCGGCTCACACCCGGCTCGAGCTCGGGATCCACGCCGACCAGCATGGCGGCATTCGTGGATTCGCCGGAGCTCACGAGGCCGCCGGCGTAGACCCGAGGCGCCGCCGCTTCGATCGCCGGATCCAATCCGACCGCCCGCACTAGGGCTTCTACATCCACGCCGTCGCGGCCACCGATCGTTTCGTAGATGCTTCGCTGCGGGAGGTAATCCGCTGCGTGGACCTGGAGCTGGCCCATCAGGAAGCCGGTGCCGTTCTCAATCATCTCGGCGGTCATGCCCGCCATGAGGCCGTTCATGAGAACGATCGCGAAGTAGCCGAAGCCGAGACCCGCAGCGGTGATGACGGTTCGCCGCCGGTTGCGTCCGAGATTCCGCCACCCGATGCGCGGCCACGGTTCCATCGGCACGTCAATCGCCCCCCGATTGAAGGGCACGGAGGGAGAAGAATCCCTCGTCGATCTCGATGTCGAAATCGAGCTCCGAGTATCTGACCAACGTCTGCTCATCCGGCTTGTCCTGCGGCACCATCACCATCACGGCCGGCACGAGCCGCCCTCCCATCTCCCGATACTCGCTATACTCGAGAGTCCGGACGAGCTCTCCGTCTTCGTCGTGGTAGCGCGCCCAGGTGGGCATGAGGTCGTCCTTCCGCACCTCGAAGTCGATGCGTCCCCACACGACGGCGGCCTCGGGCCTCGGGGTCAGGACGAACTCCCATACTTCGATCCCTTCCCGGAGGCCCTCGAAGCCGATTTCGATGTCGTAGTCCTCCACGAGCCGGCTCTCCTTCACGAGGTCGTCGTTCGTGAAGTGCGAGCCCATCCACGAGCCCATCATCAGCGAGGCGGGAATCTTGATCGTGCGATCGACCCGAGGCAGGTAGTTCCAGATGTCGTCGCGCGACTTCAACGTGGCGGTACCGGCCTCCTTGCGCGGGGCCGTGATCCGGACCAGAGAGTATTCGGTACCCAGCGACCACATCTCCATCGTCATGCTTCGCTCCCAGTGCTCCGTCACGACCTCCATGGTCGCGAAGCCGTGGCTCGATTCGCCGCGCAGGATCCGGTCGACCCGGTCGATGATCTCGCGGGGGGTCTCCTGGGCCTCGACATCGCGGGCCGCGACCAGTCCGCTCAGGGCCCCAAACACGAAGCCGAGCCTCAACGCCGCTCGTCCGATCGCTCTCCGCATTCGCCTTCCTCTCACGGTGTCACGCCGCAGGCGCCGCAGCGCGCCAGCCTCGATCCAACGGACCTGCGCTCTCCGTTGTCGAACTCATGTGAGGCGGACTCGAGATCACGTCAACGGGGAGAGGGACATGCTGGTCGAGACGCAAACCACGATTCGAATCCTCATCGTCGCCGCAGCCGGTGTGGCGACCGTGGCGCTGGCGCGGCCGGTGCCTTCCGGGCAGGCCAGTGAGGCCGAGGTCTCCCTGGCGACCCCGAGCGTCGAGGCGCCAGCGGGGACGGCCTCGAGCGGGCCGCATGGAGAAGCGACCGCCGGCTTCGCCGTGTTCTGCGAGGATCGTCGCTGATCGGGACGCCCGGTGCGGGGCGCCCCGATCCCCGGCCGTAGTCAGCCTTCGAGCGGCGGAATCCGCAGCACCTGGCCCGGATAAATAAGGTCCGGGTTCTCGAGCATTGGGCGGTTCGCCTCGAAGATCGCCGTGTATTTCATCGCGTTGCCGTAATGCTCCAGCGAGATCCCCGATAGGGTGTCTCCCGACACGACCGTGTAGAAGGTCGCGGCCGGCTCCGGCGCGACGACCGTGATCTGATCATCCACCCGGGCGACCCCCTCGACGTTGCCCACCGCCAGTACGACCTTCTCGCGCTCGGCCTGTGTCTCGGTCGTGCCCGTGACCGTGGCGGTCCCGTCGTCGAACTGGATGTTCAGGTTCTCGATCTCGAGCCCTAGACCACGAACGAGATGCCAGAGCGCGTTGGCCTTCGTCGACTCTTCTATGTACTCTTCGACCGCGGCTTCCTCCGCGGCTTCCTCCTTCGACTTGCCCAGCCCGAGCTTTGCGCCTGCTTCTTTCACGAATTCGATGAGCCCCATTTCGCTTTCTCCTTTGGTCCTAAGGCGGGATAGAAGGGCCGCTACAGCCCGGCCCGGGCGAATGTGTCGCATGCCTCGATACTTCCGGTCGCGAGCCCCGTTTGGAGCCAATCCTGACGCTGAGCCGAGGTTCCGTGCGTGAAAGACTCCGGGTGCACGGCGCCGCCTGACGTCCTCTGAAGCCGGTCGTCGCCGATCGCGGCGGCGGCCCCGAGGCCCTCCTCCACGTCGCCGGGCTCCAGGATACGTGCTTGTCGGTCCGCGTGGTGAGCCCACACGCCGGCGTAGCAGTCGGCCTGCAATTCCATCAGTACGGAGAGACGGTTGGCGTCCGCTCGGCTCGCCGACCCCTGCATCCGTCTGACCTGGTCGGACGTTCCGACGAGGTTCTGAATGTGGTGGCCGACTTCGTGACCGACCACGTAGGCCTGCGCGAAGTCCCCGGGCCCGCCGAGCCGGGCGAGCTCCCGGAAGAACCCGAGATCAAGGTAGACCTTATGGTCGGCCGGACAGTAGAAGGGCCCCGTGGCTGCGAGTTGAAGCCGCACGCCGATCGTACGTAGTCATCGAACAGAACCAGACTGGGAGGAGCGTACCTGCTTCCGGCCCGCTCGAACGTCTCGGTCCAGACATCCTCGGTGGAAGCCAGCACGACCGATATGAAGTCGGCAGCTTCGTCACTCGGCGGAGCCTGGTATTCGGTCCCTGTGGGCACGCCGCCGTTGTCGCCCGTGAGGAGCAGCGACGGGTCGCCTCCCATCAACAGGACGATGAGGATGAGAAGAAGTCCTCCCAATCCGCCACCGATCTTCAGGCCGCCCGATACGCGGCGCCCGCGCCGGTCCTCGACGTGCTGGCTGCGCCGGCCGGATCTCCACTTCATGGCCTAGTCCTCTCTCGTGCCGGGCGGCGGCTCTCCGACGACCCACTTGATGGTGCGCCCGGCCGGGATGCGCTCGGTCTCCTCGACGCCGTTCAGAATGGCCAGCCTCGTCTCCGAGGCCGGAGAGGGCTTTCGGCGGGAGATCTGGGCGATCGAGGAAGCTCGGTCGAGCGTGTAGAGCTCGATACGCATCGGCTCGACCGAGAGCGCCGCCCGATCCGTCAGGATCGCGAAGGAGCGAATGAAGCCCAGGAAAGCGTTTTGGTAGTTGTTCAGCCGGCCCTGGACCGTGTATCCCATGATCCGGTAAGTGAGGCCGCCGTGATCCAGGAAGGCCGCGATTCCCTCCAGCACGCCCTGCTCGGTCTGTGCCTGGAAGGATCCCATCGTGGCGGGCAAACCGTTGATCCGCTCTCGACCGATGCGACCGGAGCTCAGGCCGTCCTGGGAGAAGAAGGCACGGGCGGCTTCAGCGTGGCCCGATGCCTCGGAGGCGAGCGTCAGCTGGACGACGGCATCCTGGCTGGGGGCCTGCCCGCCGACGACGCTGGGGAGGTTGGCCGTCTGCCAGCCATCCGGAAAGCGTATCTGAAATCTGAGATCGGGGTGCAGGAAGAGGCTTTCCGCGAAGTACCCCTGCCTGGGATCCTCTCCGTACACGAGGTCATCGATGTGGAAGAGGTACTCGTTACCGCCCAGCTTGGCGTCCGCGAGCCCGGGGATCGTGTCCACCAGGGCGTGCAGGCGGTCGATCCGGTCCTCAGAGCTGGGATGCGTCGACAGCCAGCTCGGGATCCCGCCCCCGTTCGACAGGTCGCCGAGGCGGTCCAGCTTCTCGTGCATCGTGACCGATTGGCGCACATCGTAGTCTACCCGACCGACGTAGCGCACGCCGAGCATGTCGCTCTCGTGCTCATCGTCACGGCCGAAGCTGAGGAAAAGTACCTGCAGCCCCTGGCTCGCGAGGCCCGAGTAGCGGGCTACGTCGCGGCTCAGCATGGAGCCCACCGCAAGGCCGATCCCCGCCAGCTGAGCGCGGGAGATCTGCTCCACGCTGTGTCTGGCGGTTATGTGGCCGATCTCGTGGCCCAGAACCGCAGCCATCTCGGCTTCGGAGGAGAAGTGGGCCAGAATGCCGCGCGTCACGTACACGGGGCCGCCCGGCAGCGCGAAGGCATTCACCACGGGATCGTCCACGACCCTGAAGCTCCACGGCAAGTCGGGGCGCTCCGATACCGCCGCGAGAGCAAGGCCGACCCCCTCCACGTAGGCCTGGAGCTCGGCGTCGTCCACCAGGGGCATCGAGGACTCCACCTCCTGGGCGAATTGCTGTCCCATTTGGATCTCCTGCGACTCGCTCACCAGCGAGAGCATCTTTCCGCCGGTGGCGGGGTTGGTCGCACAGGAGACCACGAAGAAGGCCAGCACCAGGGTGCTGGCGAGACGCGCAGCGAGCACTCGGTAGGACATTCCTCTTATTCCCTCAATCCGTCGAATCCTCGACGGCGAAGATGCGATGCCGTCGAGCTCCTTGATCTTCGGTCAGGACGGTACGACGATCCTCTATCGGAACGTTACGCCCGATGCAGGCCGGAGTGCCAGGGCCGTGCTTGCGCCCCAGCCCGATCTTGCGCTTTTTCGCTGAACGTGAAGCCCGAGGGCGGCGGGCCGTCGATTCGGAACCGGCGATTCATGGAGGCGAGTATGGTGTCGCTATTTCGGAAAGCCATCCGGCTGGTGTTCGTCTGGCTGATCCTCGCGGCGCCGCTGTCCGCGCAGACGGCGGCCGACTCGAGCGCGATACGGGCGGCGGCTCTCGACTACATCGAGGGCTGGTACGAGGGCGACGCCGAGCGCATGGAGAATGCCGTGCACCCTGACCTGGCCAAGCGCATCGTATTTCGTTTCCCGGACGGCGACGAGGTCACGGAAACCGATGCGAAGGCCCTGATCAAACAGACCGAGCGGGGAGGCGGCGGCGGCACGCCGGAAGCGGCGCGGCGAACCGAGGTGAGAATCCTGGACATCTTCGAGGGGGCGGCCAGCGTGCGCGTGGACGCGACCGGTTGGATCGACTACATGCACCTGGCGGAGGTGGACGGTCGCTGGGTGATATTGAACGTGCTGTGGGAGACCCGGCCCCGGTAGACCCCGGCCGGGCGGGCTGCTTCAGCGAAACATCTCGGGACTGATCTCGATCGACACCTCGCTGATCCGGTCGACGGGCAGTCCCGCCAGGCGAGATGCCTCCCGAATGAGCTCGGCGCTCGGGGCATCGTACTCGCAGTAGATCTTACCTTCCGCCTCGGACACGAAGCTCCGAATCCACCGCACGCCGCTCATGTCGGTCATCACCTCCCTGGAGCGGCGCGTGACCTGCTCGAGCATCTCAATCGAGATGTCGTCGACGGTGCGCTCAACCATGAAGCGTGGCATTGGATACCTCCGGACTACAACGGGTCCGATACGATCGATCCGTGCCCTGGAGCTCCGCTGGACGTCGGGGCTCAGGTCTCCATATCGAGGGCGCGGCAAGCTTCGCCAAGTTCGCCGTCCGCCAACTCCTCCGCAATCTGCACCGCCGAGGCCGCGAGGCCGCGAGCGGCCGTGACCGATCCCAGCTCCGAGTTCGCGCGCGCCATCCGATAGAGCATCCAACCCATCCCCGGACGGTCGCCCAGGTCGCGCCTGATCGCGAGCGACGCCTCCAGATGTTCGACCGCGGCCTCGTACTCCCGGTTCTCGTGCTCGAGTTCGCCCAGGGCCGCCAAGCTGTGTGCCTCGAGAAGGCGTTCCCCGGTCATACGGTTGACCTCGAGGGCTTCGCGCAGGTTGGCCACCGCCTCCTCCGTGTGTCCCATATCGCGAAGGGTGACACCAAGCGAGTTGAGGATCAGGCCGGCGTGCACCCAGTCCTCGAGATCCTTGTAGACGTGGAGGGCCTCGCGGTAGTATTCCAGGGCTCGCTCGTGCTCATTCCTGCGCCAGTAGAGGATCGCGAGCGAGTTGGACAGCGAAGCCACCCTCGGTGCGTCGGCCAACGTTCTGGCCAACTCGATCGCCTTGTGATAGAGACGCAGCGACCGCTCCGGATCATCGGATCTGAAGAGCCTCGCCACAGCTTCCCACGCGGTCAGGACCCTCGCATCATCGTGGTATCTCTCGCCGAGCACCCGAACCCGCCCCCAGGCTGACGCGGCCTCCGACAAACGCCCTTCGGCCTCGAACGCCTTGGCGGCTTCCTGCCGCATGGCAGCCTCCGACTCGGTGTCTCTCAGCTGGCCGAACGTCTCGGCGGCTTCGAGGAGGTGAGGGAGGGCCTCGGCCGGCCGCTTCAGGCCGACCAGCACCTCACCGAGAACACGCTGTGCCTGGGCGAATCCATCCGCCGTGCTCGCGCGCCGGCTGACCGAGACGGCCTGGCGGTAAAGCTCCAGGCTCTCCTCGATCTGCCCCTCCTGGAGCTGGAGGTGCGCGAGCGACATGAGGTGGTACGAGCGGTGGACCGCCAGCATCGACCCGCCGGCATGGGACGCGGCCCGATCGATGTACTCGAGCGCCTTCTCGTTGTCTCCGAGCGTCCGGTAGATGTTCCCGATGATGTGAAGGACGTAGCTCAGCTGCTTGTCGAGATCCCCGACGTCGTCTCCTTCGTAACGCTCGCGCACCTGGACGGCCTCGTGCAGGAACTCCAACGCTTCGTCGCCCCGTCCCAGACCCTTGTACAGGTTCCCGAGGTTGGAAAGCTCTATCATCATTCCCTCCGCATCGCCCAGCTCACGGTCGATGGCCAGGCTCTGTTCCTGCAGCGCGATCGCTTCCTCGTTGCGTTCCTGGTGCCAACGAAGGAGGCCGATGCTGCGAAGCGCGTTGCGCTCTGCGGCCCGATTGCCGATCTGCCGCGCCATGCGGAGGGAGTTGCTGAGCTCGCGTTCCGCGAGGCGGAACTGTTGGGTGAGCGTGTAGAGGTCCCCCTGGCGGCTCCAGCAGGCGCACGAGCTCGCCGCAGATGCCTTGCTGACGCTCTCGGAGGCCGACGGTCTCGCAAAGCCGTTCCTGCTTGAAGAGGATCCTGAGCCGCACCTCTTCCCGCTCCTCGCGAGAGGGCAGCCGGCTTGCGGCCTCCAGGGTTTCGTCCAGGAGCTCGAGGGCATCCGCGAACTGGCTGAGGTCTTCTGTCCGCTCCGCCGCCCTTTGGCCGTAGAGCACGGCCTTCCACCACACCCCGGCTGCGGCGAAGTGGGAGGCGAGGCCTCCTCGATCACCTCGGCCACCTTCTCGTGAAGCTCCTTCTGGCGATGGCGCAGGAGGCTCTCGTACGCGACCTCCCGTACCGGGGCCTGTGTGAATCTGTAGGTGACGTTGGGTGATACCCCGACCTGCTGGATCAGTCCGAGATCCTTCAAGGAACCCAGTGCCTCGGTGAGAGCAGGCTCGTCATCGAGGGCTCCACGCAACACCGTTTCCGAGAACTCACGGCCGATGACTGCGGCGTGGGTGAGGACCGAGCGGGCAGCGGGATCGAGCGCGTCCAGGCGCGTCCGTATCACGCCCTGGACCGTATCGGGCAGCTCCAAACTCTCCAGTGCACAGCTCATGAGAACCGCGCCCGCCTCTACCTTGAAGCAGCTTTCCGCGGCCAGCGTTCTGCACAGCTCCTCGAGGAAGAGGGGATTCCCGCCCGTCCTGCTATGGAGGTGTTCCGCGAGGGCAGGGGGGAGGCTCTCCGCCCCCAGCGCGGAGCGAACGAGCTCGTCAGACGCCTCCAGGCTCAACGGACCCAGATGGACGGGCAGGTGACAAGCAGGAGATCCCCAGCCGAGTCCCGGCTCGGGCCGGGCCGTGACCACGATGAGGAGCCGGTGCGCCGGAGCCAGCTCCGTAAGCTGTCTCAAGACCTCACGGGACCCTTCGCAGGAGTGCTGCCAGTTCTCGAGGAGAAGGGCCACCGGCTTTCGTTCGGCGTCGACCGTGATCAGGGCGATCAGCGCATCCAGAATCGCGAGCTTCTTCTGCCTGCCCTCCAGGTCGGGGACCGGGTGGTCGTCCGAATCCACGCCCTGCAGATGCAGGTAATAAGGCACGAAGCCCTCTAGCTCGGTGGAGATCGAGAGCACCGACTCGAGGATCTCCTCTTCGGTCGGGGCCGAGCCGCGCTCGATGCCGAGCCGGGAGCGCAGCACGTCCACGAAAGGCACGAACGAGCCCTTCACGGCGCCCTCCAGGCAGCGCCCATCGAGAACGCGAACACCCTCGGCGTCGATCCGCCGCTTGAACTCGTACAGAAGTCGACTCTTACCCGTCCCCGCCTCACCGGCCACGCTGACGAAGCGGCCGTCACCACCTATCGCCGCGGAGCAAGCTTCCGTCAGCGTGGAGATCTCCCTGTCCCGACCTACGAAGGCGGTGAGTCCGTCGGGAGACTCGAAGGGCCTCCGCTTTCTTGCCGTTCCGACAACACGGTGGGGCGTGATGTGCTCCGTTCCGACACGTGACCTCAGGGGATCGCCGGCCTCGGTCTCGTAGAATGCCGCCACCGCACGCTGGCTCTCGTCGCTCACGAGCACCTCACCCGGTCCGGCATGAGCGGAGAGCCGTGAGGCGGCATCGACGGCCGGTCCCGCAATACGGTATCGACGATCGGGAGAGGACTCCGGTTGGACGACCAGGAGCCCGGTGCCGATTCCCGTGCGCAGCTCCAGCTGGCGGGACGGCCAGGTCTCGGAGACTCCGATGTTCAGCTCGCCGAGCGTCTCCTGGACCTGGAGCGCGGCGGAAACCGCCCGGCGAACGTCGTCTTCGTGCGCCCTGGCAACGCCGAACACGGACACCACCTGGTCGCCGGAGCAGCTGTTCACGACGCCGCCTTCGGCCTCCACGACTCGCGCCGCCTCCTGCCCGATCCGCTCGGTGAGTGCGTCCAGCTCTGGCAGCGATAGGCGCTCGACGAGTTCGGAGTACGAGGCGATGGAAGCGACCACGATGCATGCTCGTCGCCGCTCGCCCGCCGGTGAGAGGACGCGTTGCGCCTCTCCCGGTACCCGACTGAGAGACCCGGTGCTGGCCTGAAGCTCCTGCAGGCGCTCCACCAGCTCGGAGGCCGCTGGGCACCGGTCGACCGCCTCCTTTACGAGACAGGAGTGGACCAGGCTCTCCAGCTTGGGGGGAAGGTCCGAGCGTCGCTGACCGATGGGGTCCGGCTCACGCTTCAGGATCGCGTGCAGCATTGCGACGCTGTTCTCGCCGGTGAAGGGACGCCCTCCCGCCAGCATCTCATACAGCATCACGCCGAGCGACCAAAGGTCGGTCCGAGCCGTCACATCCGTGCCCAGGGCCTGCTCGGGGCTCATGTACGCCACGGTGCCCATCGCCATGCCGGTCTTCGTGAGCTCCACTCCGCTCAGCTTGGCGAGCCCGAAGTCGACGATCTTCGCGATGCCGTCGGTCGTGACGAGAACGTTGGCCGGCTTGATGTCCCGGTGGATCACGCCGACCTCGTGAGCCTTCGCCAGGCCGCGCGCCACCTGGACCGAGAGCTCGATGGCCTGCTCGACGTCGAGCGGACCCCGCTCGATCTTCTCGCGAAGCGTCTCGCCCTCGTAGCAGGGCATGGCGATGAACAGCCGTCCGTCGGGGGCCGTGCCGATCTCGTGGATCGTGCAGATGTGAGGATGGTCGAGAGCGGCGGCGGCCTGCGCCTCCACCAGGAACCGGCTTCGGGCCGTTCGATTCGCGTTCATGTGGGCCGGGAGGAACTTGAGGGCGACGGTGCGGTCCAGGCGCGTATCCCGGGCTCTGTGCACGATACCCATGCCGCCACCGCCGATTCGCTCCCCTACCTCGTAGTGGGCAACCAGGCCGCCGATCGCGACCGTCGCCAACTCTCCCGGAAGGGAGGGCAGCGTGCCCTGCGGTCGATCGGCTCGACCGAAGAGCCGTCGCCAGAGCCGCGAGAGTGGTCCGCCGGTCCGAGAGGACGTGCCACGGTCCGGCGACTCGAAATCGGACATCGCGGGTCGGGTCCGCGACTCCTCGAGCTTGACGTCGGTCGACGTGCGGGCTGGCGAGGCCTCCAGAACGCCGCGCGGCCGTTCATGGGCTTTCAGGAGGGCCGAGACCTCCGCGCGAAGCTCCAGATCCCCGACGCACGCCGACTCCAGAAACGTCCCTCGCTCGTCCCGACTCAGCTCGAGCGCGCCCTCGAAGAGCTCCTCGACCCGCTGCCGCCTGTCGACATCCAGGAGGTCCCGCCCGCCGGCTATCTCCGCGCCTCTCCGGGTCGAAGCCGTGGTGGCCGCCGCCGGTTCCATCGCTTCCGCCGGAACGCCGAGGTGTGTCCGCACTTCGTGGAGGAACTGGCTCCAGGCGGGCTCGTGCTCGAGCAGGAGGTGATTTCGGCTCGGCAGCGACACGAACCGACTGCCCGGCGTCGCGGCGGCCAAAGCGCGACCGGCCTCGAAAGGCACTCTCAGATCGTCGCGTGCATGCAGGATCAGCGGGGGGACAGGCACACGGTCCATGAGGTCCGCGACGTCGATCTCGAGGAACGCGCGCTGGAACTTCACCGCGTTCTCCGCCGAGGCGGAGACCCGCTGAAGCTCGTTGAACCAGTCGAACTGCTCCTCGTCGGCGTCAGGCATGAGAAGCTCTGCGAAGACCTGCCGATAAGCCGGAGTGTCGCGTCCCCAGCCCACACGGGTGAGCGTCATCAGAGCCGCCTGCTCCTCCAAGGCGTCGGGATCGACGCCTCGCTTCGCCCATCCGCGGCCGTAGGTGCCGTAGAGGATCAGGTGGGAGACGTGCTCCGGATGCTTGACGGCGTAGGCGATCGCGACGGGGCCGCCCTGGGAGATTCCGAGGAGCGCGAACCGGTCCAGCTCCGCTGCCTCCACCACGGCCTCGAGATCTCGAACCCATGCATCGACGGAGAACTCGTCGACGTCCCAGTCGGAGAGGCCGCACCCACGCTCGTCGTATCGGATGAGCGTGTGGTCGCGGGAGAGCTCTCGCAGCCAGTGGCGCCACACCGGGCTCTCCAGGTCGAAATCGAGGTGGCTGAGCCAATTCGCCGCCTTCACGAGAGCCGGACCCTCGCCCATGCTGGCCCAGGCGATGCGGACGCCGTCAGACGTCTTGCAGAACCGGTTCTCCTGGCGCATCAGCGGGTGGCCGGGCTACTGAGGACCGAGGTCGGTCATGCGGCCGTCCTTCCAGGTGAAGAGATGGACCTCTCCGGATCCCGTATCCCCGACTCCGACAACCGCACCATCGGCGTTGATGCCCGTGGCCGAGCTCCAGGTCCCGCCGGAAAGCGTGCCGATATCGATCATCCGGCCCTCCTTCCAGAGGAAAGCGTGGACGTAGCCGGAGCGAGTCTGCGACTCGCCTGCCACCTCGCCTTTCCCGTTCACCGCGAAGGCCGTGCTCTGACCACCGCCCAGCGTCCCCAGGTCCCGCATCCGGCCGTCCTCCCACAGAAAGGCACGTGCCTCACCGGAACGGTTCATGCTCTGGCCCACCACATGCCCGGAATCGCTCACCGCCGACGCCGAGCTCCAGCTCCCGCCCAGCGTGCCCAGATCCTGCATCCGGCCGTCCTCCCAGATGAAACCGCGCATCAGGCCCTGCCGATTCGTGCTCTCGCCCACGACCCGGCCCTCGCCGTTGACGGCATGAGCCGAGCTCGAGCTTCCTCCAAGAGTCCCTATATCTCGCATGCGGCCGTCCTCCCAGATGAAGCCGCGCACGGCGCCGCCTCCGACCGAGCTCTGGCCGACGACCACGCCCTCGGCGCTGACCGCCGTCGCGGTGCTCCATTGGCCGCCAGGGAGGGTGCCGAGATCCTGCATCCGGCCGTCCTCCCACAGAAAGGCACGTGCCTCCCCGCCCGCCGTGCGGCTTTCGCCGACGATATGACCGTCGTCGTTGATCGACCGGGCCATGCTGGAGCCACCGCCCAGCGAGCCGAGGGGTGTCGCTTGCCCGTCCTTCAAGACGAAGGCCTGCGTGCCTGTCCCCGCGACCGTGCGAGTGCCGACGATCTGGCCATCCTTGTTCACGCCCGCCACGCTCGTCGTGCTCCGCTGCTGGCCCTGCGCCGACGGTACGAAGATGATGCCCCAGGCTAGACCGGCGCACAGGGTTCGGATCCAGAGATTCGGCGTCATATGTGACCTCCTAAGCTGCTTCTTGGACTCCCGTAGTTTAGTCTCCCGACCGGTTCACTCCAACGCGGAGCCTCTCCTGGGAACGAACATCGGGACGCGATCACGATACGTCTCATACTCGTCCCCGAACCTCTCCACGAGCTCACTCTCTTCCAAACGGACGATCAAGTACAAGCCGGCGGCCCCGATCGGGAGCAGGAGATAGAGAGTCAGATAGTTCGAAAAGAGCGCGACGGAGATCAGGCCGAGGAGAACGGCCACGTAGCGCGGATGCCGGACTCGGGCGTAGACGCCTTCCGTAAGCAGCCAGCCTCCATCGCTGCGGGACAATTCGGGCACGCCCACGAACGTGCGGAAAGTGAGATGCCGCCGGATGCGCAGCGACAGCCAAGCGGAGGCGCCGTAGATCGGCGCTGCCAGAGCGACCAGCAGGTAGTTCGTCCCGAACTCCACCGACAGGATCGGCTCTCGGAGCAGGTACATGCCGACAGCCACCGCCACCATCAGCACCACCAACACGGTGTAGCTGAGCGAGAGCCCTAGACGACGCCAGAGACGGACGTTGGGGTGAACGACGAGCCAGAAGAGGATCGCCGAGGGCACGGGCACGATCGTGATCAAGGCGACGACATAGCGGGCTGTGTCCACTTTGGGTCCCTTTCGACCTCTCCTGCTCACCCCGTAACTTCGCGCGCCCCTGAAACTGGGACAAATCCGTGCCCGGCGCCCTCTGTCTTGTGGAGCGCGCTTGCAACGGGCGACGTTGCCTGCGGCTCCGGCGGAATCTCGGGTGAATACGGAGGTGAGGGTTGCGTCTACGATAAGCTGGATTTCAGGGGCAACGGCACCGTGTACGTGACTGTCATGGGCATGGAGCAGAGCGGGGAATCCAAGGTGCACGGCGACAAGGTCTCACTCGGAGCGCCCGGTGGCGCGAGTCTCGTGTTCACCCGCAACGGGGACGTGTTGGAAGCGGGAATCGTGGGCGAGACGATGCGCTGCGAGAAGCTGTAAGAAGCATATGTCCTTCGACCGCTTCTGCCTTGCCTCCAGGTTTCGCGGGGCGGGCCTGTAGGATCGCGACGCCCGGCCGGCTACTCGGAAGCGGTGAGCATCGCCTCCCGCGTCGCCTTGAACTCGGTGCCGGGCTTCCACTCGGGCCATGCGTCCGCCTCGGCGACCGCGTTCCCGACGAGGAAGAGCAACCGGAAGTCGTCCACGGCTCCCGCGAGGTCCCACTCGGGCTTCACCTCATCGGACGGCTTGTGGTAGTCCTGGGCGGTGTACTCGTTGCGCCTCTCCTCTCCGTATCCCTCCGGCTTGCCGACGAAGCGTACAGGGCCGGCACCCCTTCCTTGGCGAACTCGAAGTGATCGGAGCGATAGAAGAAGCCCTTCTCAGGCTCCGGGTCGGGCAGCACCACCCGACCCATCTCGTCCGCCGCCGTGGTCAACACGTCATCCAGGGTGGAGTTGCCCAGGCCCACGACGACGATGTCCTCGGTGCGGCCCCAGAGGTTGGCCCCGTCCATGTTGATGTTCGCGAGGGTCTTCTCCAGCGGATACAGGGGGTTTTGCGCGTAGTACTTGGCCCCCAGCAGCCCCTTCTCCTCCGCGGTCACGGCGAGAAAGAGAACCGACCGACTGGGCGGAACCTCCAGCGTCGCGAAGGCGCGGGCGATCTCGAGCAACCCGGCGGTGCCTGACGCGTTGTCCTTGGCGCCGTTGTAGATCTGGTCGCCTTCGAGACTCTCGTTCCGTCCCAGATGATCCCAGTGGGCCGTGTAGACCACGTACTCATCCGCCAGATCGGGATCCGACCCCTCGAGCTTCGCGAGCACGTTCCGGGAGCGAATCTCGCGGATCTCGTTCCCCACCGTCACGCTGGCCGTGCCTCCCAACTCGACGGGCCGAAACGCCGGATCCGCGGCGGCGGCCTTCATCTCATCGAAATCGACACCGGCGGCCTCGAAGAGTCGTCTCGTGGCGTCGAGGTGCATCCAGCCGGTGACGGGAGCCGGTCTTGACGCTTCTCCGTCGGCGGCGATGATGAAGCGCTCCCGACCCCAATTCGCGGCCGGCACCGCCCACGGATAGCCGGCCGGATCGGTCTCGTGGATGACGAAGACGGCTGCCGCGCCGAACTCGGCGCCGATCTCGTACTTGTAGGTCCAGCGACCGTAGTAGGTCATCGCCCGCCCGTTGAACATCTCCGGGTCCAGCCTGGACGGGTCGCTCGGGTCGGGGATGGCTGGATCGTTGACCAGCATCAGAAGGGTCTTGCCCGTCAGGTCGGCGCCCTTGAAGTCATCCCAATCGTACTCGGGCGCCGCGACGCCGTACCCGACGAAGACGATCTCGGAGTCCCGGATCGAGACCTCGGGCTCCACAAGGGAGGTGAAGGCGGTAAAATCCTCCTTCCCGGTCATCGGAACCGTCTCCCCCCGCACGAGGAACGAGGCCTTGGTGACCTCGGCGGTCAGGCCCACGAGCGGGACGTCCTGGATGAACGTCCCGTCCGGGTTGCCCGGTTTGAAGCCCAGCTCCTGGAAGCGTCGGATCAGGTAGTCGACGGTGAGCTCCTCACCGGCCGTCCCCGGAGCGCGGCCCTCGTACTCATCCGAAGAGAGAACCTCGATGTGCGACAGGAGCCCGTCGGCCGTGACGCTCCCGAGCGCCGCTTCGACCGACGCGGACGCGACGCGCCCCACCTGGCTCGGATCCCTATCTTCAGCCGGTTCGCCGGGCTGGCATGCCGAGCCTGCGAACAGGAAAAGGGCGAGAACGGTCGCGTAATCGAGAAGACGTTTCATCGGGCCACTCCATGGATCTCGGGATCTCGGATCGTGGGGACGCTGGCGAGGTCGGTTCGGGTACGACGTCTCCCCGAAAGCATACCGTTTCATAACGCCGGCGACCAGCGGCTCACCGATCCGCCGCCTGCCTTCCGCAATTCAAGAAGATCGGGCATCTTCTTACGAGAAGGGCGGGTGCGAATCCCTAACGCCGATGCAACCCGTGAGCGGCTGGCAGCGTCGAACCAGGTGGATCGAACTCGTGTCGCGCACTGATCTCGGCCTGCAAGACAGATAGATATGATCACAGCTCCGATCTCCAACCTCATCCGGGCCCTCCACAGCCGGAAGATGTTCCAGGTAGGCATTCTCTACCTGGGGGGTGCCTGGGCGCTTCTGGAGGCGACCAACTTCTTCGTCCAGAACTACGAGCTGTCGCAGAAGCTCGTAAGCGTCGTGATTCTCCTGCTCGTGCTCGGTCTACCGGCGGTATTGGTCATCGCCTGGTATCACGGAGAGCACGGCAGGCAGGAGGTCGAGCGCAGCGAGCTGGCGATCCTCACCACGCTGTTCGTGCTGGCCGGCATCGGGACGTACCGCATCAGCACGGGCGAGGAGACGGCGGCGTCTTTCGGCGAAGCGGGGGCGGGGGCACCCCTGGTGGCCACGACCGATCTCGGCGCGGGCTCGGTAGCCATCCTGCCTTTTACGAACAGCACGGGAGCCGACAGCCTGGACTGGCTGGGTCCGGGCGTCTCGGACATCCTAACGAGCAACCTGGCGCAGCTCTCGGGGGTGGAGGTCGTCAGCCCGCAGCGCCTCTTCGATCTCCTGCGTGAAGAGGGACGGGAGGAGACCGAGAGCATTCCGGACCAGTTCGCCCTCGACATTGCGTCGCGCTCGGGTGCCCGGCTGATGGCGCGCGGATCGGTTCTGGGACAACTCGGCGACCTCACGCTGGATGCGCAGCTGATCGATCTCTCGGACGGCACTTTGGTCGGCGTGGGCCGAGCCCGCGGAAGCGACCTCTTCGCGCTGGCCGACACGGTGGCCCGAGAGCTGGCCACGCACGTGGCACAACGCACCCATGAGATGCCGGAGACGCGGGTCGCGTCTGCCAGGACGGAACGATCGCCGTTGGCGCTGGGGGATCTCGGCCGATACCGGGAGTACCTCTCGGACCTCCGTGCGCGATGGAAGGAGCTCGACTACAGCGATGTGGAGGGCCGCTTCGCCCTCGTCGAGATGTACAGCCTCATGCCGGGACGGGAGGCTGAGCAGCGCGCGCTGCTTACGGAGATTCTGGACCTCGCGGAAGACCCTCGAGCGTACGAAGTCTTGGCTGAGCTGGCGCTGAAGAAGGGCGACACGGCCTCGGCCGGCCCGCTGATGGCCAAGTATGCCCAGATGGAAGGCAAGGGGCCGCGCGCTGCGCTCTCGATGGGCCGGCTCCTGGAGGAAGCGGGCCAGCACGAGGAGGCCCGAGAGAGGTACCGCGAGGCGATCTCCGGGCGGGCGGGAGTGCCGGCGCTGGAGCTGCTCACCACGAGCTATCTGCGCGAGAATCGGCCCGCCGCCGCCCGGGAGGAGCTCGCTCGACACGTAGAATCGGCGGACCCGATCCTCCGGTCGCACGCGCTACTCCTGACGGGGGATGCGTACGCCTGGGAGGGCCTGTTTGACGAATCCCTCTCCCGTTACGCGACGGCACTGGTCGCGGAAGGCACACTTCCAGCCAAGCTGGAGAACGTGTTGACCTCCGCCGGTTCCGATGTCGAGGAGCTCCTCGCGAGTCCGACACCCGCGCTTCTAAACCCTGCGGTCTGGCGGCTGCTGGAGGTCCGACGGGGGCAGAAGGCCCTCGATCTGATCGACGCCTCGAAGTTCGTCCACCTGCACGAGTCTGCCCGGCTTCCGCCGGTCCGCTACCACGCCCTCCTCTACGCCAGGGGAAGGGCGCTCGAGCTCCTGGATAGAAACGAGGAGGCTCTGGCCGCCTACGGCGAGATCCTCGAGCACTGGGGCGAGGCCGTCGCGGATGTACCGATGATGGCCGATCTCCCGCAGCGTGTCTCCTTGCTGGCCGCTTCGGCCGCGGGCTAAGATCGTCTCGATTCGACGCGCCCCACCGAGGGCTCGTCTCCCAAACTCATCGAGGAGAACATGCGCGACGTCGGTCGCAGCCGCCTTAGCAAGTGTCTCGCGATTCTCCTCACGCTCTCCACGTTGGCAGCATGCCAGAGGTGGACGACCGTCGAGTCGCCCATCGCCTCGACGGTGGAGAAAAACGAGCCCAATCACGTCCGCATCACGACCACGGACGGCAGGGTCATGGAGCTCGATTCACCGACCGTGCAGGGGGACAGCCTGACCGGGTCGATCGAGGGAGAGCGGCAGCCGATGGTGGCGATCGCGGAGATCGAGAAGCTCGAGTTTCGGGGGTCGAACGTCGGGCTCACGGTGCTCTCCATCGCGGGAGCCCCGGCCATCGTCCTTGCGATCGTCCTCGCGACCAACCCCGGCGACGAGAATCCGTGAGCCCGGCCGATCCGAAACCGCACGGCGATCGCGAGCGCGGGCCCAAGCGCCGGGGCGACGTGGAGCCCGTCCGTGGGTGCGACGTCGATTCGGCGAGCCGTGACGACGGTGACGGAGCTGCCCTCGCGGTCGGCGAAGAGGTGCTGATCACCGGCGGCATATTCGAGGGCCATTCGGGCGTGGTCGAAGGCGTCCTGCCGAGCGGGAAGCTCCGTGTTGCGATCGAGACGCGGCGCAGCCCGGTTGCCGCTCGAGTCGACCCCGCCCACCTAGCGCCTCTCGGGATCCTGGTCGAGGGTGCCGAGGAGACCGACTGAATGATGGTGCCAGGCCTCGAGCGCTGGGATGAGGAGCGCTGCGGACCCCCGACGGAGGACGCGATCCGGGCGCGGCTCGAGGCGCTGGGTTACCGTGCCTCCCGTTTCGTATATCCGCCCGGCACCTTCTTTCCCGAGCACACCCATCCCATGGACAAGATCGATGCCGTCGTCTCCGGTCGCTTCCGGATGATCCTCGAGGAAACCGAGGTGATCCTCGAGGCCGGCGACCGTCTCGCCGTGCCTAAGGGAAAGGCGCACAGCGCGGAGGTCGTCGGAGACGCGCCGGTCGTGAGCCTGGACGCGATCCGCGCTGGGGGCGGCTCGATCTGACCAGGGAAAGGACCGGCCTGATGAGCTGGATCGAGACGATCGGCTACGAGCGCTCGGAGGGACGGCTTCGGAGGATCTACGACCGTGTCCGCGGCCCGGACGGCCAGATCGACAACATCCTGCGCCTTCACAGTCTCCGGCCCCACACGCTCGAGAGCCATCTGGCGCTCTACAAAAGCGCGCTCCACCACACGGGCAACCGCCTTCCGATCTGGCTGCTCGAAGCGATCGGCACCTACGTGAGCCTTCTGAACGGCTGCGACTACTGCCTGGACCATCACTTCGAGGGACTGCGACGCCTCCTAGCGGATGAAGAGCGGCCGGCCGCGATGCGGCGCGCGATGGAGACGGGTGAACTGGCGGGGGGGCTCGAGGATCGTGAGGTGCAGATCCTGCGCTACGCCGAGCGGCTTACGCGGGACCCCGCGGCCATAACCGAAGGCGATGTGGAGCAGCTTCGAGCCGTCGGTTTAGACGACGGCGAGATCCTCGAAGTGAACCAGGTCACGGCCTATTTCGCGTACGCGAACCGGACCGTGCAGGGTCTCGGAGGCACCACGGAGGGCGAGGTGTTGGGCTTGTCACCGGATCCATCGGACGATCTGGGGGACTGGGAGCACGGCTGACCCTCCATGCAGAGCTGGTAAGCTAGCGCCCATCTTGTGCCTACCCGAATGACCAACCCACCGACGTCGTCAGGCCGAAGTCGTTCTTTCTCGTCGTTCCCCCGGTCGGCGGCTGACTGTCGAAGCTGTTGAAGATCTTGAGCTTGAAGAAGAAGTCCTTGAAGAACTCGTGGCGGCCCTCCGCGTTCGACTCGATGCGTACTCGCCCGCCCTGCGTGAGGCTCGGAATCAGGTCCAGATTGACGGTGATGTCAGACTTCCGACCGCGGACGATAAAGAAGTCGAACGCGGTCGAGACGATCGCGTTCAGCACGTTGTCGGAGGGGATCTCCTCGAACTGCTCGTGCGCGAATACCAGGCCGCCCCAAGTCAACAGGCTGACCTTGCTCGTCTGAACGAACCATCGTCCGGCACCGCCGCCGGCGCTGCCCCGCCCGACAAGACTCAGCTCCGCGTTCGCGTCGTAGGCGCCCAAACCGGCCCAGATCCACTTGGGTGCGAACGACTGAACATGGGCGAGGGTGACCTGCTGCCGGTTCGTCGTCTCTGCCTCGTCCTGAAGCCGCACGATCGAGCTGATGTCCAGCTTGGTTATCGAGTTGGCGGCTCGATATCCGACGTCTGCCGAGAGGTTGTAGTCGAACTGGGCGTTCTGTTGCAGGAACGAGAGGCCGAGATCGACCGAGCCGGAGAGCCGGGACCAGAAGGTGTCCTTGATCGGAGTAACCCTCACGACGGTGCGGTGTTGGACCGGAACCGAGGCCTCGGCCGTGACGACTTCATCCTGTCCGGTCACTTCGGACGGGCGGATCGAGCCGAAGAACTTCTGGCCCGACTGCAGCTCGATCTCGAACGTCTTGTCACTGGTGATCGAGGCGATGTCCTCCCACTTGACGTAGACCGTGCCCATCGGATCGGTCGAGAGGCGCACCAGCCCCCTCACATACTCCTTGATCTCCCCCGTGACGTGGTCCCCATTGCTCAGGATCAGGACGTCGGTCTTCTGGGCCAGCGCCGGGCCCGCGCAGAGAGCGATCGCGAAGAGGCCGGCCGCAATCCCGCCGAGGGGCAGGGACGGCCGGTATCCAGGTATGCCGCGCATCTGAGCACTCCGGTGCAGGAAGGTTCTTGAGTTCGAAGCCGGCAACGTCGCCGCGGCTTACTCGACACGTCGATACAAAGTCGGAGCAGGTTAGCCCACCGGCACCCTGCGGGCCAGAATGATTCCGGTTTGAATGGAACGTCGGGAGTGAAAGCCTCCTCCTCCCAGATATCGCTGCCGCCGGACCTGAGGGGTGGAAGCGACACCGGCCCTTCCTCGGGCCTTTGCCGAAAAGGCCGAGAAGTGCGGGTTTACATATCGTAACATACTATAACAATGATATTTATATGTCATTACCTTACACTTTGTGTAGGTACCGGAAGCGCCGTACGGACCCGGGCATGGGGCGTGCAACCGAAGTGGATCTTCGATGGATTTTCGTTGGTCGGGTCGTGCGGGTATACTCAGGTGGCGCGCGATGCGCTCCCGGGAGTGCGATTCGGCGCCCCACCGTCGGAACGAGCCGCGGCGGGACGCGACCATGAGTGGGAAGGGCCAATGAGCGCAGCCAGATCAGTCCGAACCTCCGCCATCGGCCTGAGCTTGGCCTTCGCGGCCTGTGCCGGAGGAGGCGACGGCGATGAGACTCGAGACGCCGGCGACGCTGCGGGCGGCCAGCCGACCGCCGAGTCCGCCGAGCCTGCCAACCCACTCCTGAACCCGGCCAGCGAGGCGATGAACCAGACCGCTCCCGACGTATTCCAGGCGAGATTCGAGACCAGTAGGGGCGACTTCACGATCGAAGTCCAACGCGAGTGGGCACCGAACGGTGCCGACCGGTTCCACAATCTGGTCAGCAATGGTTTCTACGACGGCGTCCGGTTCTTCCGGGTATTGGACGGATTCATGGCGCAGCTCGGGATCTCCGGAGATCCCCAGGTGTCGGCCGTATGGCGGGTCCTGGCGATTCCGGATGATCCCGTGGTGCAATCCAACACACGCGGCTACGTCAGCTACGCGATGGCGGGACCGAACACACGGACGACCCAGATCTTCATCAACTACGGCGACAATTCAGCGCTGGACGGACAGCGCTTCGCCCCCTTCGGCGTCGTGGTGAGCGGGATGGAGGTGGTCGACGAGCTCCACTCCGGCTACGGGGAAGGAGCGCCGCGTGGGGCCGGTCCGAGCCAGGGCCGAATCCAGGCGGAGGGGAACGCGTACCTGGAGAGCGAGTTTCCGCAGCTGGACTACGTGGTGCGAGCCTCCATCATCGACGCCGACGCAGCCGACTGACCGGGCGACCCTTGGAAGCGATGCAGGAGAGGATACTGGAGCAGGCGCGCGTTCTGGTCGTCGACGACGACGCGCAGAACGTGCGGTACATCAAGGACGTCCTCGAGTGGGCAGGGTACAAGCAGGTCAAGGGCACCACCCAGCCGACCGAGGTGCTCTCACAGACCTACCGCTATCGGCCCGATCTGATCCTGCTCGACCTCATCATGCCCGCGATGGACGGCTACGAGGTGATGGAGGTGCTGCAGGAGGAGCTGCCGCCTGACAGCTACCTGCCGATCCTCGTACTGACGTCCGACACGAGCCAGGAGGCGAAGAGACGGGCGCTTTCGCTCGGTGCGAAAGACTTCCTGACCAAGCCGTTCAGCCCGACGGAGATCCGGCATCGGGTCGAGAACCTGCTGGAGACGCGGTTTCTGCACCTGAAGTGCAGGGACCAGGCCGCGCTGCTCGAGTCCGGCGCCTCCGGGAACGGAGCCGACTTGCGCGGCGCGGCGGATGAGTTGATCGAACGGCTCGCGCGCGTCTCGTCGTACCGTTCCGATCCATCCGGTGACCGATCCCGCGGCGTTGCCGCTCTGGCCGGACGGATAGCCGGCGCTCTGGGACAGCCCGGCTCCACGCTCAGGAGATTGGAGCGAGCCGCTCGGCTGCACGACATCGGCATGGTGGCAGCCACAGGGGGCGAGGCACGGGCCGGCTTGGATCGGGGAGAGGCGTTTCCGGCCCATACGGAGATCGGGGCCGGCCTTCTGGCAGGCAGCGAGCTGCCGGAGCTTCGAATGGCGGCGGAGATCGCGCTCTCGCACCACGAACGCTGGGACGGAAACGGTTTCCCGGACGGATTGGGCGGCCAGGACATACCTCTCACGGGGCGAATCGTGGCGGTGGCAATTGCCTTCACGACCGCTCGCGAAGAGGAACCCCTCGATGACGACGAGGCCGCACAGCGGGCGCTCGCTCGTGTCGAGGAGGAAGCCGGAAAGCGCTTTGACCCGGCTGTCGTCGATGCGCTTGCGGCTGTTGTGACCCGGGGAGTCGAGGCGCCCGCTTAGCCCGAGAAGGCGTTTCGGGGACGGAGGAGCCCGCAGCGCATGACCGTCCGAACCAAGCTCGTCGGCACCCTCGTCGTCGTGACCCTTATCGTCATGGCGCCCTCCTTCTATGGGGTGCTCAAGCTCACCGAGCTGCGCGATATCGTCCTCTACCGCCAGAGCGAGCTGGCCACGGCCTACCTCTCCATGGGACGGGTCGCC
>JBDHFW010000031.1:0-30790 GCA_039590175.1 Gemmatimonadota bacterium | reverse complement strand
GAACCACACCGGCGAAAACATGGACCACCGGCACCTGCTCGTGAACTTCAACGTCCTGGATCTGCCCTACTACTACCGCACCGACGACGACCTCGAGCACATCGGTCCGTTCGGGAACGAGGTGAAGTCGGAGGAGCGGCCCATGGTGCAGCGCTGGATCGTCGACCAGCTCAAGCACTGGGTGGAGGAAATGGGGGTGGACGGCTTCCGCATCGATCTGGCGGGACAGATTGACGAACAGACCCTGCGCCGGGTCAAGCGGGAGCTCCCGCCGGATCTGATCATCTACGGCGAGGCGTGGATCCCGCCCAGCGATCCCGATGTCCGGTCGCACCCGGACTGGAGCTGGTACAAGGCCGACGCGCCGATCACCTTCTTCCAGGACGATGCGCGCAACGCGTTCAAGGGTAGCCCGTTCGACGTCGAGGATCTGGGGTGGGCCGGCGGGGACGGCTCCGCGCGAGAGGCGGTGATGCGCGCGCTCCCCAACTACCATGCCGAGGAGCGACGCACCACGGACGGGATCTCCTACCTGGACATCCACGACAACTGGACACTGGCCGATCGATACGCCCTGAACGAGGACCATAACGGCCTGGAGGGCGTCGATCTCGCCGCTGTGCGCATCGCCGCCGGGCTCCTCCTCACCACCGCGGGCCCGGTGGTGATCCACGGGGGCACCGAGATGCTGCGCTCGAAGGGGCTGGCGCCGCACGATGAGTTCGAGGTGGAAGCGGCGGGCGGGCCGATCCTGTTCAAGGGCCGGGATGACACCTACAACCTGCGGGCCCCGAACAGATTCCTGTGGGAGAGCCTCGCCCCCGGCTCCGATCACCTGGCCATGCGCGACTATTGGCGAGGCCTCCTGGCGCTGCGCGGCTCCGAGTACGGCGCGGTCTTCCGCGTGGCGGAAATACCGAAAGGACACTACCGCTGGATCATGCCGGAGGAGGACACGCTCCTCGGGTACGTGGTCGGCGAGCGGGTCCTGGTCCTGGCCAACAGCGGCATGCACGAGGGCCTGTTCCGGTTCGATCTCCCCGACGGCGCCTGGCGACAGGTGGTCGGCCGGGAGCGAGCCGACATGGACGGCGTCGAGGGCGAGTTCGCGTGGCTCGGCGGAAGGACGCAGGAGATGCGGGTGCCGGGGGGGACGTTTCTGGTTTGGGTAGCTGAAGAATGACCCTTGAAAGACGGATGAGAATGCAGATGCGGAATCCTCGCCGAACTCGTCGTGCGGCAACGGCACGCGCGATCGCCATGGCGGCCCTGTTGGCGGGCCTGCTGGCGGCGGCTGTCTCTGCCCATGCCCAGGAGCCTGTCCGGGTGACCTCTCCAGACGGACGAAACGTTGTGACGGTCGCGACAGGCGAGGGCAGCCTGTTCTACGCCGTGGAGCGAGATGGTAGAAGGATCATCCTGCCCTCGCAGCTGGGGTTCGAGTTCCGCGATGCTCCGCCCCTGTCCGACGACCTGGAGCTGGCGGGAACGGAGCGGAGGACGGTCGACGAGACCTGGGAGCAGCCCTGGGGCGAGGTGGCCCGGGTGCGGGACCACCACAACGAGCTCAGGGTGTCGGTCGCCGAGTCGGCGGAGCCGGGCCGCCGGTTCGACGTGGTGTTTCGGCTCTTCGATGACGGCCTCGGCTTCCGGTACGAGTTTCCCGAACAGCCTGCCCTGGATTCCTTCGCGATCACGGAGGAGCTCACCGAGTTCTACCTGGCCGACGACGCCCGGGCCTGGTGGATCCTGGCCGATGACGTGACCCACCGGTACGAGCTGCTGTACTCCTCCTCGCCGATGAGCACGCTGCCGACGGTCCACACCCCTCTGACGGCGGAGACGCGCGACGGGGTGTTCCTGGTCATCCACGAGGCGGACCTGGTCGACTACGCGGGGATGAACCTGACCGGCTCGCGTGACCGCCGGATGCGCGTGTCGCTGACGGCGTGGGCGGACGGGGTCAAGGTGTACGGCGAGACGCCCTTCGTGACGCCGTGGAGGACGATCCAGCTGGCCGATCGGGCCGAGGACCTCCAGCCGTCGGTCATCGGCCTCAACCTGAATCCGCCGAACGCCCTGGACGACCTGAGCTGGATCGAGCCGATGAAGTACGTCGGCATCTGGTGGGGGATGCACATCGGCAAATGGACGTGGGCCTCGGGTCCGAGACATGGTGCGACCACCGAGAACACGCGGCGTTACATCGACTTCGCGGCAGAAAACGACTTCGGTGGAGTACTCGTCGAGGGATGGAACGTGGGCTGGGACGGCAACTGGATCGAGAACGCGGAGCTCTTTTCGTTCACCGAGCCCTATCCGGACTTCGATCTAGAGGGCCTGGCCGCCTACGCGAAGGAGCGTGGTGTCAGGCTGATCGGTCACCACGAGACGTCTATGGGCGTCAAGAACTACGAGCGGCAGATGGAGGACGCGTTCGCGCTATACAACCGGCTGGGCATCAGGGCGGTGAAGACCGGCTACGTCGGCGACAAAACGGCCGAAGGGCATGCCCACCACGGACAGTACATGGTGCGGCATTGGCGGAAGGTCCTTCAGGTGGCGGCGCGGAACGGCATCATGGTCAACGCCCACGAGCCGATCAAGGACACCGGCGAGCGGCGGACTTATCCCCATATGATGACGCGCGAGGGTACCCGGGGTCAGGAGTACAACGCCTGGGCAAGAGACGGAGGCAACCCGCCCGAGCACGAGACGATCCTCTTCTTCACCCGCATGATCTCCGGGCCGTTGGACTTCACTCCCGGCGTGCTCGACATCCTGATCGAATCGGCAGACGGAACGCCGCGCCCGCCCGAGGCGTCACGCGTACGCACGACGCTGGCCAAGCAGCTCGCGCTCTACGTGGTGCTGTATTCGCCGCTGCAGATGGCGGCGGACCTGGTCGAGAACTACGAGCGCCAGCCGGCCTTCCGGTTCATCCGCGACGTGCCCGTCGACTGGGAGCGCACCGTGGTGCTGGACGCCCGGATCGGCGACTACGTGGTGGTGGCGCGCCAGGAGCGGGGCGGCCCCGACTGGTACGTCGGCGCCATCGCCGACGAGGAGGCGCGCACGCTGGAGATACCGCTGACGTTCCTGCCCGAGCGCCAGAGCTTCGTCGCCGAGATCTACGCCGACGGTGAGGGCGCGCACTGGCTACACGATCCCCTGCCGATCGCGATCTCGGAGCGGCCCGTCGATGCGGGAGCGACGCTGACGCTCGATCTGGCCCCCGGGGGCGGCCAGGCGATCCGGATCCGGCCCGCCGAGTGAGCGATACTGGGACCGCCGCCCCGGGAGAGGCGCCATGAGCCTGCTGGCCACGCTCGACTGGAGCATCATCGCCGTCTACTTCATGCTGGTGTTCGGCGTCGCCATCTGGGCGAGCATGCGCGAGCGAGCGAACAAGGGCACCTCGGCGGACTACTTTCTGGCCGGGCGCGATGCCGGCTGGTTCCTGATCGGGGGTTCGCTGTTCGCGTCCAACATCGGCTCGGAGCACCTGGTCGGGCTCGCGGGCACTGGCGCGGCCAGCGGCGTCGCCGTAGGGCAGTTCGAGATCCTCGCCTCGCTGATCCTGCTGCTTCTCGGCTGGGTCTTCGTCCCGTTCTATCTCTCCAGCGGCGTGTTCACCATGCCGGAGTTCCTGGAGCGTCGTTACTCCGAAGGCGCACGCTGGTACCTGGCCCTCATCTCCATCATCGGGTACGTCCTGACCAAGATCTCGGTGACGATCGCCGCCGGAGGCATCGTCTTCGAAGCGCTAATGGGGATCGACTTCTGGACCGGCGCGCTGATCGTCGTGGTGATCACCGGCATCTACACCATCTTCGGCGGCCTGCGGGCGGTGCTCTATACGGATCTCCTGCAGATGTTCGTGCTGGTGGGCGGGGCGGTGGCCGTCACCGTCCTCGGCCTTTCCGCCCTCGGGGGATGGGGGGCGCTGGAAGGGACGGTCGGGCCCGCCTTCCTGGACCTGTGGCGGCCCGTGACGGACCCCAACTTCCCGTGGACCGGCATCCTGTTCGGCGCTCCGATCCTGGGCGTCTGGTACTGGTGCACGGACCAGTTCATCGTGCAGCGCGTGCTGGCGGCGCACGACCAGGACAACGCGCGGCGCGGGACCGTGTTCGCCGGATACCTCAAACTCCTGCCGCTGTTCATCTTCGTCATCCCCGGCGTCATCGCGTACGCGCTGTCGCAGCGGGGCGAACTCCAGCTCGACACGCCGGACCAGGCGCTCCCCACGCTGATCGGGGTCCTGCTTCCGGTGGGGCTGAGGGGATTGGTCGTGGCCGGCCTGCTGGCGGCGCTGATGAGCTCTCTTTCGTCGGTGTTCAACTCGACGTCGACCCTGGTGACGTGGGATGTCTACAAGAAGCTCCGGCCCGACGCGTCGGAGCGCCGACTGGTCCTGGTCGGGCAGCTCACCACGGCCGTGCTCGTGGTTTTCGGGCTGGCGTGGATCCCGCTCATGAAGTTCATCTCGGGGCAGCTCTACCAATATCTCCAGAGTGTGCAGGCGTACATCGCGCCGCCGATCGCGGCCGTCTTTCTGATCGGAATCATGTGGAAACGGGTGAACGCCAAGGGCGCGATGGCGGCGCTGCTGAGCGGATTCGTGCTCGGGATGGGCAGGCTCGTGGCCGAGCTGAGCAAGTCGAGGCTCGACGGGCTGTTCTACACCTACGCGGACATCAACTTCCTGCATTTCGCGGTGGTGCTCTTCGTCATCTGCACCACTATCCTCGTCGTCGTGAGCCTGCTCACGGCTCCGCCGCCCGAGGAGAAGGTCGCGGGGCTCACCTTCGCCACGTTGTCGCGGGCCGAAAAGGAAGAAACGCGCTCCTCACCGTGGGTGCGCCAGGATTTGGTGCTGAGCGTTCTGCTCGTGGCCTGCGTCGCGGCCCTGTGGATCTACTTCTCGTGAGTCGCGGGCCACGGGCGCGCCGGTCTATTCGGACCCGGTGCCGGCCGTAGCGAGGCTCCGCCGGGCCCACATCGCGGCGCCCACCGTGCCAGCGTGCCCGCCGAGACCGGCCCTTACCACCTCGAGCGGGTGCAGCGCCGCTTCGAGGGCGCGACGGCGGGCTTCCGCTTCCGCCATCCCCACGAGCTCCGGCATTCCCTCGATCACGCCTCCACCCAGGATCACCATGCACGGGTTGAAGGCGTTGGCGATGGAAGCGACGCCGACGCCCAACGCCTCGCCGGTCTCGCGCATCAGTCGCACCGCAAGCGGATCGCCGTCGTGAGCGGCCTGGGCCACGACCTCGGCCGTAGGCTCACCGCTGACTGCGTCGGCCCGGGCGATCAGGGTGCGACCCTCGTCCGGTTGTTTCTCCACGGCCTCTCGCGCGCGGCGCGCGATAGCCCACCCGCCGGCGAACGCCTCGAGACAGCCTCGGTTCCGGCAGGTGCACTTCGGGCCGTGCCAATCCAGGGTCGTATGCCCCAACTCGCCGGCGCTCCCGCCGCACCCGCGGATCAGGGATCCATGCGAGACCATGCCACCCCCGATCCCGGTTCCCACGAACAGGCACACGAGATCCTCCACGCCACGACCGGCTCCGCAGGTCCATTCCCCGTACGTCGCGGCCTGCACGTCGTTGATTACGAACACGGGCAGGCCGATCGCCTCCTCGAGTCGAGCTTTGAGGGGGAAATCGCTCCACTCGAGGTTGGGCGCCTGCAACACGGTTCCCGTCTCCGGATCCACCTGGCCCGCCACGCCCACGCCCACGCCGAGCACCGGGCGCTCGGCCGAGGCAAGGGGTTCTTCCGCCAGGCAGGCGACGAGATCCGCGAGAATCCCGTCGGGCCCTCGTTCAGGACCGGTCGGCCGACGTCCACCGCCCAGGACGGTTCCGTGGCGATCGACCAAGCCCGCTTCGACCTTCGTGCCGCCCAGGTCGACGCCGATCGTCAGCGCCCCGTCTTCCGTCATCGTCACGGACGCGGCCCGCTCGCCGCCGGTAGCTCGAGGCGCACCTCGACCACCTCCGCCGCCATGTCATCGTGCTTCGTGAAGCCGATGATCTCGGCCAGCGCCAGCATGCGGTGGTTGTCGGGAAGCACCTGTCCGACGATGGCTCTGATGCTCCGGTCGCGGCAGTAGCGAATCACCTTTTCCATCAGGGCGTGACCCAAGCCTTGTCCGACCACCGAGAGGATCCGGCCCGGGATCTCCGGGCGGAAACCCGTGGATGCTACGCTGAGCGCAAGCTAGCTCCGTTCATAGCGAGGAGCACCCGGTGCGGCCCGTAGTCTTCTCGTCTCGCGAGCCTGGCGCTGGAAAGCGACGGTTGGTGGACTATCACCGCGTGTAGTCGGTGCGCCGGGGCAGGCGGGAGCGTAGCATGTGTCTGCACTGCACTCGGAACCGATAGGACGGAGAACCACCATGATCAACGGCGCCCACTCGGTTATCTACAGCACGCACCCTGATGCCGACCGTGCCTTCCTGCGGGATGTGCTCGAGCTGACGAGCGTCGACGTGGGCGGCGGATGGCTGATCTTCGGGCTGCCGCCGGCAGAGGTCGCCGTGCATCCCGCCGACAAAAACGAGGCGCACGAGCTCTATCTGATGTGCGACGATCTCGGTGCGTTCGTCGAGGAGATGACGGAACACAGCATCCCGACCGGTCCGGTTCATGACGAGCCCTGGGGCTCGGTCACCCGGCTGACGCTGCCAGGCGGCGGAAAGCTCGGCGTCTATCAGCCACGGCACGCGCGGCCGGAGCCGATGGAGACGTGACGCCAATGAACGCCGACTTCACGAACCCGGCGTCGGCCGCCTCGGAGGAGGCGGCGCGCTACATCGAGCGACTGCTCGGGCTGCTGGGCGATCGAGACCCGTTCGAGGTGCAGAATGAGCTGGTGGAGAGGCTTCGAGAGCTGGTCGCAGGGCTCGACGAGTCGGCGCTGCGTCAGCCGGAGGCTCCCGGCAAGTGGTCCATCCTCGAGGTGATCGGGCACCTGGCGGACACGGAGGTCGTGTACCGCTATAGGATGCGGATGAGCGTCGCCCAGCCGGGTAGCGCGATCCCGGACTACGACCAGGATCTGTGGGCCGCAGGCCTGCGGTACAACGACGGGGACCTGGAGAGCGCCCTGCGGGAGATCGAGGCGCTACGGGCGGCCAACCTGGCGTGGCTGAAGGGTCTATCGGAGGAGGAGATGGGCCGAGCGGGAATCCACCAGGAACGTGGATCGGAGAGCGTCCGCCAAATCGTTGCGCTGTTAGGCGCGCACGATCTCGTCCACCGAAATCAGATCCAGCGGATCAAGTCCGCTCTGTAGGCGAACGAGCCCAGGCGGAGACTCATTGCGCCCGCCGCCGCCGTGACTATCTTCCCCGCGATTTTCCGAATTCTCCCGTTCCCACGACCCTTGCTTCGGCGGATGACTTCAATCTGCTCGAAGGTCGAGAGATGGTGGTCGCTGAGCTCCGGTCGGAGCAGCCGGAAGTCCTCGAGGAGTTCGGGGATATCTGTGGCGGCCACGTCGATTACATCTGGGCCAACGCTGGCGACGAGGACGACGAGGACGACGACTAGGACAACACCTCTAGAAAGGCGCCCCGGGGCACGGCAGCCACCCCTGGGGCGCTCGCGTCGCGCGCCGGAGTCCTGGCACACCGAATAGCCGCGCCTGCGCCCTGACGGTACCCGCCGCAGCTCTAGCGGTCGTCGAACCCAATGCGCTTCAAGAGCTCCTCGAATCGAGGGTCGGCGCGCAGCGAGTCTGCCGTCGGGTCGCTCCTGAGCTCGACGAGGAGGCCCGGATCCTCACTAAAGGCCTGGTCCAGATACCCGAACGCCCTGTCCAGCTCGCCCAGCTCTCCGTGCACGATCGCGATCTCTTTGAGTATCGGACCGCGCCCGTCGACTCTCTCCAGCATCTCCAGGGCTGGCTCCCGTTGCGAGGAGCGCGCATAGGCCCACGCCAGCATCGTGATTCTGAACGGGTTGTCGGGATCCAGTTCCACCACCCGTTCCAGGGTCTCGACTCCGTCCGCGTACTGGCCACTCACGGTGTAAGAGCTCCCCAAGAAGAAGAGGGCGTTCAAGTGATCCGGCTCCAGCTGTAGGACGTTCTGAGCTTCTCCAATAGCGCCCTCGTAATCGCGGGCGAAGAACAACCGACTCACGAGGGCCACCCGCTTCCCCACCGAGAGGGGATCCAGCTCCAGAGCCAGGCGCGCTTCTCGCACGGCTTCCTCGTGCCGCTCCAGACGGGCAGGAGGCGGCCGTAGTGTCGGTGGACTTCTGCCGAACCGGGGTTCAGCTCGAGCGCACGTTGGAACCGGCGCTCCGCCTCGTCGAACCGCCGCTCGGCCGAAAGCACGTTACCCAGGGCCGCGTGCGCTTCGGCCAACGTCTCGTCCAGCTCGAGCGCCTTCTCGGCGGCGGCCCGACCCGGTGGCAGCGCCTCCTCCGCCGGCAGCAAGCCGCGTCTCCAGAGCACGAGATACGTGTCCGCGATACCCACATACGCCGGTGCGTAGGCCGAGTCGGCCGCGATGGCCTGTCGAAAGAAGTTCGCAGCGTTCTCCTGATCCTCCTGCGCCAGCGACTTGTTGTAGAGGTATCTGCCCCTCGTGTAGAGATCGTACGCGACCAGACTCTCCGTCGGCCGCGCCTCTATCCGTTTCCGCAATTCGGGCGCTAGTGTTGCCTGCAACGCGACCGCGATCTTGCTCGCGATGTCGCTCTGGATTGCGAAGATGTTATCCGCAGTCAGTTCCTCGTCATACGTCTGCGCCCAGTGCGTAAATGTCACTCCGCGGCGTCAGCCTTCCCGTGATCTGTTCTGGAGCCATGTAGGCTGGACTGCCCACCGCCAGGCCCGTTGTGGTCAACGTATCCGCGCCTGTCTCGACGAGGGCTTTGGCAATCCCGAAGTCCGTGACCACCGCGTAGTCGGCAGTAAGCAGGATGTTCTCGGGCTTGATGTCCCGGTGGACCACGCCCTGTTCGTGTGCACACTGCAGAGCTTCGGTGACGTCACGAGCGATGCGCACCAATTCGTCAGCTGGAATCCTTCCGCTCCGCTCGAGTCGGTCGCGGAGCGACTCGCCCTCGACGTACGGCATCACGTAGTAAAGCGTCTCACCAGCCGAGCCAGAGTCCAGAAGCGGCAGGATGTGAGGATGCTGCAGTTGGGCCGTGATGCTGATCTCGCGCTTGAATCGATCGCGAACTTCCTGGGTCGTGAGGTCGGGACGCACCGTCTTGATGGCCACGAGCCGATCGTGCTTTCGGTCTCGTGCCAGGTATACGGTTCCCATCCCGCCCTCGCCGATGGTGTCCTCGAGCTCGTAGCGGTCACCAAGCTCGTCGTGAAGAACCTCGTGCGGATCGGACATCAACCCTCTGGATCGGTGCCCGCGGGAGTGAAGAAGAGCGCCACGCCGTTGTTGCAGTAGCGCTTGCCGGTAGGCTCGGGGCCGTCTTTGAAGACGTGACCCTGGTGGCCGCCGCATCGAGCGCAGTGGTACTCAGTGCGCGGCACCACGAGCTTGAAATCGCGCTTGGTATCAAGGTGGCCCGGTATGAATTCGAAAAAGCTGGGCCAACCGGTGCCGCTGTCGAACTTGGTCTCGGAGGAGAACAGCGGCAGGCCACAGGCCGCGCAGCTGTAGGTTCCGCGTCGTTTCTCGTCGTTCAGAGGGCTGGAGCCCGGACGTTCTGTCCCGTGTTCGAAAAGAACCCGATACGCCTCGGGAGGTAGAGTCGCTTGCCACTCCGACTTGGGCTTCTCCAGCCGCTCGAAGTCTCGAGCCAGCCTGTCGTCTTCTTCAATCATCGGATCTCCCGGGTCCTCTGTGTCCTTGGCGGTTAGACAAGAAGGCAGCCCGTCAGTGGGAAGATGACTCCCGCCCGGCGAGCTGGCGGCAGACCTCGGAGATGTTCGCGAACCGGCGATCCAAAGCGCGGATACCGAGCCAGGCTTCGCCCACCAGCAGCGCCGCTCCCAGCGCGAACAGCACACAACCCGCGAACGCCGCGATGAGCGCAGGCGTGACAGGTCTGATGATGCCAAGCGCGGTGAGACCGATGAGCACCACCATCGACATAAAAAACACCGCGGAGAGATAAAACGACAGAAGTGCGCGATGGGCGTACCTGGCCCGTTTGGCATGCGCCAGGAGAAGGTCGTTGAGCAGGTTCAGATCGGAGATCTCCGGCACCGCGTCTCCTCCAATAATCGCCAGCTCCGTCTCCCGAACGCGGTCCAGGACGTTTTGCAGGCGCTGGTTGGTCGACAAGATCAGCATGGCGTTACCGAGCAGTAGCACCGCTGGCGCTGCCATTCCTGCCAGAACCTCCAGTCCGTCCGTCGCAAGTTCCATGGGCTACGCCTCTCTTCCGTCTTCCGCTTCCGGCCCTCGAGCGTTCCCAACTCGGCGTTGACAGGTTTCGCGACCACCCGCATAGTTTGATGTTGAAACTAGTGTGGAAAGCCCGGCTGAGCATTCTGTTTGGATCGCCGGCGACACCACGTCAACGGGAGGTTGAGAATGCACAGGTCCGGCAAGGGTGCTACTGCTACCGCCGCTCTCATCGTGTTTGCCAGCATTTCGGCTTGCGCACCAAGCGACAGCTCGCGGGCGGGAGGATCGGTCGCGGAGGCCCCCACGCTGCCCAAACCGACGTTCACCGTTGACGGTGACCTGCAGAGGCCGATGGGATATCGCGAATGGGTCTACGTCGGTACGCCACTCACACCGAACGAGCTGAACCCTCCCGAAGCGCCGTTTCCCGAGTTTCACAGCGTCTACATCCATCCTGACGATTGGGCTCACTGGAAGGAGACGGGCGAGTTCCCGGACGGCACCATCATGGTCAAAGAACTCGCGCTCGTGGGCTCCACCCAGGCAGTGAGCGGAAACGGCTACTTCATGGGAGAGTTCTCAGGTCTCGAGGCGACGATCAAGGATTCACAGCGTTTCGCCGACGAGCCGGGCTATTGGGCCTACTTCACCTTCGGACATTCGTACCCGTTGGCGGAGACGGCACCGGCGCAGCCAGCCGGCGCCTGCAATACCTGCCACGAGGTCTCGGCGGCGGACGACTGGGTGTTCACGCAGTACTATCCGGTTCTGCGAGCTGGCAAGGGCACGGGCGCGACAGGCGGCGAGAACATGCCGGGGAGCGCCGCCGGGGGAATGACGGGCGCCACCGAAGCGGCAGACGCCTCCGCTACAGTCGAGGTGAGCGCGGCGGACGCCGTGCCGACGTCGGCCGACGAGTTGTTCGCGTATCTCCAGTCCGGCGGCTACAAGGCGTTCGCCGCCGAGGACGAGCCGCACACCTCGACGGGACCACACCCGTCACCGGATCTTCAGCAAAGCTCTACCGTGCGGGCGTACTTCAATGGGCCGCTCGATGCATCTCTGAAAGCGGGAAGCGGGTCGCACCCGGGCGGCTCAGCTGCTGTCAAAGAGTTCTTCGGCGATGACGGCCAGGTGTCCGGGTGGGCGGTCGCGGTCAAGACTCAGAATGACAGCGGGGGAGGCCAGAACTGGTATTGGTACGAGGTCTTGAGCACGACAGACGGCAGCAATCCGGTTGCCGCGGAACTAGGCGTCGCCATGTGCTGGGGTTGTCACACGACCGGGCGCGACCTCGTGCTCAGCAAGTATCCGTCCTAAAGGAACTCGCATGACGGATGGGTTCAACGAAGGCAAGCTGGCCGATCAGATACTGCACCTCGGCCGAGTAGCCTACACGGCCGGCGCACAACATGGGCTCTCACCGGCTCAGTGGCTGTGCCTTCGCTACCTCTCGCGCGCCAATCGCTTCTCGCGCACCGTCTCCGGCTTCGCCGACTTTCATGCGACGACTCGGGGCACAGCATCGCTGACCGTTTCCGATCTCGTCGAGCGAGGCTTGCTTCGCCGCCGCCGTTCGAGGCTGGACGGGCGGAGCCGGAGACTCGATCTCACCGACGAGGCTCGGGAGCTCCTCAGTGGTTCGGTGATAGAATTGGAGGCGGCAATCAAGCAGCTGCCGAGAACGCAGCGCACAGCGCTCGCCGCGACGCTTGACCGACTGATGAGCGAGGTTGGCGAAGCGCTCGGTGCTGGGACCTTCGGTACTTGCGGCCGGTGCGCCTACTTCGCTACCGGAGTCGGAAGTGCACGGACAGCGGCCGAGAGCTTCTGCAACCGGTTCGGCGAGCCGCTCGAACCGGAGGACGTGGAAGCGATCTGCCTGACAGCTAAGCGACCGACAAAACCTGCTCTCTAGCGCACCGCCGACAGCAAGGACGGGGATCCCGCCAAAAGGCGGTGAGATCGTTCGCCACCCGGGCGGCGGCTGGGTCGACCCGTCGACCTTCCCGGGCGGCCGCATGTGCCTCGGCGGGCCGTGCTTTAACGAAGACTCCGAAAAACACCCTGGATGGGAGCCACTGATGTTGAGAAAAGTCCTCGTTGTGCCCGTCGCGATCTCGCTGACAGTCTTGTCTTGCGGGCCCTCGGCCTCCGAGAGCACTGCCGGATCGGAAACGGGCGAGTACGAGTCGGCGGACCTGGCAACCGAGCTCGCAGCACGGCGCATTCTGAGTCACAGGGTCGAGATCGACGGGCTCGAGATCTTCTACCGCGAGGCAGGCTCTCGGGACAATCCGACCGTGCTGCTGCTCCACGGCTTCCCGACCTCCTCGCACATGTTCCGCAACCTGATGCCGGCGCTGGCGGACGAATACCACCTCGTTGCGCCGGACTACCCAGGCTTCGGCTATAGCTCGATGCCAGCGCTCGAAGAGTTCGACTACACGTTCGATCGGCTGTCCGAGATCGTCGAAGGCCTCGTCGACCGGCTCGGGCTCGACTCCTACAGCATCTACCTTCAGGACTACGGCGCACCGGTGGGTTTCCGGCTCGCCGCCAAGCACCCGGAGAGAGTGCAGGCCCTGATCGTTCAGAACGGCAATGCCTACGATGAGGGGCTGCGGGACTTCTGGGACCCGATCAAGGCGTATTGGGCCGAAAGAACCCCCGAGAATGCCGAGCCCCTGCGCGGCTTTCTCACCCTCGACGTCACGAAGTGGCAATACCTGCATGGCGTCCGTGATTCGACGACCGTTAGTCCCGACACCTGGCATCACGTTCAGCCCCTGCTGGACCGGCCGGGCAACAACGAGATCCAGCTCGCCCTGTTCTACAGCTACGGCAGCAATCCGCCGCTCTATCCGGCGTGGCAGGAGTACCTCCGAACCCACCAGCCACCAACGCTCATCGTGTGGGGGCAGAACGACTACATCTTCCCCGCCGAGGGAGCCCATCCCTACAAGCGCGACCTGACGAACTTGGAGTTCCATCTCCTGGATACGGGCCATTTCGCCCTCGAAGAAAGGGGCGCCGAGATTGCGGGACTCATGCGCTCGTTTCTCGATCGAAACGTGAAGGGCCAATGACGACTACACCGGCAACCACGGGCATTCGACCGCCTTTCACGGAAGAAACCGCTCGCGCCAAGGTGCAGGCAGCCGAAGACGCGTGGAACACGCGCGATCCAGAGGTCGTGGCGCGGGCGTACACGGAGGATTCGAACTGGCGCAATCGCGGCGAGTTCTTCAGCGGCCGGGAAGCGATCAGGGAGTTTCTGAAGCGGAAATGGGCCAAGGAACTCGACTACAGGCTCATGAAGGAGTTATGGGCCTATACCGACCATCGCATTTCCGTGCGATTCGAGTATGAATGGCATGATGACGCGGGACAGTGGTACCGCACGCACGGGAACGAGCACTGGGAGTTCGACGACGAAGGTCTCATGAGGCGACGCGACATGAGCGCCAACGACATCCCGATCGACGAGCGCGAGCGCCGACTATGAGAGCAGCCGAAAGCCACTACGAACGAATAGAGCGGAACGCCTAGTCGCCGTTGAGGAGGCTCTCGCGGATCTGGATCGCTCTGTCGGAGGCGTCGGGGTCTTCGATCAGTGAGCGCTCGATCTGCTCGGATATCCTGAGCTCGAGCTCCAGCGTGACTTCTGCGTCTCCTCGCTGGACCACGACGTCGTAGGGCGTGCCTTCAGGCTTTCCGGCGAAGTGAGCCCGGAACTCGTCAAAGCTGGCCTCGTTTTCGATCTCGACCGGGCCGGCGCGCACCAGGTAGTCGCCGACCTGAACTCCGGCAGCGGCCGCGGCACCATCGGGCACCAGGTCGCTCACCCGGGCTCCCAGATCGTCGTACTCGGGGTAGATGCCTACCAGCGGCTGGTACGTCGTGTCCGTCACCAGCTTCAATCCGGCCAGCGGCAGCACGTCGTCCCACGGATAGGGCTCGCGACCATCCACGTATCGGGCGTAGAAGTCGTCGAACGACTCTTCGCCGCCGGCGCGGCGGACGGATTCCCACCAGGCAGCCTCCGAGAAGCCCGTGAACTTTTCCTTGTGGGTGCGCCAGTAGAGGTCGCGCATCACATCGTCCAGTGACGCCTCATTGTCGCTCGCGTCCCGAATCAGGATGTCGAGCAGAAAACCGGCGACGGCGCCCTTGGGGTAGTAGATGTGGCTGGTACCGTCCCGGGGCCTGATCCAGGTACTGAGCGACGCGTCCTCCAGTGCCACCGCGCCCGCTGATTCGGTAGCCGTTATATCCCCGGCCGTCTGGTCGTAGAAGAACTCCGGCTCGAACAAGCCGCCGCGCACGAGTGACAGGTCGTCGTAATACGACGTGATCCCCTCGCTGACCCACAGCAGGGTGGTCAGCTGCGGTCGGCCGTAGTCGTACGGAACCAGGTCCGCGGGACGGAGCCGCTTTACGTTCCAGGCGTGGAAGACCTCGTGCGCCACGACCGAGGCGAGGGCGTGACCCGCCGGATGCCCAGGCTCACGTTGGTGAACCGGGTCCACGAGCTGCCGGACGTAGATGCCGAGGTGCGAATTGCGGTGCTCGAGCGCCGAGCCCCCGCCGAATTCCTCGGGGAAAACCATCAACGTCGTGTACGTATCGAAGGGTGCCTCGTCGAAGACCTCCGACATGGCAGGCATCATCCCGTGCAGCTGCTCCCAGATAGTCTCCCGCGTATCGCCGGCTACCAGGCCTTCCGGGTAGGTGGCTAGACGATGCAGCACCCCGTCGATGACGGCGCTGTCCACGTCAAAGCGCCCGATGAACGTCGGCATGTCGACGACCTCGTGGAAGTCGGCCGCCACGTACTCGTTCGGGCGCGTTCCCGGGGTCATGCCGGTGGCCACCCGCCAGCCCGTCTCGGTCCGTATGCTCACGCGCGAGTCGAAAGCCAGGCCTCGACCCTCGGGGTAGAGAAAGAGGTTGGTGCCGTTGAAGTACGCGAAGTCCTCCGTCGACCAGGAGTTGCCGGTGTCCAGGCTGTCGGCCCGGTAGTCGAAGCTCACCGTCACCTCGCCGGCGCTGATCGGGCGGACGCGCCACGTATCGTAATCCACCTTGTCCCAGCGCAGCGCCTCGCCACCGGCGCGGGCCGCGAAGTTCTGGACGTTTCTGGCGTAGTTGTCCAGCTCGTAGGAACCCGGGGTCCAGGCCGGCAGCGAAAGCAGCACGGGCTCCGACCCCAAAGCCCGGAACGACATCTCGACGCCGATGGATCGAGATTGAGCCGTTTGCCGGTTGAAGGTGACGCGATACTCGACGTTGGATATCGTCGCCGACCGGAGGGGCTCGGTTGGCTGGCCGATGGCACCATCGGCCACGGCCAGAGCCAGCACCACGCCACACCAGAGCGAACGGAATTGGTGCCTCATTGCGGGACCTCCTGGGCAATCCGCTCTCCATACCAGCCCCACGTTGGATCGGGAGACCGGGTTTCGCCTTCCTCCATCTCTTGGATGCGTCATCGCCGGCAGACGGTTGCATGGGAGCGCGACGCCTCGGCCGGTCCCTGGAGGGCTGTCTCGCTGAAGGTCACCGGCGTGGCTCCGCTCACCGAAGCCCGAATCGTGATTCCGCCAGCCGCCGTTCCTAGCAGACCTCCACGGGCGGTCGGCGCGGTCGCGCCCATCTACGTACCATGTGGAGCAGGTGGTCGAGGTCTCCGTTTCTTCCGGTGCCTCAGGGCTGGATGGCGCTCCCGCCAGCCTGAGCTAACGTTCTCGAGCGGCTCACCGGAGCGCCTCCCCATAGCGGGCGCCCTGATCGGCGGGTGCGCCAAGCTCCGACAAGAATGAGGAGGCCGAGATGCGTTTCAGATGCAGCCGGTGCGGTGAGCACCATGAGGGCCTGCCGGATGTGGCCTTCGACGCGCCGTTCTACTACCACACGGTGCCCGAAGCCGAGCGAGAACGTCGATCTACGCTGACATCGGATTTCTGCTCAATCGATGGTGAGGACTACTTCATTCGCGGCTGTCTCGAGATCCCGATCATCGAGCGCGCGGACGTCTTTGCGTGGGGCGTGTGGATGTCGGTGAGCGAGGCCAACTTCGAGCGTTACAAGGACGTCTTCGACGATCCGGCGCAGTCACATGTGGGACCCTTCGTCGGCTGGCTGTCGAATCAGCTTCCCGTGTACGCAGAGACCCTGACGCTCAAGGTCCGCGGCCACCTTCGCGATGAAGGCGCTCGGCCGGTGTTAGAACTCGAGCCGACCGAGCATCCTCTCGCAGTCGATCAGCGAAACGGCATTACCCTCGCGAAGCTGCAGGAGGTATACGAAGCTACCCTCCACGATACGACCCGGGATCCCTGAGTTGACGCCGCGGACGAATCGCCGCTTACTGCCCGCCGATGCTCGCGGTGAGCAGGTAGTCGTTGTCCGCGCCCTTGGCGTGGCATCCGATGCACATCTCGACGCGCCCCTGGGCCATGCCGTCCATGTCCACGCTGCCGTCCGGCATGAACTTGGCCCACCACCAGTCGCCCGCCTCGGGGTTGTAGCCTTCGATCTTGTACATGACCGTGGATGCGCCGAACATTCCATCCGGCATGAAGTTGTCCTTCACGACGATGGCACCCGGAGGCATCTCTCCGGCTCCGCTGGCCGCCGCCTGAGCCGCTGCCGGATTCAGGTAGGTAGTGAGGAGCGCGCCATGAGGCTCCGTTCCCTCGTACTTCTCGGTCGTGCCGGGCCACAGATCCCAGCTGTTTCGGAAATCCGCGGCGGTCAGGTAAGCCAGCACGGCCTCCCCGCTCGCCTCAGGCAGGGTAGCGCTCTCCTCGGCGGCCGGCTCAGCCTCGGTTTCCGGAACTTCTTCGACCGGTTCGCCGGCATCCCGCGGTCCACACGCGGCCGCGAAGAGCACGATCGGGACCAGGCGGGCCCAGCTCATCAATCCGAGGCCCCGGCTTCCGGGACTGGAACTCATGGTACCACCTCCAAGTTCGGGACCGATCACACCTGCCGCCTTCATGCTTGGCAAAGCACATCATGCAGGCAAGGGGGCAGGTCCGACTGCCCACTCAACAACGTGGCGTCCTTGCCCGTTCCGACACGGCCATGGCACCATCGTTAGGCCCCGATCGCTAAGGAGAAACGTACCGTGAAAGCCGCCGAGCTGTTTGTCCGCTGCCTGGAGAACGAAGGCCTGACGCACGTGTTCGGCATTCCGGGCGAAGAGAACCTGGATGTGATGGACGCCTTCCTCGACAGCTCGGTCCGGTTTGTGACCACGCGCCACGAGCAGGGGGCCGCCTTCATGGCCGATGTCTACGGCGGTCCCGGCGCGACGAACCTCGTGACCGGAATCGCCGACGCCAACATGGATCGGGCGCCGGTGGTGGCGATCGCCGGTCAGGCGGCGACGACCCGAATGCACAAGGAGAGTCACCAACACCTGGACCTCGTTCGCTTGTTCGAGTCCATCTCGAAGTACAGCACTCAGGTGAGGGCGCCGGAAATCGTGCCCGAAGTGGTCCGGAAGGCGTTCAAGGTCGCCGAGGCCGAGAAGCCCGGGGTCAGCTTCATCGACTTCCCGGAGGATGTCGCCGCGCTGGACGCGGGCGATGCCGCGCCGCTGAGGGTGCAGGCAGCCGTACCGCCCGACCCTCCACTGGAGAAGGTCGAGCAGGCGGCGCGCGTGATCTCGGAAGCGAGATACCCCATCGTCATGGCCGGCAACGGCGTGATCCGCGCCAGAGCCTCAGAGCGTGATCATCTGCGTGGGCTACGACATGGTCGAATACCACCCGTACCTGTGGCATCCGACCCGAGACAAGAAGATCGTCCACATCGACGCGAGTCCCGCGGAAGTGGACGAGCATTACATCCTCGAAGTGGGCGTCGTGGGGAACATAGGCAGCGCGCTGGATGCGATCGCCCAGCGCGTCGAGCCGAAAGATGGCCTCCCGGCCTCCGGTCTCCGTCTGGCGATCGAAGAGGATCTCGAGGCGCACGCCCACGATACAGGCTTTCCCATCAAGCCACAGAAGATTCTGTGGGATCTGCGGCAGGTCCTGGAGCTCGACGACATCGTCATCAGCGACGTCGGCGCCCACAAGATGTGGACAGCCCGGATGTTCCAGGCGGAAAAGCCGAACACCTGCATCATCTCCAACGGCTTCGCCTCCATGGGAATCGCCGTGCCAGGAGCGATCGGCGCCCGGATCGCTCGCCCGAGCCAGGCGGTCGTCGCGCTGACGGGCGACGCCGGCTTCCTCATGAACTCTCAGGAGCTCGAGACCGCAGTCCGTGTCGAGACGCCCATTGTCGTGCTGATCTGGAGCGACTCGGAGTATGGGCTGATCAAGTGGAAGCAGATGCAGCATTTCGGCAGGGAAAGCCACATCGATTTCTCGAACCCCGACTTCGTCCGCTACGCCGAGAGCTTCGGGGCGGCCGGCTTCCGGGTGGAGAGCGCCGAGGAGCTTCCGCTTGTTCTCCGGGAGGCGCTCGACCACGAGGGGGTGTCGGTGATCGATTGCCCCGTGGATTATTCGGAGAACCTCAAGCTGACGGAGAGGCTAGGTCAGCTGATCTGCCCGATCTGAAGAACGGCCATCGAGAGACGCAAGGAGAGGCGCGAGATGAGCGACCGACTTCCGCTCATGGTTCCCGGCGCGAAGCCGGGCCCCGATATCCTCGAGGTCACGGCTCCGTACGACCAGAGCCCGATTCAGACGCTCGAGACCGCCGGGCTCGATGCGATCGACAGGGCGCTCAACACCTCGACGCGGCTCTACCGGGATCGCGATTCGTGGCCAGCGCCTTTCGAGCGAATCCAGATCCTCGAAAAGGCGGCAGCGATCATGAGCGATCGCGCCGAGAAGCTCGCCCTGGAGGCCGCGCGAGAGGGAGGCAAGCCGGTCATCGATTCGCGCGTCGAGGTGGCGCGGGCGATCGATTGCGTGAAGCTCTGCGTGGCCGAGCTGCGCACGTCCGCCGGCGAGGAGATCCCGATGGATCGCAACCTCGCCTCGCAGGGAAGAATCGCGCTCACGCGGCACGAGCCGATCGGCGTCGTCGTGGCGTTCAGCGCGTTCAATCACCCTCTCAACCTGATCGTCCACCAGGTCGGGCCGGCCGTGGCCACCGGTTGTCCCGTGATCGTGAAGCCGGCGGAAGCCACGCCGCTCTCCTGCTATAGCTTTGTCGAGATCCTGCGCGAGGCGGGCCTTCCTCCGGAGTGGTGTCAGGCGCTGACTGTCGCCGATCTGGATGTAGCGGGCGCACTCATGTCGGATCCGCGCGTCGGATTCTTCAGCTTCATCGGCAGCGCCAAGGTAGGCTGGATGCTTCGCTCGCGGCTGGCGCCCGGGAGCCGCTGCGCCCTGGAGCACGGAGGCGCCGCACCGGTGATCGTGGCCGCGGACGCCGACCTCGGCGATGCTCTCCCGCTGCTCGCCAAGGGCGGGCTGTACCATGCCGGGCAGGTATGCGTCTCCGTCCAGAGAGTCTTTGCCCACGAGGACGTGGCAGGCGATGTTGCGTCCGGCCTCGCAGAGCTGGCTGCCGGCATGCGCGTCGGCGATCCCACGGTCGAGGAGACCGAGGTCGGGCCGCTGATTCGTCCGGCGGAGGTTGACCGCGTCGGGGATTGGGTCGCGGAAGCGGAAGAGGGGGGCGGACAGACCCTGACAGGCGGAACGCCGATCTCAGCGACGTGCTACCAACCGACCGTGCTCCTCGATCCGCCGGGTGATTCCCGAGTCAGCACCCAGGAGGTCTTTGGGCCCGTGGTCTGTGTCTACCCCTATCGAGAGCTGCCGGATGCGATCGAGCGCGCCAACGCCCTCCCGTACGCGTTCCAGGCATCCGTCTTCACCCGTGACATAGACACCGCCGTGCGAGCGGCCGACCGGCTGGACGCCGGAGCCGTCATGATCAACGAGCACACCGCCTTCCGGGTCGACTGGATGCCCTTCGCGGGGATCAGGCAGTCCGGCCTCGGCGTGGGCGGGATCCGCTACACGATGCGCGACATGCAGATCGAGAAGTTGATCGTGCTCCGGTCCAAAGGGCTCCGTTGAGCGGCTAACGGCACCAACAAAGAGCGAGAGGGAGAGAGGAGTGGTCGTGCTTAGCGAGCGGCAAATCGAGATGTGCGAAACGAGCCGGTGGGATTTCTCCGACCTCAGGGCTCTGGTCCTGAACTGTACGCTGAAGAAGACGCCCGAGCTCTCCCACACGCAGGGACTGATCGACATCTCGACGGCGATCATGGAGAAAAACGGGGTGGCCGTCGAGGCGTTGCGACCGGTGGACTACGAAATCGCCGTCGGCGTCTACCCGGACATGACCGAGCACGGCTGGGAGCGCGACGACTGGCCGGATATCTACGAGAAGGTCAAGGCCGCCGACATCCTGGTCATCACCTCGCCCATCTGGCTCGGAGAGAAATCCTCCGTCTGTACCCAGATCATCGAGAGGCTCTATTCGACGTCTTCGGATCTCAACGAGCATGGCCAGTACGCCTACTACGGCGGAGTGGCCGGTACGCTCATCACGGGGAACGAGGACGGAGCGAAGCACTGCAGCATGAACATCCTCTATTCCCTGCAACACATCGGTTACCTTATCCCTCCGCAGGCAGATGCCGCCTGGTTGGGCGAGGCCGGCCCGGGGCCTTCGTATTTGGATCCTGGCTCAGGTGGGCCGGAGAACGATTTCACCAACCGGAATACGACCTTCATGACGTGGAACCTCCTGCACGTTGCCCGCATGCTCAAGGACGCGGGCGGGATCCCGGCGCACGGGAACCAGCGCTCGGAATGGGAGGCCGGGTGCCGCTTCGACTACCCCAACCCGGAGCATCGGTGATGACGCCTGGGCCGGACCAGCAGGGCTGATACACTCCGGCGGTGGAAACCTGGCTGGAACTGTTCGTTCTCGTGGCCGTGTGCTGGCCTGTCGCTCGGGTGGCGCTGAGCCGGCCCTTCCTGCGTCGGGCTCGGGCCTTCCCCGCCAAAGGCGCCGCGACGTTGGGCGCGCTGTTCCTTTACGCCGCTCTGGTGTTCGGCGCAGCCGCGGCCGGACCGGTAGCCCTGAGGTCTCTGACCGGCGCCGCGGTGGCCACCTGGCTCATCCTGCGCTGGCGGTCCAGAGAGGCCTTCGGCGTTTCCGCCGGTCTTCCGGCCGGATCGCTCGTCCTGGCGCCGGTCGGTCCGTGGCGGGACCATCGCTTCTACCAGAAGCAGGCGGCGCTGCACGGGCCTCTCTTTAAGATGTCCAACTTCGTTCGACCGGCGGTGTGCATCGTGGGCCTGGACCTGGCCGCCGATCTGCTGCGCGAACACGAAGAGGCTCTGGGTGTCGGCTACGTGCCCTCGAGCCGCTTCGTTCCAAGTGGCTTCCTGCGCTACATGCCCCCCGATCCCCATCGCCTCTATCGAGGTGTTTTCCAGCAGGCCTTCTCGGAGGAGGTGATCGACCCCCACCTGCCTCATATTCGGGGTGGGATCCGGGAGGAGCTCGGACGCCTCGCCGAGGAAAGCACCCGGGATGGAGGAGCCCGCCCCCGCCCCTGCCTCCAACGGATGGTGAGAACGTCCTTCCTGCGCTTGTTTTTCGGGATGCTCGCGGAAGAGCCGAACGGGTCGCGGTTGCTCGCGATTCAGTCGATGATCGATTGGAGGCAGGCCTACCGGCATCCGCCGTGGCGCATTCGTCGCCTGCACGCTGAGGTTGACGACCTGATCAGACATCAGGCCCGTGAATGGAAGAACAGAGGCGGCGACGCCGATTCGAAGCCGCCGAGCGTCCTGCATCACTGGCTTCGCTCCGAACCGGAACTCATCCACGATCCTGCCGCGGTCTTCAACCTGCTGTACATCAGCGTCGCAGGCGGGGGTGATCTGGCCGACCTTCTGGTCTGGATCGTCAAGATGCTCTGTGATCATCAAGAGTGGGCCGAACGAGTGGCGACCGAAGGGACGGGCGCCGACCTCGCGGGCCGAATCGTGCTGGAAACACTTCGTCTGGAGCAGAGCGAGTATCTCGTGCGGCGGGCGCTCAGCGACATCTGGTTCCGCGAAAAGAGGATTCCCCGAGGTTGGCAGATCCGCATCTGCGTACGGGAGAGCCACCGCGACGCCGCCCGGTTCGAGGATCCCGAGGCCTTCAATCCTGATCGGTTCCTCGATCGGCCGTCAGCCGGATCGTACGTCCCGTTCGGGATGTCCCCACACGCCTGCCTCGGCCAGTTCCTCACGGTGGCGTTCAGCAGAGCGTTGGTCGAGGAGCTGGCCCGCGGCTTCGAATGGGAGGTCGTCGAAGATGGGCCAAGAGAGTATGGGGGATTCCACTGGCGCCCCAGCTCGAAACTGAGCCTGGTCCTCGATCCGCGCTCCCGTCGGTAGACTCCGAGAGGCGGGTACGCTTCGGGGGTGTGATTCCACGCAAGTAGGGCCTGGCGGCTCGAGTCGTTAGAATAGGCGACAATCGGCCGAGCCTCGGCGAGACACGCCGGAGCGTGTCGCCGCGCTTCGCTCTGCCGCCTCTTCGTCTGGAGGTTAGCCGCCACATGAGCCGCCGGGGTCCGATCCTCCTCTCGCTCGCATTCGCACTGACGGCTTCCGTCACGGCCGGGTCGGCTTCCGCGCACGCACAGCGAGCACCCGGTCCGGCCGCCCAGGCCGAGGCGGCCGCACAGGACTCGGCCGCCCAGGACACGGCCGCAGTCCAGGACACGGCCGCGCTCCAACCGCCGGATACGACGAGCGCCTTTACCCTGGCGATCCCGGCCACCGACATCCCTCGCCGGGCCGAGGAGACGACGGTCGAGCTCCGCGACATGCGCGGCCGGCTCCAGCCCGAGCAGGAACTCACCAATCAGACCCGCGCGGTTCAGGATCTGCTCTTCCAGCTGGGGAGAAGAAGAACCGAGTTCGAGCGTCTCGATGTCGACGAGCTCTCGGCCCGCGCGCTGGAGGATCTACGTCAGGAGTGGCTGGCGGTTCAGCTCCAGCTCAGCGGCTGGCAAGGGCGACTGGTCCTCCAGGCCGAGGGGATCGTGGCCGAGCGACTGCGGCTGCGGGAGATCAAGGAGATCTGGTCGGAGACTCTGAGTTCGGCGGCCACGTTCGAGATGCCGCCGGCCCTGATCCAGCGCACCGAATCGGTGCTCCTGACCCAGGAAGCCTTGCTGGGGCGGGTGCGGTTCGAGCGAGACATCGTGCTGACGCTTCAGGACCAGGTCTCCGAGGAGATCCTGGCCGTTGCCGAGGTGATCCGGGAGATCGACGAGGCGCGGGAGAGAAAGATCGGGGGTCTCCTGACCGCGGACGCCCCGCCGCTCTGGGTAGCCGCACGAACCCAGCGGGACAGCATGCCGGCCGCCGAGCAGGCGCGGATCACCATCCGCCAGAACGTCTCACAGCTCAGAGACTACTTCGCCCGTTCGACTGCGACGTATGGGCGATCGGGAATCTGGATCCATCTCGGCATCTTCCTGGGCCTGGCGCTCCTGTTCTCGTGGTTCCGGTACCTGACTCGAGGCTGGAGCTACGACGACCCCAGCCTCGAGTCATCGGCGAGAATACTGGCTCGGCCGTTCTCCGCGGCGCTGCTGATCGCGCTGGTGTTCACCCGTCAGGTCTACCCGACCGCACCTCTCGCACTCTTCGACCTGAACCAGCTCCTCATCCTCGTGCCGGTGCTGCGCCTCCTTCCCGAAGCGGTAATCGCGAGGATGCGATCCACGGTCTACGCGACCGCCGGCCTGTTTGTCCTGGCCTCGCTGCACAACCTCGCGTTCCCGGATTCGCTGCTCTCCCGAGTCTGGGTGTTCGCGTGGAGCATCGTCGCCTTGGCTGTGGTGGTGTGGCTGGCCCGGCCGAAGGGGGGGCTCTCGAATGTCGGAAGCGGATTCTGGGGACGTGCCGCGCTGGCGCTCGGGCGGGTCATCGCACTGGCGCTACTGGCGTCAGCGATCGCCAATCTGTTCGGCTATATCAACCTCTCCTCCTACCTGGCCAACGCCTCGCTGGCCGCCGCCTACAGCGCGATCGTGCTCTACGCCGGCTACCTGGTACTCGGAGGAGCCTGGCGGGCGATCTTGAGGACCAAGCTGGCCTCCAACCTGAAGGCGATCCGCATCCATACGGCGACCGCCGAGAGGCGGGGCCTGGCCCTGCTGCGCTGGATCGCCGCCGCCGTCTGGGTGCTCGTCGTCTCGTATATGCTGGGCGTGGGCGACGACCTGATCCGCGCGGTCTCCACGGCGTTCTCGTCCGGTTTCGAGGTCGGATCGGTCACCATCTCCCTGGGTAGCGTCCTGGCCTTCGTGATCACGATCTGGCTGGCTGTGATCATCGCCGGCATCGTCCGCGCGTTGCTCGCTGAGGATGTGCTCCCGAAGACAAAGCAAGCCCGGGCGGCCGACTCGATCTCGACCCTCGTGTATTGGGCGCTCCTACTGGGCGGTTTCCTCTTCGCCGCGGCGGCGGCGGGGCTCGAGATCGGCCGGCTGACGCTGCTTGCCGGCGCCTTCGGTGTCGGGATTGGCTTCGGACTGCAGGACGTGGTGAACAACTTCGTCTCGGGTCTCATCCTCGCGTTCGAGCGACCGATCCAGGTCGGCGACATCGTGGACCTAGGCACGGTCCAGGGTACCGTCGGCCGCATCGGCATGCGCTCCAGCGTGGTCCGGACCTTTCAGGGGGCGGACGTCGTCGTCCCCAACTCCAACCTGATCTCGAATCAGATGATCAACTGGACGCGCTCGGACCGGCTGCGGCGGATTGAGATCCCGGTCGCCGTCGCCTACGGCACGGACCAGAGAGAGGTCTTCAACGTACTGATGAAGGTCGCGAAGGAGCACGCGGATGTGCTGGATCATCCTGAGCCGTCGGTGCTCCTGCGAGGCTTCGGCGACAGCTCCCTCAACTTCGAGCTCCGTTTTTGGACCTACCGCTTCGACGGCTTCCTACGTGTGCAGAGCGAGGTCACGGAGGTGATCCTGGACGAGCTAAACAAAGCCGGCATAACGATCCCCTTCCCGCAACGCGATCTGCACGTGAAGTCGGTGGCGCCGGGAGCGAGTAAACGCGCACCGGAGGTGGAGCTTCCCAGCCTCTCCGATACGGGCGAAGCCTGATCGCATGTCGGGCCAACGCGCTGTCGGCACTGTCTCATGTAAATGACACGGTGGCAAATGGTTGCCGACCGCACGGCGCAGGCGGTGGGCCCGCCGGCCGCCTCACGCAACGACGCATGACTGTCGAACCAACCCGCGAGCGGATCCCGGCAGGTGGGGCAGTTCCCGACATCGCCTTTCGGTTTCCTTTACACGGGATTAGGTGTTCCCCCGACAGACGGGATCCGCACGCCCCGCTAACTTGGTTTGGGCTACGATCCGCGCACGCCGTAGCTATTGGTATCGCGCGCGTTTCCGGTGACCCACCGACCAGGTGCGCAGGGCTCACGACAGCCGGGACCGAGGACGGTGCCGAGGGCAACCGTGGGCGCGGATTGTCGATACGATAGATGTCGCGAGGGCGGCGCGGAGAGCTTGCCATGGTCACGAAATCTCCTCCTTCGACTAAACAATCCCCTTCGGAACCGTCGGAGGCTTCCGGGAAGATCCTCCGGACTCGCCAGCACACCGTGGAGGTCGTGTCGGATTCCGGAGAGGGCGCGCAGAAGTGCGGGCAGATCTTCGGAGCCGTCTGCGCCAAGATGGGCAACGGAGTCTGGACGGTAGAGATCATCCCGGCCGAGATCGAGCCGCCGGCGAGGCTTCCGGCAGGCGCCAGCGGCAACCGCATCCGGATCGGCACCGGCCCCGTGACCAACTGGGGCGACCGCACGAACATCATGGTCGCCTTCAACGAGCAGGTGCTGCTCGCACGCCACCGCCTCGACGCCTTGGAGGACGACGCCGTCGTCCTCCTCGAGGACAAGTGGGCGACGCACGACGACGAGGAGATCCGGGACGAATGGAAGGCCGCCATGGAGGAGCTGTCGGCTTTCTCCTACCGGGTGATCGAAGTCCCGATGGAGGAGCGCTGCCTAACGGTGGTCGAGGATCCGCAGCGAGGGAAGAACATGTTCGCCCTCGGCATGCTCGCCTGGCTGTACGAGCTGGACCTGGATCTCGTCAAGGACCAGATCGCCCACGCCTTCCGCCGCAAATCGGAGCAGGTCTACCAGCGCAACGTCCAGCTGCTTGAGCTCGGCGTCGACTGGGCGCGGGAGAACCTCGACTTTCGAATCGAGGTGCCGCGCGAGCCGACCGAGCAGGAAATGATCGTCATAAACGGCAATCAGGCGATCGCCCTCGGAGCGATCGCGGCGGGGATGGAGCTGGCGGCCATGTACCCGATCACTCCCGCGACGTCGGTCTCCCACCACCTCGGCGAGGTGTTCGAGAGGTTCGGCGGCGTCGTCCACCAGGCGGAGGACGAGATCGCCGCGGCTGGCGTGGCGATCGGCGCTTCGTACGCGGGGAAGGTGGCGTTCACGATCACGTCGGGGCCGGGGATGGCCCTCAAGACGGAGTTCCTCGGGCTGGCCGTGATGACGGAGACGCCCCTCGTCGTGGTCAACGTGCAGCGGGGCGGACCGAGCACAGGCCTTCCAACCAAGGTGGAGCAGTCCGATCTCCTCGCCGCGATCTTCGGCCAGCCGGGCGACGCACCGCACGTGGTGCTCGCCCCCGCCACGATCGAGGGCTGCTTCCACTCGATGATCACGGCCAGGCGGATCGCCGAAACGCTCCGCACGATCGTCATCGTGCTCACCGACGCGAATCTTGCGACGGGAGTGCAGCCGTTCGCGCGGCCCGAGCTGGATCCGGCCTGGCAGGCGCCGCCGCCCGACCTCTCCCCGGCGCCCGAGGGGACGCGTCCCTATGAGTGGGATCCTCGAACGGGTCTCTCTCGCCGGTTCATCCCCGGCCAGCCGGGCGGGATGTTCACGATGACCGGCCTGGCCCACGACGAGCTCAGCCAGGTGGCCTACAGCTCCGCCACAAACCAGCGAGCGACCTCGATGCGAAGCCGCAAGATCGCCGTCTTTCAGGGTACGTTGAAGCCGCCGAAGGCATACGGCGACGAATCGGGCGACCCGAGGGGCTGAGCGTCTCCTCCCTCCACCTTACGTTCCTGTCGCCGCTCGAGCCCGGGATCCGGGAGATCTTCAGCCGCTTCAAGAAGGTGATGACGGTGGAGATCAACTACAGCGATGATACGGACGCGCCGTACATCACGGAGGAGAACCGAAGGCGAGGCCAGCTGGCCTGGCTTTTGAGGGCAAATACGCTCGTGGACGTGGGCTGCTGGACCCGGGTGCTGGGTGAGCCGCTTCGTCCGGGCGTGATCCACCAGGTCATGCGCGCCAACACGCCGGAAGGAGGGACCTCGTGAGCGCTGTCGGATGCTCGCTCTTTTGCTCGATCGCGGACGACGACCGCGAGTTCGGCATGGCCGACTACGAGTCCGCCCGTGCCCGGTGGTGTCCGGGCTGCGGGGACCACGCGGTCCTGACCTCTATGCAGCGCTTGTTGGCCGAGGAGCAGCTCGCGCCGGAGCGCACCGTCTTCGTCTCCGGGATCGGCTGCTCGAGCCGGTTCCCGCACTACATGAAGACGTACGGCTTCCACGGTCTGCACGGCCGCGCGCTGCCGGTGGCGACCGGGATCAAGCTGCACCGGCCGGAGCTCGAGGTGTTCGTGGTGATGGGAGACGGCGACTGCATCTCGATCGGAGCGGGGCATTGGGTGCACGCCACCCGCTACAATATGGACATGGTGGCGCTGATGCTGGACAACGAGGTCTACGGTCTGACGAAGAACCAGAGCTCCCCCACGACGCCGGCCGGGTACGCGACGAACACCCAACCCTACGGCACGTACCTGCCGGCCATGAACCCCGTCGAGGCGACGCTCGGAATCACGAACGCGTCCTTCGTGGCGCAGACGGCGGAGTGGATCCCGCCGCACCTCTACGCGACCCTCAAGGCGGCCTACGAGCACGACGGCTTCGCCTTCGTGAGGATCCTCCAGAGGTGCCCCAAGTTCACGGGGGACATCTTCCAACAGTACATCCAGAGCCCCGATATGGTGGAGCTTCTGGAGCACGAGGCCGGAGTCGAGACCCCGGTGCTGCACCCGATCTACAAGAACCGGCGCCGGCATGACCCGAACGATATCGACGCGGCGCGGCGGCTGGCGGAGACGGACGATATGGTGCGACTCGGCATCTTCTTCCGCGACGAGTCATTCCCTCGCTACGAGGAGACGCGCTCGCTCCCTTCCTTCACCGCGGAGGAAAGGATCTCGATCCTGAACGAGGAGTTCGACCGGTATGCCGTCTGAGGAAGTCGCGACTGCAAACGTGACGGACGACGTGATGGACGACTCGACGGAGACCCCCGAAGAGTCGTCGGAGGACTCGGTGGAGCCCTCGCAGCCGCCCGAGGAGCCGGAGCGCCCGGAGGCGTCGAGCGAGGCCGCGCCCTCGACCGGGGCGGAGCCCGAGAGCCCCGACATGTCCGAGACCACCGACGACGGGGGCGAGACGGCCGACGAAGGAGAGCGACTCGCGGACGCGGCGCTCGCCGCGGTGGCGCGGCAGCGGGAGGCCTTCCGTTCGGCACTCGCGCTCACCCTCGACCAGGTGCGAAACGAACTGGACGTGAGGGCGGCGCGGGAGGACGGGACGGGCGCGCGAGCCGCCGCCGAGCTCGGCCGCTTCGCCGCCGGCCGGATCGATCCCGAGCGCTTCGCGGCGCTGACGTCGGCCTCGGCGTCGGAGGACGATTCGTGGCTGGAGCCCGCCCGGCGGGCTCTCGAGACCCTTCGCGCGGTCAAGGCCCGTGCTGACGGACTGTTCAGCGCTCGCGTGGAGACCGGGGGCGACCTCTACGCCGAGGTGGACCGGGCGCTGGCCGACGCGGGCCGGGCCTTCGGTGCGGCGCGCCTCTTCTATCTGGCCCGGGCGGGCAAGTACGTGGCGACGGAGCACGATTCCATGCTCTCGGCCTTCCCCTTCCGCCGCTGGTCGGCGGCCGAGCGCGCCAAGGCGCCTCCGCTCGTCATAGAGGTGGACGGCAAGGACCTGGTCGTGGGCGGCCTGGCCGGCTTCCTGGATGGAACGGTGAAGCTCGTGCTCGTGGTCCGCGGAGCCTCGCCGCCCGCACCGCTCGTGCGGCTGGTGACGCCGGGAATCCTCGTGCTGCAGACGAGCGAGGCGGAAGAGCTGGAGGTCGTCGGCAGAACGGCCGGGCCGGCGATCGCCGCCCTCGTGCCCGAGGAAGCGGGCAGCTTCCTGCACCAGCCCGCCGCGGGCGGCGCCCGGGTGGAGGTGCGGCGCATCCCGGAAGAGGAACCCAAGAGAGGGCTGGGTCAGATCTCCGCCTTCCAGCAGGCCGAGGAGCTCGGATTGCTCGCGGCGCTCGCCGCGAACGCGGCGGACACGGGCAGCGGCCCCGGCGAGGCTGCCGAAGCGGGCGCCGCTGGCACCGCAGGTGCGCCGGGCTCGGCGCCTGGAACGGGGGACGCCCCCCAAAGGGGTCGGCTTCACCTTCGGCACCCTGATCGCGATCGCGAACCGGAAGCTCAAGGTCTGGGAGGATCCGCGCATCGACACGATCACCGACCTTCTGCCCGGGGCCAACTGCGGTGCGTGCGGCTTCGCCGGCTGCCGCGCCTTCGCGGAGGAGGCGATCGGGGGCGCCGTGGCGCCGGCCGAATGCACCGTGCTGAGCCGGATGGAGGTCGAGGCGATGGCCGGCTTCCTGGGCGTGGAGGCCGGGGAGGCCAACAAACGGGTGGCCCGCCTGCTCTGCGCGGGCGGATCCGACGTGGCCGGCCCGAAGGCCGAGTACCACGGAGTGGAGAGCTGCGGCGCCGCGGTCGCGGTCGGCGGCGGCGGGAAGGGGTGCACATGGGGGTGCGTGGGGCTGGCGGACTGCGCCGTCTCCTGCGACTTCGACGCCATCTGGATGAACGAGGTCGACCTGCCGGTCGTCGACCCCGAGAAGTGCACGGCCTGCAACGACTGCGTGGAGGCATGCCCGCTCGACCTCTTCGAGCTCATGCCGATCGAGCAGAAGCTGATCGTACAGTGCAAGAGCCTCCTCGAGGGCGATGCGGCCACTGAGCTGTGTTCGGTGGCGTGCGACGCCTGCGGGCGGTGCGCGGTGGACGCCGCGTCCGGACTGATCGAGATGGTGTCCGGGCTGCCGGTCATCGATTACACGAAGAACGAGCTCGCCGACCCGAGCGCTTGCGACCGCTGCCCGACGGAGGCGATCACGTGGGTGGAGGGCGCGCAGTTCGCGCTGAAGTCCGAGCCGGATTCAGGGATGATGATAGATAGCGAAGCCTTTGACAGACGGCCCGCGATGGCCGGGAGTGAGGTGGCATGATCAAGCTGAGGAAGCCGTCGGATACCCGAGCCCGAACCGGCCCTGCCC
>JBDHFW010000030.1:0-53779 GCA_039590175.1 Gemmatimonadota bacterium | reverse complement strand
ATGGGAGATGAACGTTCAGGAGGCGGCGGAGGCCCCGAACATCAACAGCTACCAGATGAAGGGGTCTTTCCGTGATCACCCCTCCGAGCCCGGCCGACTCCTGCTCCAGAACGACGTTCCGCCCTGGGTCCGGGCGGAGCTTCGCGAGATGGGTTACGACCTGGAGTTCAGGGAGCGGACGTCGGGCCCGATCAACGCGATCTACTTTGACCGCGAGCACGGCACGATGTGGGGCGGCTCCAGCCACCACGGGGAGGACTACGGGATCGCCTGGTAGCTACTCCGCCGGTGCGGGTTCCGATGGCCGGCATCCAACGGTCCCGCCGAGCCCGGCGAGCGGGTTCGCCCGGGCTGGCTACTCCGCCAGCATCGGCCCCAGCGGCCGGCCTCCGAGCAGGTGCAGGTGGAGGTGGGGCACCTCCTGCCCGCCGTGAGGTCCGCAGTTCGCGATCAGGCGGTAGCCGTCTTCCGATAAGCCCTCATCGTCCGCGATCCTCGCGGCGGCGGCGAGCAGATGCCCGAGTACCGGCTCGTCCTCGGGCGTGACGTCCGTCATGGCGGGGATCACCCGGTTGGGGACGATCAGGACGTGGGTGGGTGCGAGCGGGTTGATATCCCGAAACGCGGTGACCACCTCATCCTGATAAACGATGTCCGCCGGGATCTCGCCCGCTGCGATCTTGCTGAAAATCGTCTCCTCTGCCATCGGCTCAGATCCTTCGATTCCTTGGCCGATCCCAGGCGCTACGCTTCATCGGCCCCCGAGCCCAGGAGGGAGGACCCGTCGAAGAGGAGGTGGACCCCGACGAGCGTGCCCACGGCCCAGATCCCGGAGAAAGGCCACTGCCGCCAGAGAAGGATTCCCAGCAGGAGTGCGACGATCCCGCCAAACACGAGCCAGCTTCGTCCAGCCCCAAGAGTGGATGCCCGACGACGACCAGGCCGGCGATCGCCATCAGGAGGCCCAGGATGATCCAGGCGATGCGCTGCCCCCAGGAGGGGCGGCCGAAGGCGTGGAGGATCTCGACGAAACCGCCTATGATCATCAGGAACCCCACCATGAGCACGGTGATGCTCCCCGCGACGAAGGGCATTGCGATCGCCAGGATTCCCGCGAGGATGAGCAGAATGCCTCCCGCAGTCCGCATGTTCGCCTCCTTGGTGTCGGATGGAACGGCCGCGTCGGAATCGCCGCCGGCCGGGTCGGGGTGAATCCGCCGACAATGATGCGCGGATCGTGCGGGCAAAGGAAAGGGGCGGCCGACGGGCCGCCCCTTTTCGCGATAGGGTCTCTGGAGCTTCCCGGTCTCTTGCGTCCGATCAGATCCGGATGATGACGCCGCCCAGGAACTCACCCGAGTTCAGGTACTGTGTGGCGTTGACCGGGCCGCAGGTCCAGATGCCGCACCAGAACTCGAGCTGCGACCCTGCGTTGGTCGGCTTGTAGCGGCCCTGGAAGCGGAAACCCACGTTGCTGCTGACGAACACCTTGAGGCCGCCGCCGATTCCCCACTGGAATCTGGTTGCGCTGTCGACCTGAAGGTCGCCCGGCAGGTCCGAGTTGTCCGGCGTGAAGATCGCAGCCCCCGCCCCGACCAGGAAGAAGGGCGAGAATGTGCCCCCCGCCAAGTTGGTCTGGAAGACGAAGTTGCCGAGAATCTGGTCGACGCCCAGGTCTACGGACTCCGGGAAGTCTGGGTCCAGAGTGAAATCGGCACTCAGGCTGCTGTTCTGGCGGGCGTACTGGATCTCGAACTGAACATAACGGCTCAGGTAGTAGCCCAGCGTGCCGCCCCAGGTGAAGCCGCTGCCGACGCTGAACGACTCGCGGCCGGTAGCCTCGGTGTTGATATCCACGCCGCCGGCCGTGGAAACCCCGGCCATCGGTGTGATCTCCAGTTTCCCCTGGCCGAGCGCAGCCGACGACGCCAGCAGCACCAGAGCGAGGGCCGATCCGAAGACTCTAAGACGAAGCATGTGTCTCACCTCTCCTCCCCATTCAGGTCACATCCGCCCCGAACACACCGGTGCCGAGTCCATACGCCCCGGTATGCTCAGCGCGAAATCGGCGCATACTGTAGACGCTCGCCGGCGATCAGGCAAGGTTGCTCCGCTACACCGCGGCTCGCGTAAGTGGCCGGCAGGCGTTCTGTTGGACCCGCGCCCACGCGACCCCGGTCGAGCGACCCGGAACTAAGCCTGATCCTTGAGATGACGCAGCGAACCTGCAGGCCGTCACAGCGAATCCACGGGTTCTTGGCCGTGGCCGCCACGCTGCTCGGTGCGGCATGTTCCGACGGAGGCGGTGGATACCGGGCGGGTGCAACGTCCGGTGACTCCCTCTTCTTCGTCGGCAGGTCCGCGTGTGCCGAGTGCCATGAGGGCGAAGCCACGGCCTGGGCCGGCTCGCATCACGATCTGGCCATGCAGGAGCCTACGGAGGAGACGGTGCTGGGTGACTTCGGGGACGCCGTCTTCACGTACTTCGGCGAAACATACCGGTTCTTTCAGCGAGACGGCGGTTTCCTCGTGGAAGCGGTCGGTCCGGATGGGGCGGCCAAGGAGTACGAGATCGCGTACGCTTTCGGGGTCGACCCCCTGCAGCAGTATCTCGTGCAGTTTCCGGGCGGCCGTCTCCAGGCGCTCGGCGTCGCTTGGGACGCGAGACCGGCCGCGGAGGGAGGCCAGCGCTGGTTTCACCTCTACCCGGATGCGGAGATCGCGGCGGACGATGTCCTCCACTGGACCCAGCCAGCGCAGAACTGGAACTACATGTGCGCGGAGTGCCACAGCACGAACCTCAGAAAAGGGTACGTGCTGGCAGACGACCGTTACGAGACCTCCTGGGCCGAGATCGATGTGTCGTGCGAGGCGTGTCATGGCCGTGGCTCGCGCCACGCCGCCTGGGCCAAGGAGCGCGGGCAGAGCGGCTCCGATCCGGGCGATGAGGCCCAGGGTCGGCCCGGCGACGAAGCTGGAGGCCTGCCGGCCGCAGAGATGGGCCTCGTCGTCGACCTCTCATCCGGAGGCTCCGACTGGGTTTTCGATCCGGGCGCGGCCATCGCCCGTAAGGTTGCCCCCACCTCCAACCCGCAGGTGGACGCCTGCGGACGTTGTCACGCCCGCCGCTCGACGATCGCGGATCCGTACGAGCACGGCCGACCGCTCACGGACACCCACCTGCCCGCGACCCTCGGCGAGGGCCTCTACCATCCGGACGGGCAGATCGATGAGGAGGTGTACGTCTACGGCTCCTTCCTCCAGAGCCGGATGTTCGCCGCCGGCGTCACCTGCACGGACTGCCACGACGCCCACAGCCTGAAGCTCAGCGCGTCCGGAAACGCGCTCTGCGGCCGCTGCCATCTGCCGGACGCATACGACGTACGGGAGCACCACTTTCACCAGGCCGACTCGACCGGCGCTCAGTGCGTCGAGTGCCACATGCCCTCCAAGACCTACATGGTGGTGGACCCGAGGCGTGATCACAGCTTCCGGGTTCCAAGGCCCGATCTGTCGCTGTCGATCGGCGTGCCAAGCGCCTGCACGAGATGTCACGCGGATCGATCGGCGGGGTGGGCCGCCGACATCATTGCCGAGTGGTATGCGCCCACGGGGGTCGGCGAGGACACGGAGAGCGGGGTCCACTACGGGGTTTTGCTGGCGGCCGCCCGGGAAGGCAGCCCGCTCGGCGTCGGAGCACTGCCTCGTTTGGCAGACGATGCGAATCTTCCGGCGATCGTGAGGGCCACGGCGGCCGATCTGCTCGCGCGGCACCCATCGGGCGCGTCGTTGATGGCGACGGCCCGGGCGCTGGGGGACGCCGACCCGCTCGTGCGGGCGGCGGCCGCGCGCGCGATGGAGGCAGTCGAACCGGACCGGCGACTGAACCTCGTGGCGCCGCTCCTGACGGATGCCTCGAGGGCCGTGCGCATCGAGGCCGGACGCGTCCTGGCGCCGGTCCCGCCGGAAGTGCTCACACCGGCGCAGCGCGTTGAGCTCGACCGCGCCATCGGCGAGTACGTGGAGGCTCAGCTGGCGAACTCCGATCACCCGAGCGCTCACGTGAACCTGGCACTTCTGGAGGCGAACCGGCGAAATCTCGCGGCAGCCGAACGAGAGCTGCGGACGGCGATCCGCATCGGACCGCACTACGTACCCGCCTACGTCAACCTGACCGACGTCTACCGCGTGCAGGGACGCGATGCTGAGGGGGAGGCTTTGCTGCGGGAGGCACTGGCACTCCTGCCCGGCGAGGCGGCTCTTCACCACACCCTCGGACTCGTTTACGCGCGGCAGCAGCGTTGGGACGAAGTGCTCACCGAGCTGTCGCTGGCGGTCGAGGCGGCACCGGACAACGTGCGGTTCGCATTCGTCTACGGGATCGCCCTCAACTCGGCCGGCCGTTCGCCCGAGGCCCTCGAATTGCTGAGGGCTTCGCTCGACAGGGTTCCGTGGGATCGCGATCTTCTGATGGGCCTCGCCACGATCCACCGCGATCGGAGACAGCTCGGAGCCGCGCTCGAGTACGCCAGGAGGCTCGTGGAGGCGTGGCCCGAGGATGCCGGTGCCCGTCGCCTGCTTTCGGAGCTGGAGTCCGATGATGGATAACGACCTCCTCCGGCCGCCCATCTTGCCGCTGCTGGTGCTGGCGCTGCTGGCGGCCCGACCGACGGACGCCGCCGGGCAAGCGCTCCAGGAGCTAACCCCGGGAACTCGAATCCGCCTCCACCCGGAGTCGGGTTGTCCCGGCTGCTCGGTCACGGGCAGGCTGGAACTCCTCGAGGGAGGCCGACTCGAGCTGCGGGCCGACGAAGAGCTCTTGTCGTTCCCGCTGGATTCGATTCAGGCTCTCGAGGTGAGTCGCGGAAAGAGCTGGGTGCCGCCCGTCGTTGGCGGCGTGGGCGGGTTCTTCCTTTCGACAGGGATCTTCCTGGCGGTTTTTTGCAGCGATGAGGATACGAGCTGCGATGGCGAGAACGTCGCCATAGTCGCGCTCGTCGTGGGCGCACCGGTCGGAGCGATCGGGACGCTGATCGGCTTGCTTCTCGCCGACGAACGATGGGAAGAGCTGCCCCTGGATCGTCTGGGCTTCGCGGCAGGGCCTGACGGGGTCGCCCTCCGGCTTTCGTTCTGAGGTCGTTCTGAACGCGTCAGTCCAGAATCTCGGTCCGGTTCGGCGAGATCATCCGGTAACGGGTGCCGCGCCAGGAGATCTCCCGGGAGACCGCTGAGCGCAGGAATCCAGACAGGGAGATCAAGGAAGAGAGCGGCGTTGCGAGCAAGTAGGCGGCCCTCCACCGGCGGAGCTGGGCGCCGACGTCGGGAAATAGCGCGGTGACGCCGCGGAGCCTCATCCAGCCCTTCGCGCCGCGCGCCGCCCAGGCCGCGGCGAGGAGTACCGCCAGCACGACGAGTCGCGAGGCGGAGCCCGAGCCCGCCGGATCGACCGCCAGATCGGCCGCCGCCAGACTCCCGGCCGCAAGCACGGCCAGCCCACCCCAGAAGGTCAGGTTGCCGAGCAGCTCGCCGGCCAGCCCCACCCGCCAGAGAACAGGCCTGTAGACGCGCGTGATCGCGAGCTGACGGAAGATCCAGTCGAACAGCTCTCGCGTCGAGCAGTCCGCGTAGGTGAAGCTGAGACAGCGGGGCTCGAATCGAATCGTCAGCCCCAGATCCTCGACCGCACATGTGACCGCGTAGTCGTCGCTGAGCGCTCCCTGCCATCGCTCGCGGATGCCCGCCGTGTCGAAGGTCTCCCGGCGGATCGCCATGGCGCCTCCCCACGCGAAGGGTGGGCTCGTTCCGGTCATGAGCGAGGCGATACCGGCGTTCCAGACGGATCTGAGCACGGACGTAGGGCCGCCTTCCACCGGAATGTGCCAGCGAAAACCCGTGCTCGCTCCCACCTGTGGATCGGCCAGCGGCTCGACCAGATCGCGAAGCCAATCCGGCCCCGGGCGTATGTCCGAGTCCCCGAAGACGAGCACGCTGTCCTGCTCGCGAACGCGATCCAGCGCGTGCAGAAGGTTGTGCACTTTCTGTCCCCGGCCTTGGGCCCGGCCGGCGACCAACACCCGGCTCGGCACCTCGGGAAAGCGAGCGCTCACCCTCTGCGTGAGCTCGAAGCTCGGGTCATCCTCCCGGTCGGTGACGAACAGCACCTGATGGTCCGCGTGATTGTCCGTGTAATCCAGCGAGAGGTAGGCATCGAGGTTCTCCTCCAGGCCCGGATCCAGCCCCCGCATCGGCACGAAGAGCGTGGCAGGCGGCGTTGCGTCCGGCCGAGGCCCCGGTCCGCCACGCCCGGAGGCTTCGGAGGCCTCGGAGGCTTCGGGGGTTCCGGCGGCGTGGCGGAAGGCTCGGAGAAACTCCACGCCACCGCGGAGGGCGAGCAGCGACTCGACGAGCGAGATCGCCGCGAGAGCGAGGAAGACGTCGACGAGAAGGGAGAGCGCCGAGCTCAGACGACCTTGCGGTGCAGGGGGATGTCGTACAGCTGGACCCGGCGGTTGGTCTGCGCGCTGTCATGGATGAAGCAGACGTGCGTGCACCAGCACTGGTCCTCGACGATCTGCTTCACCTCGCGCTTCATTGCCACCGACGAGTAGATCAGCCCGAAGTCGCCGCCGACGTCACGCAGATTGGCCACGGAGCCGCGGAGCTCGCAGGCGCGCACGTCCCCGTTGTAGTCGACGACCAGGATGGACTGGCCGGCAGTGCAGGCCATCGGCCACGGGTTCGACCGTTCCAGGTTCTCCTCCTGAACGGCATAGTAGAAGAAGAGGGTCTGAGTGTAGTAGAGCTTGTTCAGCCAGCCCTTCAGGCTGCCCCCGTTGCGCGCCGCCAGCTTCTGGCCGTATCGCTCGTGGATCGGCTTCAGCCGCTGGTAGAACGCGGCGAGTCGATCGGGATCCAGCACGACCAGATCCGGGTCCAGTGGGTCGCCCCGGATGATCTGGAAGTACTGGCCGTCCAGGTCCAGGTTCTGGAGCAGCCACCACCCGAGCTCCTCCAGCTCGTCGAGATTCTCGGCCGTGATCACCGAGTTCACGTGCAAACGGATCTTCGGGTTACGTCTCCTCACCGGGTAGAGTGCCTCGAGTGCTCCGATCGCCTTGTCGAAGTTGCCCGGCACACCCCGGATCCGGTCGTGGGTCTCCCGGAATCCGTCCAGGGCGATGTTCAGGTTCACCTTCAGGTCCGGCATCTCCCGGGTCACGACGTCCATCAGCTCGACGAGCCGATCCTTGAACAGACCGTTGGACGGGAGGTTGAGGGTCCGGACGCCGTTTCGCTCGTAGAACATGCCGATGATCTCGTCCAGCCTCTTCCTCATCATCGGCTCGCCGCCGGAAAGCCAGAGCTGGTTGAAGGGAGGCATGGTCCGGCTTAGCGTCTCCAGCTCCTCGAAAGTGAGGTCGCCCGCCTGGTTCAGCTCCTGCCAGTAGAAGCAGGTCCCGCACTTGGCGTTGCACCGGCTCGTGACGAAGAGAATGAGGGTGTTGAGGTCCATGGCGGATCAATCTGCCCCGACGCTTCCAGGGAGCGCAAACCGGCGAACAGCGTGGTAGGTTTGATCGGGTCAGGAGGAACCAAGAGCGAGGCAGATATGCGAAGTGTGGTTGCGATCGGAATCCTCTCGCTGACGGTGGCGCTGGGCGCGTGCGGCACCGGCAACGGCACGCCCGCGAGGACGCTGGAGCAGGAGAACGACGTTCAGCGGGAAGCGGCCGAGTTTCTAGCGGAATACGAGAGGGCGTTTCAGGAGCACTACTACGAGTCCTCTTTGGCCAGCTGGGCGATGAACACGCGCATCGTCGACGGGGACACGACCAACGCGGGCCGCTACCGGGCGGCGCGTGAAGCCCAAGCCGCCTTCGAAGGCAGCGTCGAGAACATCGAGCGGATCCGGGAGTTCCTCGTGCAGCGCGACGAGCTCGAGCCGATCCAGACCGCCCAGCTCGCGGCCATGGCGTATCGGGCGGCGCAGTATCCCGGCACGGTCCCGGAGCTCGTCTCCGACCGGATCGCCGCCGAAGCCGACCAGGTCGAGAGACTGTACGGCTACGAGTTCACCCTGGACGGCGAGCCGATCACACCGAACGAGATCGACGAGCTGCTTCGGGAGGAGACGGACATGGGCAGGCGGCGGGCCGTGTGGGAGGCCTCCAAAGCGGTAGGCCCGGCCCTCGAGGAGGGCATCGTCCGCCTGAGAGAGCTTCGCAACCAGACGGTCCAGGCGCTCGGCTACCCGGATTACTTCACCTACCAGGTGTCGGAATACGGGATGCGGACCGAAGAGATGCTCCAGCTGAACGACACGTTCATCCAGCAGCTCCGGCCGCTCTACCGCGAGCTCCACACCTGGGTTCGCTACGAGCTGGCCGAGCGCTACGGCGAGCCCGTCCCGGACCTCATCCCGGCCCACTGGCTTCCGAACCGCTGGGCGCAGGATTGGAGCGCCCTCGTCTCGGTCGAGGGGCTGGATCCCGGGCCCGCCCTCGCCGAGAAGCCAGCCGAGTGGATCGTCCAGCAGGGGGAGCAGTTCTACCTGAGCCTCGGCTTCGAGGAGCTCCCGCAGCTCTTTTGGGAGGGTTCGTCGCTCTATCCGCTGCCGCCGGGCACGGAGTACAAGAAGAACACCCACGCCTCGGCCTGGCATCTGGACCGGGACGAGGACATCCGCTCGCTGATGAGCGTGGAGCCGAATTCGGAGTGGTGGGAGACCACGCTCCATGAGCTAGGCCACATCTACTACTACCAGACGTACAGCACCCCCGAGGTCCCGCTGCTCCTCCGTCGGGGCGCCAACCGCGGCTATCACGAAGCGATCGGCTACCTGATGGGCCTGGCCTCCGTCCAGCGTCCGTTCCTGGTAGGCCGCGGTCTCGTTCCGCCTGATGCCGAGGTGGACCGGACGCAGCAACTCCTCAACGAGGCGCTGAACTACGTGGCGTACATGCCGTTCGCGGCAGGCACGATGACGCGCTTCGAGCACGCCTTGTACGTCGAGGAGCTGCCGCCCGATCAGTTCAACGCGAAGTGGTGGGACCTCGTGGAGAGGTATCAGGGCGTGGCTCCGCCCGAGCCGCGTGGCGAGGAATACGCGGACGCCCTCACGAAGACGCACATCAACGACGATGCGGCGCAGTACTACGACTACGCGATCTCCTACGCGCTCCTGTTTCAGATGCACGACCACATCGCGCGGAACATCCTGAAACAGGATCCGCACGAGGCGGATTACTGGGGGAGCTCCGAGACCGGTGACTTCCTGCGTGGGATCATGGCGCCCGGCTCGAGCCGACCCTGGCATGAGGTGCTGCAGGAGACGACGGGGCGCGAGCTCGATGCGCAGGCGATGGTCGAGTACTTCCAGCCGCTGTACGACTGGCTGGTCGAGCAGAACGCGGGCCGGGAACATACGCTGCCGGACGTGTAGTCGCGCCGCCAGCCGCCACAGACAGGAGAGTTTGGGCAGGTGAGCACATACAAGATCGGCGTGATCCCGGGAGACGGGATCGGCCCCGAGGTCGCGGCCGAAGGCCTCAAGGTTCTCAAGGCGGCGGCGGGGCTCGATGGCTTCGAGTACGAGCTCGTCGAGTACCCGTACAGCGGCGAGCACTACCTGAAGACCGGCGAGCTCGTTTCGGACTCCGTGATCGATGAGTGGCGCGAGCTGGACGCCGTGCTTCTGGGAGCGATCGGGCACCCGGACGTCGAGCCCGGGCTGGTGGAGCGGTCAGTGATACTCGGTCTTCGCTTCGGGCTCGATCTCTACGTGAACTTGAGGCCTATAAAGCTCTATTCGGAAACGCTTTGCCCTCTCAAAGACAAGGGGCCCGAGGACATCGAGTTCGTCGTCGTCCGTGAGAACACGGAGGGGATGTACTCGCAGATCGGTGGTCACCTCAAGAAGAACACGCCGGACGAGGTCGCGATCGTCAACGGCCTCTATACCTGGAAGGGCTGCGAGCGGGCGTGCCGCTACGCGTTCGAGCTGGCGCGAAAGCGGGCGGCGGAGCGCGCGGGGCGTGGCGAAGAAGGTCGGATCGCATGCGTCACGCTCGTGGACAAGGCGAACGCCATCCGGCCACATGACCTGTGGCAGCGGGCCTACGAGCACGTCGCCGCCAATTTCCCGGACGTCGAGACGGACCACGCCTACGTGGATGCCTGCTGCATGTGGATGGTGAAGAACCCCGAGTGGTTCGACGTGATCGTCACGACGAACCTATTCGGCGACATCATCACGGATCTAGGTGCGATGTTGCAGGGCGGGATGGGGATCGCGGCCTCGGGCAACATCCATCCCGGGCGGACCTCTATGTTCGAGCCGATTCACGGCTCGGCGCCGAAGTACACGGGCAAGAACGTCGCCTGTCCCCTGGGCGCGATCTCCGCCGTCGCGATGATGCTGGACTTCCTCGGAGAGACGCCGGCGGCGCAGAGGGTCGAGCGCGCGGTCGGCGACCTCCTGCAGAGCGGGGACGTGCCCTCCGCCGACGCCCGCAGCGGCATCGCCACCGACGAGATGGGCGACATGCTCGTCTCGCGACTGGAAGCGGCCTCGCCGAGCGAAGCGGCGGTATGAAGCCTATGCCGCTGGATGCGCAGGTCCACTGTTCGGACGGGCCGGCGGGCCGCTCGATCTGCCTGATCCTGGATCCGATCGGAGAAGTCGTGACCCAGGTCGTCGTCTACGACGGGGGGCGTCCGATCGAGCTGGAGCGGGTCGTCCCGGTCGAGCGGATCGCGGAAACGACGCACGACTCGATCCGCCTCGACTGCACGCGCGAGGAGCTCCGAGAGCTGCCGACCTTCGATTCGGTCGGGTACATCCCGCGCGAGGACGACGCCGGGACCCGGACCTTCTTCTGGCCCTTCGCGCGACCCGAGGCGGTCAACCTGCCGCTCGAGCACGAGCGCGTTCCGCTCGGCGAGCTCGCGCTTCGGCGCGGCGCCGACGTCGAGGCTTCCGACGGCCACTTGGGAAAGCTCGGGGGGCTGCTCGTCGATGAGGAGGGCCGGATCACGCACGTCGTGCTCATGGAAGGACACCTGTGGGGACGACGAGAAGTCGCCGTTCCCGTCTCCATGGTCGAAGATGCCGCGGAGGATCTCGTTCGGCTGCGGGTTGACCGAAAGGCCGTCGAGGAGCTGCCGATGAAGGAAGGGGCCCGATGAGACAGGATCGTTCACTTCCAGGCCTGGCGAGAGGACTCTCCAAGACGGCTGTCCTCGCCGTGGCGGTCCTCCTCATGTCGGCCGCACCGTCCCTGGCACAGGGCGCTCCTCAGGACAAGTCGCCCGACGACTGGTGGTTCCAGGTTACGCCCTACCTGTGGGCGGCAGGAATCAAAGGTGGGGTCACGACCGGCGATTTCACCGTTCCGATCGACGCCAGCTTCGGCGACATCTGGTCGAAGCTCAAGTTCGCGTTCTCCGCCCACGCCGAGTTCGGTCGGGGGCGTTGGCTCGGCGGGATCGACTTCGCCACGCTCAGGATAGGCGAGGACTCGATACCGCTGGCGGCTCCGGAGCTCGGCGCCAGCGGCGACTTCAGATTCGACGTGATTCAAACCGAGCTGTTCGGGGCGTATCGTTTCGGCGGGTTCGACAGGCCCACCCGGTTGGATCTGCTCGCGGGGGCCAGGTACAACTACCAGGACCAGAATCTCGTAATCCGCGATACGCCCATCGACAAGTTCAGGGGTTTCAGTGAGGCGTGGATCGACTTCTTCGCGGGCGCCCGCTTCGGCGCCGACCTGGGACGAAGGTGGTATGTGGCGGCACGTGCCGACGCGGGCGCGGGGGGGTCCAAGTTCACGGCGAATGCCGCAGCTGGAATCGGGTTCCGTATCATCAGGTGGCTCGATGTGAACCTCGGATTCCGCTACCTGTTCATCAATTACGAAGACGGGGTCCCCGGCAGTCCGACCTTCTACGCCTACAACGCCGACCAGTACGGCGTTCTGCTCGGCTTCAGCTTCCGCTTCTGAGGAGCGGGTTGCCGTGGTGCGCCCGATCGTTCTCGGCAGACGGGGTCGCCCGCCGCGGGCGGCCCCGTTCCTTGTAATGAACTCTCATCCCAGCACCCATCAGTTGAAGATCGAATGAGGATCAGGCCATGATCGACATTCTTCGCCTTTGCAGAATCTCCGGGAGGCCCGGCCCGCTGTTCGGCGCGCTTGCCCTCTCGCTCGCCACGGCCGCGCTCGCGGGCACCGCTACACCACTCCACGCCCAGAAGACGGACACGCTCGTCGTCCGCAACGGCGATGTGATGACCGGGGAGATCAAGGAGTTCATTCGCGGCAAGGTGGAGTTCAGCACGGACGCGGCCGGCACGGTTTACGTCAAGTGGGGCCGTGTGCTGACGGCCGAGACGGACAAGACCTTTGAGATTACGCTCCAAGACGGAGCTAGCCACTTCGGGTCGCTGGCGTTGGGTGACGAGCCGCACCAGGTAAAGGTGGTCATCGCGCGGGACACGTTCGTGATCGCAACGCAGCAGATCGTCCGCATGCAGCGGATCAAGGAGACCTTCTGGAGACGGCTGGACGGGAACATCGATCTCGGCGTCGACTTCACCCAGCAGAACGCGAAGACCGATTTCAGCTTCAGCACCGAGGTCAAGTACAAGAGGGACCTCAACAACTTCAGGTTCAATCTCTCGACCTCGTTCAGCCGCCAGGACGACACCGACGACATCTCGCGTCTGAACACGACCTTCCTGTACCTGCGAGAGTTCGCCCAGAGGTGGTTCTACTCGGGGACCGCGGGGGCCGAGCAAAACTCCCAGCTCAGCCTGGAGCTCCGGGGCTCGGTTGGCGGCGTGGCCGGTCGTTTCTGGGTCCAGTCCAACAAGGTCATCCTCCTGTCCGGCCTGGGGCTGTCGTACGCCCGCGAGCGGTTCACGGGCCAGGAGGGCGACAACGCCTTCCAGGGGCTTTTCCTGACCGACTTCGAGTTCTTCAGCTGGGGCGGGCTGGACACCGATCTCTCGAGCCAACTCATCGTCATCCCGGTGATCAATCAGGGGGGGCGCTGGAGGATCAGCTTCGTCACCAGCTTCAAGCGGGAGATCGTGAGCGATTTCTACTTCAAGGTGAGCATCAACGAGCAGTTCGACAGCCAGCCGCCGACGGAGGGCACCGAGACGAACGACCTCAGCCTCACGACCTCGTTCGGCTGGTCCTTCTGAGAACCTGTACCTCGGGGAGCCAGAGGCGATGAGCAGGAAAGTCCACGAGTATTCGGGCGAGCAGATCTCGATCGGTTACGACGCGAAGCGGTGCATCCACGCCGCGGAGTGCGTACACGGCCTCCCCGCCGTGTTCGATCCGGATCGGCGGCCCTGGTTGAGCCGAACGAAGCAGAGGCGGACGCGATCGCCGAGGTGATCGGCCGCTGTCCCACGGGCGCGTTGCGGTTCGAACGGCTGGACGGTGGCCCAGCCGAAATCTCTCCCACGGAATCCATCGTGACGGTCGAGGCAGATGGGCCATTGTATGTGAAGGGTGATCTGCGGCTCGGCACCGCGTCGAGTCAGGCAGAGACGACAGCAGTGGGGTCGACTACCGCGCAGCGCTCTGCCGGTGCGGTGAGTCCGGCAACAAGCCGTTCTGCGACAACACGCATCTGGAGTGCAGCTTCTCCGACCCCGGAGCGGTGGACACGGATCGTGGAAGCGCGGTCGAAGATGGCGCTGGCGATACCCCCGCTGCGGGACCTCTCAGAATCACGGCGGCCCCGAACGGGCCCCTTCTATTCGGCGGGCCGGTTGAGCTTCGAAGCGGCGACGACGAGGTGAGCCGCATCCTCGTCCAGAATCCCGCTCTATGCCGCTGCGGTCACTCGCGGGCCAAACCCTTCTGCGATGGGACTCACGTCAGCGTGGGTTTCCAAGCGGACTGAGAAAAGGAGCCTCAGACGCGTGAGGTCGGCAGGCCGGAGCGGGAAGCCGCGGCGATCTGCCTCTCATCGGCAGAGACGAAGAGCTGCGCCCCCCACTCGAGCGCCGAGCCCACGTGGAGCGCGTCTACCGCAGAGAGCTCGTGCGACTCTTCGAGGAGGTCGGCGGCCCGCTTCAGCACCTCGGGCGACACCGGGACGATGAACGCGTCCGCCACATCCTCCATCAGGGCATCTTTTGCCTGCTGGTAGATCTCGGGGGAGAGGACGCCTTCCCGCCGCCTCCGGCAGAGCGCGGAGAGGATCTCGGGGATGCTGAGAACCGAGGTCCCCAGGGATGAGGAGTCGTGCAGAATCTCCTCCACGCGGCCTGTGATGCGTTCCCTCACGTAACGTCCGGCCAGGGCGGAGGCATCCAGGTAGGTGCGCACCGTTCTAGCGGCTTCGCTCCCTCAGGATCGCCGCGCTCACCGCCGCCCCGGCGATCGGAAACCGCGGGCCAGCGCGCTTCCAGGAGGGCTCGGCGGCTCCCGCGGGGGGCGCGAGCTCGGCGACCACTCGGCCGTGCCGGGTGACGAGAACTCGCTCGCCGTTCTCTACTTCGCTGAGGAGGGAGAAGACATTCTGCCGGAACTCCGTCGAACTGACGGCTCTCATCGGAGCGACTCTCTGTCTGCGGTACGGGCGATACGGGACAAGTGTACATTTATGTACGCTCATGTACACTTCCGCAAGAGGGTGCCGCAGTCGGTGGCGAGACGCTTAGATTCCCGGCTCGCGGAAACGCATCTTGCGGCTGGCCGAGACGAGGCGGCCGAGACCCAGCCGGGGCCTTCGCGGAGCCCAGGCCCCACGTCCCGAAACCGAGGCGCATTATCACACACCGAATGCGGGATGAATAGAAGAGTCCCTCTCGTCTGCTCGCTTCTGGCGTTATGCGGTGCTCTGCTCGTGCCGCCGTCGGGCGGGCTGCGCTCGGACCCCCTCGTCATCGTTCGGGCGATGACCGCGACGACGATCGCCGAGATGTATGTCGAGCCGGACTCGGTCGTCGTGGAGCTCGAGATCGGCCTCGCGGATCTCGACGCCTTTCGCAACATGATGCCGGACCAGATCTACGAGCGGCTCGGTCACGAGGCCGCGCCGTTGCGCGAGCGTCTGGGTCGCTTCTTCCGGGAAGATCTGACGATCGCCGCGTCGCATGCCGGCGCGCTGCCCGGTCGGGTCGTCGAGATGACGGCGCGTCCCCGCCTGCAGCGAGACGAGATCACCGGGGAAGCCCTTCCGGTTCAGGACGAGGAGGCGGAGCCGACCGTCTTCGCGAAGCTGGTCTACTACCTCCCGGAGGGAGCCGGGCCCGAGGCCCTTGTCTTCTCGCCGCCGAGCGTCGAGAGCTTGGGAGCGGCTGCGAACGTGGGCTTCGTCGTCTATCACCGCGGGATACCGGTGAACGATTTTCGCTACCTGGGTCAGCCGGAAACGCTCCGACTCGACTGGTCGGATCCCTTCTACTCCCGGTTTGAGAACCGCAACCTCAGGCGCCAGTACTACACGCCGATCTCCGCCTACCTGTACGTGGAGCCCTACGAGGTGCGGCGTGAGATCGTGGTGCGGCCGAAGGACCTCCAGCGGTGGGTCGATCTCGGTCTCGAGGGCGCGGAGGTCATCTCGGTCGAAGATCAGGAGGAGATCAAGGAGCGGGCCACCGAGTTCCTCGCCGCGCGCAGCCCGGTGCTCATCGACGGCCGGCCGGTCGAGGGAAGGCTCGACCGGATCAACTTCATCTACCGGACGCTCCGAACGAGCGGCGTGATCGACCCGCCCCGGGACCTGGATGTCTACTCGGCCACGCTCGGCGTGATCTTCGTCTATCCCACCGATGGCCTGCCCGACGAAGTCTCCCTGGAGTGGGAGCTGTTCGACGAAAAGATCGATGTCGTGAGCGCGGCGGCCACGGATGAGGCGGGCGGACTGCCCTATTTCCTCACCCCGGGCGACAACGTCCTGCGCTGGGAGAACTTCCTCACCAACCCGACGATTCCCGGCCTCGTGGAGGTCGGAGCCCCGCCCGAGAGCCGCAGCCCCTGGCTGGTGCTGCTCGTGCTGGCCGGCCTCGCGGGGCTGATCGTTCTGGCGGTCCGGCATGGCCGGAATCTCCTTGGCGGCAGCCGCCCGCCGCTCCGCACGGTCGCCGCAGCCGCCGTGCTGGCCCTGATCGTCGTGGCGGCGCTGCCGCGTGTCGTAAGCTCCTCCAATGTCTCCGATGATGAAGCCGGCCAGATCCTCCATGGCCTTCTCCTCAATACCTACCGGGCGTTCGACTACCGGGAGGAAGACCGGATCTACGACACCCTGGAACAGAGCGTCTCCGGGGAGTTGTTGACGGATGTATACGTCGAGACCCGCCGCTCGCTCGAGCTCGAGAACCAGGGCGGCGCGCGCGCGAAGGTGAAGGAGGTCGAGGTGCTCAGCTCGGAGAGCGAGCCTCTGGCCGGTGCGACGGGGTTCGCGGCGCTGGGCATCTGGAACGTCGCGGGCTCGGTGGGGCACTGGGGGCACATCCATCAGCGCAGGAACCAGTACGAGGCCCGCTTCACCGTCGAGGCGATCGACGGTGTGTGGAAGATCACCGGCCTGGAGCTTCTCCAGGAGGAGCGCCTGTAGGGGTGCGGGTCTCTAGGGACGAGCCAGCGGAATCTGCCTGGAGCGAAGCAGCCGTCGGTCGCGGGTGACCAGGGGCACGTTGTGGACCACGCTCGTCGCTCCGATGAGCTGGTCGGCCGGATCTCCGTTTACATCGAGCCGGCAGCTTTCTGTGCACACTTCCCAGCTCAGCGGCCACATACGGATCCGGTTCAGGATCCGCTTCACCTCGGGATCCGCCAGATCGATCTCGATTCGGCCGAGCTCGGCGAGCTTGCAGAGCTCCCACCGCACGATCGCCGAGATGGTCCAGTCGTGATTGGAAAGCAGGCGACGCTCGGCGGGCAGGAGGCTTCCCGCCAGCGCATAGATCAGAATGTGGGTGTCAAGATTGAGCATCCCACTCCACGCCCGTCGAGAGCAACTCACCCTTGACCGTGATCTTCTCTTGAAGCGCGCCGATGAACTCGCCCGATTCGGCCTCCACCGGGACCAGCCGCGCCACCGGCTTGCCGTGCTTCGTGATCACGATTCCCTCCGGCCCCACGCTGTCCAGCAGGGCAAGGCACTGCTCCTTGAACTTGGCGGCGCCGATCCTCTTCGCGACCACGTGCCCTCCCTGCGTCCTGATAGTCACTATATATGACCAGTCACTAATAATGACTACTCTGGGAAGGTACCCGGGTTCCCCAGAGGAACGGTGCGCGTCGGCCGGCTCGGCTTAGATTAGGCTCGACATGAGCACCAACCACGGGTCAACCAAGCTGCCGACCGAGCCGGTCGTATCGATCGAGGCTCTGGAGTTCCGGTACCGGGAGGGGGATTTCCGGCTCAGTATCCCCGAGCTGGCGATCGGGCGGGACACGACGGCGGCCTTCATCGGGCCGAGCGGCTCGGGGAAGACGACGCTGCTCAATCTGATCGCCGGCATCGCGCTTCCGCAGTCGGGACGCGTCGTCACCGAAGGGGTCGAGGTGACGAGCCTGCCGGATTCCCAGCGGCGCGACTTCCGGATCGCGAGGGTAGGCCTGGTCTTCCAGGAGTTCGAGCTCCTCGAGTACCTGAGCGTTCTGGACAACATCCTGCTGCCGTACCGGATCAACGCCTCGCTGCGGCTCGACGGTGAGGTACGGGAACGGGCGCGGGACCTGGCCGACCGCGTGGACATCGCGGACAAGCTGGATCGTTATCCGGGCAAGCTCTCCCAGGGGGAGCGTCAGAGGGCGGCCGTGTGCCGTGCAGTGCTCACGGAGCCGTCATTGCTCCTCGCCGACGAGCCTACCGGAAACCTGGACCCGGTCAACAAGTGGAGGGTCCTGGATATCCTGTTTGATTACGCGGAGAGGACCGACACGACCCTGGTCGCCGTGACGCACGATCAGGAAATCCTGGACCGGTTCCAGCGAGTCGTGGACTTCAGCCGGTTCCACGAGTACGGAGAGATCCGCACGCCAGAGCACGGCGAGCTCGTGGGTGCGGGTCAGTGAGCAGCCGGGTACTCATGGAGACCGGAAGCGGGGGCGGCCCGTGAGGCAGGTTGTCTATGTGGCCTGGCGCTACCTCGCGTACCACCGCTGGAAGACGATTACGCTGGTCGGCGCGATCACGCTTATCGTGTACCTGCCGATCGGCCTGCGGGTGCTCGTCGATCAGAGCTCCCGTCAGCTCACCGCGCGCGCCGACGCCACCCCTCTGCTCATCGGGGCGAAGGGTAGTCCTCTCGAGCTCGTCCTCAACACCCTCTACTTCGGCTCGGATCACCCGGCACTCACCCGCTACGCCGAGGCGGCGAGGGTGACCAAATCCGACCTCGGGACGGCGATTCCGATGTACGTGCGTTTCAGGGCTCGGGGCCATCCGATCGTCGGCACCACGCTCGACTACTTCGACTTCCGCGGCCTGGAGGTCGTTGCCGGCCGCAACCTCGCCATGCTGGGCGAGTGCGTGCTCGGCTCCCGGGCGGCGGAAGCGCTCGGTGCCGGACCGGGCGACTATGTGGTCTCGTCGCCGGAGAGTGTCTTCGACATCGCGGGCGTCTATCCGCTCAAGATGCGGGTCGTCGGTGTCCTCGAATTCGCGGACAGCGCGGACGACGACGCGATCTTCGTCGACGTGAAGACCGCCTGGGTGATCCAGGGCCTGGTGCACGGACACCAGGACCTCAACCGCCCCGAGGCCGCGGCCGGCGTGCTGACAGTACAACGAGATCACCGAGGAGAACCTGGAGAGCTTCCATTTCCACGGGGACCTCTCCGACTACCCGCTCACGGCCGTGCTGGCGGTGCCGCCGGACCAGAAAGCCTCGGCGCTGCTTCAGGGCCGGTATCAATCCGACGAAGATCTGGCGCAGATCGTGACGCCGGTGGCCGTGATGGAGGACCTGCTGGGGACGATCCTCACCGTGGAGCGCTTCGTCGTGGCGGGCGCCGTGATCGTGGGCCTGGCCACGCTCGCCACGGCGGCTCTCGTGTTCCTGCTCTCTCTCCGCCTTCGTCGCCGCGAGCGGCTGACGCTGTTCAAGATCGGTGGGTCGCGGCTTGCCGTGGCATCGGTGATGGCCTCTGAGGTCGTGGTCGTGCTGGCGAGCGGGGCGCTGCTCGCCGCGGGCCTCACGCTCCTGACCAGTCAGTTCGGGTCCCTCGCGATCCGGGCACTGCTGCGCACGTAGGTGGAGATCTGTCGATGAGGAGAACGCTGGCCGTGACGGTTCTTCTGGCTCTCGTGGGGGCGTGTGGCGAGGCAGGCTCGGGTGGTTCGGCCAACTCCACCAACTCCACCAACTCCGCCGACTCCGCCGACTCCGCAGGCGAGGGAGGCAAGGCGGCCGGTGGGGTCGAGGCGGGAGTGGAAACTGGAGCGGAGGGCTCGACGCTGCTCGTTTACACCGTAAGCTATCCGCTCGCCTACTTCGCGGAGCGCATCGGCGGCGATCTCGTCCGGGTGGAGTTTCCCGCGCCGCCGGCCGTGGATCCGGCATTCTGGTCGCCCGACGCCGAGACGGTCGCCGCGTACCAGAGCGCCGACCTCATCCTGCTGAACGGCGCGGGCTACGCCTCCTGGACGGACCGCGTGTCGCTTCCCGGCTCTCGCCTCGTGGCCACGGCGGCAGGTCTGACCGATCGATACGTCGTCGTGGAGGATGCGGTGACGCACAGCCATGGTCCGGCGGGCGAGCACGCCCACGGCACGATCGCCTTCACGACGTGGCTGGATCCGACGATGGCGCTCGAGCAGGCGCGCGCGATCCGCGACGCCTTCGTTCGCGCACGCCCTCAGCACGAGACGGCCTTCGACGAGGGGTTCGCGGAGTTGGAGCGGGATCTCCTCGGACTCGATGGCCGAATCTCGGAGATCGTGACCACGGATCCGGACAGAGCCCTCCTCGCCTCGCACCCCGTCTTCCAGTACCTGGCGGCGCAATACGACCTGGAGATTCGGAGCATCCACTTCGAGCCGGATGAGCCGCCGAGCCCGGCGGCGTGGCGGGAGCTTCAGATGATCCTCGACGGGCACCCGGCCCGCTGGATGCTGTGGGAGGCCGAGCCGCTACCCGAGACGGCCGCTCGGCTCCGGGAGCTCGGCGTCGAGAGTGTGGTGTTCACGCCGGCCGGCAACCGCCCCGAGAGTGGGGACTATCTGAGCGTCATGGACGCGAACATACGACGGCTCGGTGCCGCATATCGAGGCACCCCGGAGCGCTGAGGTCCTGCTTCTCCGATGGGGGATCAGGCTGGAAAGCCCAGCTCTTCCGCCGCCGCACCCTGTCGCGCGTCGAGCGTGAGGAAGGAAAGGTCGCGAGGGCTCGGGGCCAGGTAGAGCGCGCAGGCGAGATGCCACAAATCCGCGCCTCGAACGCGGCCCGCTCCAAGAACGAGCGTGATTTCGGGACTGAGAGGACGCTCCGGCGACACCCAGGAGATTCGATTCAAGAGTGGCGCATCCGAAGGTGCATCTTCGCGGCGCAGCGCGGCGCGCAGCTCGGCTTCCAGCAAGTCGGATGCGACCAGCAGATCGAAGCTCTCGAGGCGGCGGCCCGCAGCCGCACCTCCTCGCTCGCCGAACGCGATGGCCAGCAGGATCGACGTGTCCACGTAAGCGACCCTCACCCTTCCTTACGCCTCTTTCCCGTCGCGTTCTTCAAGAAACCGCTCCAGCGCGCCAGGTCGTCGGGCCACGGCCTCGAGCGCCGCTTCCGGGTCGCTGGGCGGAAGCAGCACGCCACGCCTCTCCAGCTCTTCGAGCCGTTCCTCGAGCCCGATCTCCGCGGACTTGATCGGCCGGATCTCGGCGACCGGCTTACCGTGGTGGGACACGACGATGGTGCTCCCCTGGCGAACTCTGCGGATCAACTCGCTGAACTTGGCTTTCGCCTCATAGATGGAGTAGACCGTCATGTCCGCATCATATTATAGCTAGTCAGACTAGTCAATAACCGTAATCCAGCTCTTCTTCGCCCGTCGCCCAGGGACCATTGCACCTCTGGTCGCCGTGACGACGCCGGCTATAGACAGCCGATGCCCCCTACCTCATCCTGATCTGACACGAGAGAGATCGCCGGAGAGTCTGTGCCGGCTAATCCTGGATCAGAAGACAGAAGACAGGAAGGAACCATGAGCGGATCGCTGGACACCGCCATGAACATCCTCGGCTACAACGCCTGGCTGTTCCAGAGCGCGGTGAAGGATGTGGACGAGGGCCGTTTCGACTACCGGGCCAACGAGCGGACCAACGCGTTCGACCGCCTAGCCGGGCACGTGACGGTGTGCCGGCATGCCGTCGCGGCCATGCTGCAGATGGAGGTGCCGGAGCTGCCGTGGGGCACCTTCGGAGAATTCGGCTTCGGCGTTCAGTTCGAGACTGAGCGGGTCTGCCCGCCTCTTCCCGAGGTCGCGGCCATGTTCGACGCGGTCACGAACGTGCTGATCGCCGAGCTGGCGGGTGTCCCGGCGGATGTGTTGGCCGAGCCCTCGCCGTTCGAGATTCCGGGCGAAGGCCAGACGATGCGGGACCTGCTCGCCTTCATGGCGATGCACGAGACATATCACATCGGGCAGATGGGTCTCCTCAAGAAGAGCATGGGCGGCGTGGGAGTGATGGAGGGTTGAGGTTGCTGGCTCCAGCGCAGAGGCCCTAGCTGAGAAGGGCGGCTTGAAAGCCGCCCTTCCGCTCAACATTTCCTATCGGCCCGGGGCCGCGGGCCGTTTTACCTCCGCCTGCCGCCGCCTCCCCTGCGACCTCCGCCGCTTCGGCTGCGTGACGCGTTGTAGTTGTTGGTCCGCGTGGTCCCGCTCTGCCGGCTGTTGTAGTTACGCTCGAGTTGGGAGCCGGTGGAGCGCTGCTGCGTCCGGGGCTGCTGCTGGGCCCGGTCGCGTTGCTGGGAGGGCTGACGGTCGCGGGTCGCGTCTCGCGTCCGCTCCTGCCGCGCCTCGTTGCTCACCCCATCGCTGCGGTCCCAGCCGTCCTGTCCGCGACGATCCCAGTTTCCGTCGTTGTCGCGCCGGTAGACGTTCCCGTTGCGGTCGGAGAAGACGTTGTTGTCACGGCCCGCGGCCGCGCGCGGCTGGCGATCCCTCGCCTGCTGGGCGCGTGGGGCGTTGCGGGCGACGTTGTTCTGGCGGTTGTAGATGTTGTTACGGTGTGCCGCCCGGTTCCCCGAGCGGTAGCCGGCCCTGAAGCCGGCGCGGGCGCCCCGGTGCCAGCCTCGGTGGTAGCCCCGCCGGTAGCCGCGGTAGCGGCCCGGTCCCCACCAGCCACCGCGCCACCAGCCGCCGAAGCCGATCCCGAACCGGAACGGCCCCCAACCGTAGCTGAACCCGAAGCTCCAGCCCGTCCAGGGGTTCCAGCGCACGCCGAAGCCCCAGGTGGCGACCCGGGGGTAGTAGTAGCGGCCGTACCAGGCGGGGTAGTACCAGCCGGTCCCGTAGACGACCGTTCCGCCGTACACGTAGCTGTGCGTGTAGCCGGGGTAGTAGCCGACGTACACGACCTCCGGCGTCGAATCGTAGACGTAGACGTAGGTCGTATTGTAGGCGGAGCTGCTCGGCGGGATGCTGTAGATGGCGGCCGGAATCTCATCGGCCACGACCCACGGCCCCGTCGGACCGTCCGCCACGAACCACACCGCCTCGTCCATGGCGTAGTACTTGTCCTCGACCTTGATCACTTGGTTCGGCGTGTTCACCGCCAGCTCCAGCCCGTCGGTGTCCTCGATCGGCTCGAACTTCGGGTCCCCGTCGTACTCCACCTCCAGCTTCGCGTCGCTCCGGCTGATGACGGACGTCTGGGGGATCTGGTTGTCCAGCACCGCCTCGTTCGCCTCTTCGGTCCCGGGGACGGAGGCGAGCAGGTATCCCTTGTCGTTCTCGAACGGGATCTTGGCGAACCCCTCGGGAAGCTCGTCTCCGGGTACGAAGACCCACGGCCCGTCTAGCGTCTCGGAGCTGTACCAGCGGCCGGAGAGTAGGACGTAGATCCGGGCCGAGCCCAGATCCATCACCACCTCGCTCTCGGAGTTGCTGACGTAGAGGAGGTCCGCCTCGCTGATCGGCGTGTACTCGGGCTCTCCCGTGATGTAGATGAGCTCGGTCGGCTCGGTGGCGACAACGAGCTTGGGCGGCGGTCCGACCTCTTCTTCCTCCACCTCCTCGCCCGCCTCCGCCGCCGCGGCCGCGACCTGCGCGTCGACGGAGTCCTGGATGGCCTTCGCCTCCGCTTCCTCCTCGACCGGTGCGAGCGAAGCCACCTGGCTGGGCACGGAGGTGGTCAGCTCCCAAGGCCCCTTCCAGTCGGGCGCTCCGTACCACTGCTTTTCACCGGCGTAGAGGTAATACCTCTGGGCATTCCGGTCGAAGACGATGTTGAAGGGAGTGTTGATGATCCGCATGAGGCCCTCGGATCCCTTGATGTCCTGCATCCTGGGCTCGCCTTCGATCGTGACGAGAATCGCGGGCTCGTAACTGATGATGATCTTCGGCGGATCGTTGTTCAGCTCCTCGGCCGCCAGCTTCCTCGTCTCGGCGTCATCCAGGCTGGTGAGAAGACGGTCCAACGAGATCTCGAGGTCCCACTTCGGGATCTCCGCCTCGAGGATCTCCGAGAGCTTCGCCTTGCCTTCATCCGTGGCGTTCGGGAACCCGACCCTGAGGACCTTGAACTCCAGGATCTCGGCTGTGCGCGTGTCGCGGTCGGTCGCGAGCCGGGAGCCGAACCAGACGGTGCCGAACGCCGCCTCCTCGCTCCCTGCCGGGGTCACGGCCACGGCGGCCCGGGCCCTGACCCGGTCGCCGGCCATGGAGTCGGGCTGCGGCTGGTAGACGACGATCTCGGCCTCGGGCACGCTGATCTCGCGCGGCCAGCCCTGGTCTTCCTCCTGGGTGAGGGCGAAAACGACGCCGGCGGCCGCCCCGGTGAGGACGAGAGCGGCAGCGGCGAGGCCAGGCGGGCGAGCTCTAGATCTGCGCAGGGTTCCTGCAGGGAGTCTCATGTCGGTTCCCGGATGTCAGAGTGTTCTCGTGGGTACGCGGCGGGCATTCCGTCCTGTGTCCCAGTACCAAGCTACGAGCGCTGGCGCCGGGCAGAAACCTCGGTATCGCCTCGGCCTCGAAAGCAGGAACCCGGCGGCCCACTCCGGCCTACTAGGCGAATCCAAGTGAACCACGCTGCCAACCGGTCTGCAGCCGTCGAGCGGGCTGGCCGTCTCTCGAATCACGAGTCACATGAAGCTGCGCAACGTCGCCATCATCGCCCACGTCGATCACGGCAAGACTACGCTGGTCGACCAGATGCTTCGTCAGGCCGGAGTCTTCCGTGCCAACGAGGTGGTGCGGGAGCGCGTGATGGACTCGAACCCGCTCGAGCGAGAGCGGGGAATCACGATCCTCTCCAAGAACACGGCCGTCCGGTGGGGCGATGCCAAGATCAACATCGTGGACACGCCCGGGCACCGCGATTTCGGCGGCGAGGTCGAGCGGATCCTCCGGATGGTGGACGGCGTGCTCATCCTCGTGGATGCTGCCGAAGGACCGATGCCCCAGACCCGGTTCGTGACGCGGAAGGCTCTCGAGCTCGGCCTCGTTCCGGTTGTTGTGATCAACAAGGTGGACCGGCCCGACGCCCTTCCGCTGGCGGTGCACGACGAGGTCCTCGACCTGTTCATCGAGCTCGAGGCGACGGACGATCAGCTCGACGCGGCGTTCCTCTACGCCAGCGGCCGGGACGGCTGGGCGAGCCAGGAGCCCGGAGCGCGGAGCGGCGATCTGGCGCCGTTGTTCGAGACGATCCTCGCTTCCGTGCCGGCTCCCGCGGCCGACCCCGAAGGCCCGTTCCAGATGCTCACGTCCACGCTCGACTACTCGAGCTACGTGGGGCGCATCGCGATCGGCCGGATCGAGCGCGGCCGGGTGAGGGAAGGGCAGCGGGTGGCCTTACTTCCCCTCGGTGAGCCGGGCCTGGTGGAAGACGGGGCGGGCGAAGAGGGTGTCGAGGGCCGGGTCATGAAGCTGTACGGCTTCGACGGTCTTTCCCGGGTCGAGATCGAGGAGGCGAGTGCCGGGGACATCGTCGCCCTGGCCGGGCTGGAGGGGGTGGCGATTGGGCAGACCCTGACCGATCCGGGCCTCCGGGAGCGGCTGCTCGGCATCGCGGTCGAGGAGCCCACCCTGTCGGTCGATTTCAGGGTCAATGACGGCCCGTTCGCCGGCGTGGCCGGCAAGTACGTGACGACCCGCCAGCTGCGGGAGCGCCTGTACAGGGAGATCCAGAGCAACGTCTCGCTCGGCGTAGAGGATACGGAGCAGCCCGACACATTTGCCGTATCGGGTCGCGGCGAGCTCCACCTCACGATCCTCATGGAGACGATGCGACGCGAGGGCTACGAGTTCACCGTCTCACGGCCCCGGGTGATCCTCAAGGAGGGACCGGATGGGGAGGTGCTGGAGCCTTACGAGAAGGCTGTCATCGAGGTCCCGCAGGAGATGGTCGGTGTCGTGATGGAGAAGATGGGAAGCCGCCGGGCCGAGGTCCTGGACATGCGGCCGACCGACGCGGGCCCGGTGCGCCTGGACTTCCGGATTCCGGCTCGGGGCCTGTTCGGTTATCGATCGGAGTTCCTGACCGACACCCGGGGAGAGGGTCAGCTGCACCACGGCTTCCTCCAGTACGGACCGAGGGCGGGCTCGCTGCAAAACCGGTCGCGCGGTGCGCTGGTGGCCGATCGCGAGGGCGCGGCGGTCGCGTTCGCGATCTTCAATCTCCAGGCGCGCGGCGTCATGTTCGTGGAGCCGGGAGAAGCCGTCTACTCGGGGATGATCGTCGGCGAGAGCGCCCGGCCGGGTGACATGGAGATCAACATCTGCAAACAGAAGAAGCTCACCAACATTCGCGCGGCGGCGGCCGATGAGAGCATCCGGCTGGAGCCGCCCCGCGAGATCACGCTCGAGCTGGCGCTCGAGTTCATCAACGACGACGAGCTCATCGAGGCCACCCCTGACGCGATTCGCCTCCGCAAGCGACAGCTCAGTCCAACCGGAAGGAAGAAGGCGATGCGGGAGGCGGCGGCGCTGGCGAGGGAAGCGTAGCGAAACGGGGTCGCTCCGCACTGAAAACGCGGAACAATTGGAGCCGGCGTGCGCGATCGGCGCGAGCCCCGTTCTGAGCTCCATCGGTCCGTAGTCGTCCGCGTCTATCTCGACCTCCGCTGTCCGATGCCGTAGTCTCGTTCCGGGGTGCCTGATGGGGCTCGCCCCCGATTGGTCCCCTACAACCGACCGTGCGTGATGGGAGCCGCGGAGCGGCTTGTCCGGTCGCCCCTCACACGTTTGCGAGAACAGAACAGGTAAACACCATGATAGAAGAGCTTTACACACCCCAGCAGATCGAGCTACGACAGCGAGCGCACGAGCTGGCCGAGACGGCGATGCGGCCCGTGGCGGCCAAATACGACGTCGAGCAGACCTACCCGTGGGAGGTCCAGAAGGCGATCAAGGAGGCGGGACTCTCGGGCGTCTGGATCCCGGAGGAGTACGGCGGGCTCGGGGGTGGGGTGCTCGACCTCTGCATCGTGGTCGAGGAGTTTTCGCGGGCCTGCGGTGGCATGGGCGTCGGCTTCGCAGTCAACGCGCTAGGGTCGTTTCCGATCCTCATCGGCGGGACCGACGAGCAGAAGGAGCGCTGGCTGCCCCCGATCGCGGCCGGCGAGGTGCTCATCGCCTTCGGCCTGTCGGAGAAGGAAGCCGGATCGGACGCTGGATCGATGAAGACTCGGGCGGAGCGCGACGGGGATTTCTACGTCTTGAACGGCGAGAAGAAGTGGAACACGAACGGGGCCGTCGCCGCGCTCAACACGGTCTTCGCCGTCACGCGGCCGGACCGCGGAGCGCGCGGCGTCTCCGGACTGGTGGTTGAGGAGGGGACGCCGGGCTACCGCGTGGGCAAGCACGAGGACAAGCTGGGGATCCGCTGCGTCCCCGTGGTCGAGGTCCACTTCGAGGACTGCCGGGTCCCGGCGGAGAACCTCCTCGGCGGTACGGAGGGCAGAGGCTTCAAGCACGCGATGATCACCCTCGACCGGGCCCGGCCGGGGGTCGCTGCCCAGGCCGTCGGCCTTGCCCAGGGAGCCCTCGACCTGGCGATCGAGTACACGCACGGCCGGAGCCAGTTCGGGCAGCCCGTGAGCTCCTTCCAGGGCGTCCAGTGGATGTTCGCCGACATGGCCACGCAGATTGAGGCGGCACGCCAGCTCGTGCACACGGCCGCCCGCACGATCGACTCGGGGGCGAAAGACATCACCAAGGTGTCGGCGATGTCCAAGCTGATGGCCACCGACGTCGCCATGAAGGTGACCACCGACTGCGTGCAGCTGTTCGGCGGCTATGGCTACTGCAAGGACTACCCGATCGAGAAGTACATGCGTGACGCCAAGATCACGCAGATCTACGAGGGCACGAACCAGATCCAGCGGCTCGTGATCGCCCGCAACCTGCTGCGCGAGGCGGCTTCAGCCGGGGGCTGAGCCGGCGACGCCGGCTCGCTGGCTGACCGAGGGCTTCCGCCCGACCGAATGGAAGCCTCATGCATGTCGCGGCGTCGGCGCGTGTCTATGCCTCGCCGCCGGTCGGAGGCGGCGCCGCGCTCTCTGCCGCGGCCTGGCCGATGCCCTGAGCCACGCTATCGACGATCTGCTCTCCCGTCTTCTTGAGTCGGCGCAGCTTGAAGCCGACTCCGAGCTGGATGCCTGATGGAGAAGCTGGCAGGGGGCGTGCAACCTTTTGCGGATGCCCCTCGTCCCTATCTATGAGGTGCTACGGAGGTGGCACGCTTGGACACCAGCCAGACATCGGGAAAGCCCTGAGGAGGAGGAAGGCCCCGCAACGGTACGTGCGGGCCGACGGCTAAAGCCGGAGGAGAACGCCGTCTCGGAGTCTCCGCTGTGACGATGGGCGGTTGGGAGACTGGGGAAGCGGGACTTCGAGGCGGCGCTTCCACCGATTCAGTTTTCTAAAACATCGATATCCAGGCGCCCGCGCCGACGCAAGCTCCCGCTCAGCTTCCCGCCTCTCTCAGCCAGCTCCAGTAGCGCACGGTCGGCTCCGGCCGGCAGGCTTCGCCACCTCCGGTTTCGCCGCTTCCGTCGCGGCAGGCGCCGCTCCCGTCGGTCACGACGGTGAGCAGGACCGCTCCTTGGCGGAAGAACTCCAGCCGCATGTAGCCGCGCTCCCCGTGTTGGCGCCCAGCCGCGAACAGAGCATCGGCCTGCTCGACGGCTGTGAGCCGGCTGCCGGCTCCGCTCACCAACAGCCAATCCGCACCGAAGCCATCGCCGCGAAACACCTGCAGCGTGTGCTCGTGGCCGGATGCGAAAGCCACCGGACGGCTCGGGGCGTTCGACACGGCGGCTGCGAGACTGTCCACCATCCGCCGGTTCTTCGGATTGGACATGTCCTGCGACGAGACCCCTGAGTTCCTTCCGATCGGATAAAGGAAGGGGATCGGGATGTAGAGCGGTCCCCAGATGTTCGTGAGCGGGAACAGCTGGTTCTTCACGCCGAAGTAACCCCCGTGCTGTCCGTTCGTCTCGGAGCCGGCGGGCGGCTCCTTCTCGTAGCGCAGGAGCCACTCCGTGTCGATGGCCACGAGGAGAGCGGTCTCGCCCAGCGTCTCCGCTACGGGACCCGGACAGCCGCCTTCGGGGGGCAGGAACGCGACGTTCAGATCCTCTCCCGCGGCGGCGTTGATGTAGGCGGACTGCCGGCGAATCTGCTCGAGTCCGCGCTCGCCACCGGGCCCCCAGTCGTGATTGCCCGAGACGAAGAGCCCCCGTGCGCCCGTGCCTCGCACCGCGTCGAGCTGGGTCTCGATGGCCAGGAGGTTGTGCTCCCGTTCCGGGTGACCGGGCTCGTGAAGTCCGCTGTCGTAGATGTTGTCCCCCATAAACGCGATCGCGACCTTCGACGCGCCGGATAGCGCGGCCGCGTCTTCGTGGAGGAAGGAGAGGATCGGGCCTCCGGATTCAGGGTCACCGGCGTCACCGACCAGATACAGGACGGCTTCGGGCGCGTCATTCCCCTGCCGGTCGGGTGGCGGAGGGACGGGAGCGAAGCTCGCCGTTGCGCAGCCCGTCAGAACGAATGCGGCCGCGACTCCAAACGGAGGCAGGCCGAACCGGCGCCGCCTCGATGAGAGCGGACGTGGCATATGGCTAATCGCGAGCGATTGTTGAACTTTCAATGGCCATCTGGCTTGCTCGGGTCGTCTAAGCTCTCGCCGTCTTACCAGCCAGCCACGGAAGGTTCCGATTGAACACAGAAGTCCGCAGTAGCGGTGCGGCAGTTCCTGGGAGACGCGGCGCCTCGCTGGCCGTGGTTCCGCTTCTCGCCGCCTCGGCTCTCCTTCTTCCATCGATCGGTGTTGCCCAAGTCCCCGGTAGCCAGAGGCCCCATACGACGCTGGGAAGCGTGGCGGCCGACAGCTTCGTCACGGTCGTTCCCGGTCCTCAGTTCAAGCGGGGTGGATTCTTCCGCTTCTTCTGGGGGACCGACTACCGGAAGGAATGGAACACCCGGGTTCGTGTCCCGGTCCTGGATCTCAACGCCTTCGCGGGCGGCCTGACGCTCCTGGAGAAGGGAGGGCCGGGTCAAAGCCGCACACTCTTCTTCGACGGCGCCGACGGACGGCGGTACGCCTTCCGGTCCATCGTGAAGTCGCTCGGGACGAGCATCCCGGGCGTCGTGGTGGGAAGCCCGATCGGAACCGTCATGGAGGACCTGAACAGCGCGCTGCATCCGGCCGCGCCATTGATCACGAGTCCGCTGGAGTCCGGAACCGACGTGCTGCATTCCACCCCCGCGGCCTACCTCATGCCGGATTCTCCTGCCCTGGGCGAGCACCGCGAGGAGTTCGGCGACATGCTCGGCGTGATTACGCCGAGCTCCGGGGAGGGGGTCATCGAGAGTGAGGAGCTCTTCGTGCAGGTTCGGAGAAGCCCCGCCGACCGCGCCGATTCGCGCAGGCTCCTCGCCGCGAGGTTGATCGACGTCTTCGTAGGCGACTGGGACCGCGACCGGTCCCAGTGGCGGTGGGTGCGGGAAGACGCCACGGGGAAGTGGCGGCCGATCGCCGAGGACCGGGATGAGGCGTTCGTGCGAATGGACGGCCTGCTCCCATCGATGATGCACTTCGTCAAGCCGGCGCTCGTGGGCTTCAAGGAGGAGTATCCGAGCCTTGAGGGGCTCACGTACACCGGGCAGGAGCTGGACCGGCAGCTCTTGGCAGAGCTCGAACGCCCGACCTGGGACTCGGTCGCCGCGAGCGTGACGGCGATGCTCACCGACGAGCTGATCGAGGGCGCGGTGCGCCAACAACCGAGCGAGATGTACGCGATCGGCGGAGCCCGCTTGGTCGACGATCTCAAGCAGCGCCGTGACGCTCTCCGGCACGCGGCCGGCACATTCTACGAGATCCTCGCCGGAGAGGCGGAGGTGCACGGCACTGACGCGGCGGAGACCGTCTGGATCACCGGCCTCGAGGATGGATCGGTCGAAATCATCCTGGCCGAGCGGCGAGAAGGAGCGTCGGCGTACTTCCAGCGGCGCTTCCTCCCTGTCGAGACCAACGAGATCCGGGTGCGGCTCCACGGCGGAGATGACGTGGCGCTGCTACGTGGCGATCCGGACTTCCGGGTGCGCGTGCGGATTCTCGGGGGAGACGGAGCCGACGAGTTCCGGTTCATCGTTCCGGCAGGAAAGCTGCACCTCTACGATCAGGCGGGCGGTGGACGGCTCACCGGTGAGGCGGGGCGCGGCAGGAAGGTGAACGCGAGCTCGTACGAGGAGTGGGCCTACTCGGCCGAGGAGCGGATCCCCCCGAGGCAGTGGGGGAGCCGCTGGTTTCCCGCGAGCCGTATTCTGATCTCATCCGACTTCGGGCTCTTCGTCGGCCTCGGGGCCCAGCGGCGTACCTACGCGTTCCGCAAGCATCCCTACTCGACACGCCTTCGGCTGCTGGGCGGTATCTCCACGGACGGTCTCGTCGAGTTCGAGGCGGACTACGACGCGCGGTTCGAGAACTCACGGACCCGGGTTCGCTCGCGCGGTGGCATCTCGCAGCTGACTCAGACCCACTTCTATGGCTTCGGCAACGCCACGATCAACCCGCCAGATGCGGACTCGAGGTTCTTCGACGTCGACCGCACGCTGTACTTCGGCGAAGTGGCCGGGGCGCACTTCCCGACGTTGAGCGAGAAGATGGACGCGGCCTTCGGAGTCCAGCTCAGCCTGTCCCTCACAGGGGAGAACGAAGGGAGGTTCATCTCCCTGTTCCCCGACCTGTATGGCGTCGAGGATTTCGCTCAAGTCGGCTTCTTCCTGGACGTCGACCTCGATACCCGTGACGTCGTGGCCAATCCGACCAAGGGGGCGCGCATCCACGTCAGGGGCACGGTGCAGCCCGCCTGGCTGGACGCCGTCGAGGCTTACATGCCGCTGGACATGTTCGGTACGTACTACGTGACGCCCAGGATCCCGCTCCGCCCGACCCTCGCCTTTCGGGTCGGAAGCCGGGTCGTCTGGGGCGAGGCTCCCTATTTCCAGGCCGCCTACATCGGGGGAGTGGAAAGCCTCCGGGGATGGGCGAGCCAGCGCTTCGCTGGCGCAACCTCGTTGTACGGAGGCATGGACCTCAGGGTGAAGGTCGTCGAGATCAAGAAGTTCCTGCCGGGCCCGTTCGGGCTTCTCGGCCTTGTGGATGTCGGCCGCGTCTGGTTCGAGGGAGCGTCCGAAGGAGGTTTCCATGTCGGGTACGGCGGCGGCATCTGGACTGGATTCCTCGGCCGGGGCCAGACCGTGAGCCTCACCGTCGCCGCGAGCGAAGAACAGGTGTCGGTCTACGTCGGGTACGGGTTCGCCTTCTAGTATGCGTCCAGCTCGCCCTCCGCTTAGCCCTCCAGCTCGCGTCTTCGCCGCATGCAGACGGTACCACATGCGGTACCAAGCCGTCGCAGATCTGGTACCGCATGCGGTACCGCCAACCGCTCTCGAACACTGACGGTCGCGCGAGGGTGTAGGCCCAGCGGCTCGCCTTCGGCCTGACTGCTACGGGCTGCCGCCTCCCTCATCTGTCGTCGCCTCATCCGGGACCAGCGGTAGCTGTGCCCCGATCTGCGTCTCGATCATCCGGTTCAGCTGGTTCTCGACCTGGATGAAGCGGGCGGCCTTCGTGACGGGCAGGATCTCGGCGATCTTCTCGAAGTACTCCCTCTCGACCGCCAACTGCTCCTCGTCATTGGCGAAGGCCTGCTCGATGATGTTCCGCGCCGCCGGATCCGTCATCGTCTCGAAGTTGCCAGAACGCGGCCGCCTCCTCGGAGGTGAACTCCATCGCCTGCGTGAGGATCTGGATCTTCTGGGTGCGCACGTCCGAGCGCATGATCTCCACCGCCGACTCGACCTGAGCCTGGGCGGCGCTGGCGGAGCCCACCAGCATCAACATGAAAAGAAGCTTCTTCATCGCGCGTAGATCTCCTTCGTAGTCATCAGGTCGTTCCTCGATTGTCGTTGGTCGTTTGGATCGGAGCTTGGCGCGCGACTATAGCACGGTGCGGATCGCACCGCCACCGAAATGCCCGCCGCCGCCGAGATGCGCGCCGCCACCACGGCGCAACCCGATGCCTCGCGCGAGCTCGTCAGAAGACGAAGCTGGGCCCGAGGCTGAAGGACCAGCGGCTGCCGGTTCTCCCGGTCACGCCATCGCCGAACAGGTAGGCGACGTCGATCCGGGCGGTGCGGCCTATCCCGGTGCTGAGGCCGCTGCCGATCCTCAGCCCCATCCCGATGTTGCCCCCGTATCGTGATGGCTGCCCGGAATACCAGGCGCCGCCGTAGTCGAGGAAGGCCGCCAGGCCGACGTTGATCACCCTGAGGATCCCGTCCCAGGCGTACCACCGGTGCTCCAGGGTGCCGGAGAGGGATCGAGTGCCGACGAAGGCGTGAGGGGGAAACCCCCGCGGCGGAACGTTGAAGCCGAGGTCGAGCTCTCCGCCCGGTGGCGGATTGTCCTGCATGCCGCCGCGCACGCTGAGGACCGTGACGTGCCTGGACTCCTGGCTGGGGCGGGCGGCCACGGTCGCGCCGAACACGACGCGTCCCGAGTCCAACCCCGCGGAGTTGAACAGGGCGTTGGCCACCACCCAGCCGCGGGCGTAGCCGGCGCCGAGCCGCGTGCCGGCCGAAAGGTCGAGTCGGGGCCCGACGCCGAAGCTTTCCCAGCCGAACGCCTCCGGCGTGACCTTGACGGAGACATGGAGGCTTCGGCTCAGATTGACATCCTCCTGACCGAAGCCGTTGACGAAGCGAACGAGGTTGAAGTCCGCCCGACTGTAGCCCACGTAGCCGCCGATGGTGGCCGTGACCGTATCGGGGATCGCGAGCGCCGTGTCCTGCCGGAGGATGTAGATCTCGTTCCGGACCTCGGCCGTGCCGCCGACGCGCAGATATTCCTTGGAGTTGGCGATGGGTGCGAGGCCCCCGTTGATGCGGTTGGTGAACGCACGCCGTTGGTACTGGGTCGTGTCCAGCGCGACGTTCGTCGATCGGTACTGAAGGACGCGTCGGTCGGCGGCCTCCCCGTCGTACATGATTGCCTTACCATCGGGATAGGCGCGATACGGGATGCCCGTGGCCCAGTTGCCGGCGTTCCCGTCGGAGAGCAGGAAGACGCCCCCGCCCAGCGTCATCGGCGAGCCACCCAGCCTGTCCAGTGCGGTCTGGAGGACGAAGCCGGACCGATCCACGCCCTTGACCCACCAGGCGCGTCCGTAATTCCCCGTGCCGAGGAGGTTGCGGTCGGTCACGCCGAGAACGGCCGTGGTCGTACCATCGGACGCGAAGGAGAAGCTGATGCGCGGCGTGGTCGTCCAGCCGTCGCGGGTCCGGACGACGGCTGCGAGGCGGTCGTCCTGCCTCACCGTGTCGATAGCTACCTGCGTGAAGAGCCGGCGGGCGCGGAGGTTCCGCGCGGTCTCGGCGAGGCGCAGCGAGTCGAGCGGCTCGCCCTGCTTGAACAGGACTTCGCGCCGGATCACATAGGAGTGGGTGGTGATGTGAAGCGTGTTCGCCAGTCGGAAGAAGAAGTTGTCCTTGGCCTGGGCCTCGTCGAAGATGTCCCGATTGTCGATGATGATGGTGTCGACGATCGCGGCGGCCGGGGCGTCGCTGGCCGACTGGGAACGCGTTTCCGAGATCGTGTCCTGGGCGAGAAGGTAGCGGCCCGGCAGGGAACCGCTCGCCGCGGCCAGGGCGACCGATACCATAACCGAAACAGCGGCCGAAACCCCTCGGGCTCGAGGCGTCACGCTCCGCCGGACCGCGGTCGAGCCCGGATAACGGCGAGTGTCGAATCCTGTAGCTCCCCCCATGACCGCTAAGATAGGACGAGGGGAGGCAAAATGGCTCCAACCAGCTCCGGTCGCCGTAGCCTTCTCAAGCGAGCGCTATCAGTTTCTCCCGCTCGCGCGCCGGATCTCCTGGGCGAGCTCGCGGCTGAGAGCATCCAGGGTCCGGCTCATCGCCTCGATGAGATCTGCGTATCCCGGGCCGCCCGCCCGCTGAACGAACCGTGATCTCTGCGTGCGCACCTCCGCCTCTTCCTCGCCCGAGACAAGACTCCAACGTGCGTCGAGGACGACGTCACCGCCCAACGGGCCGTCGAGGCGGATGACATCCACGGTGATCCGGAGGTCGACATCGGGCGGCAGCCGGCTCGGAAAGGGGAACACCCGCTCCGTCGGCACAAGGCTGGCCAGGTTGTCGGCCAGCACGGCCGCGACGTTGTCCTCGAGGGGCTCGGCCCAACGATCGAACTCGGATAGCTTCACCTCGGCGCCCGGAGCCTGGGTCACGATCTGAGGTCGGTCCAGGTACGCCGGAATGTTGATCGGTCCGAGGGCGAGCACGGGACCGGCTTCGCCGCCCGGAGCCCCGGGACTGGTCGCATCCGCCGGCAGAGGGCGAAGCATGTAGAAGCGCGAGGGCGCCGTCTCGGATTTGATGCTGCATCCGACCACGCTCAACAGAACCAAGCCGGTAGCCAGGACGGCCCGGATCGACGGTCGCCGCTTCATGGGTCGTTAGCCTCCGTTTCTTCGGGCTTCCCCTTTTCTTCAGGCTTCCCCTTGCCGAAGATGATCGCGTTCGGGTTTCGCTCTACGAACTCGGCCAGGATCCGCATGGACCGCGCGGCTCGTCCCAGCTCGTCCAGCGTCTGGAGCAGCTGCTCCGCCAGCGGCCCCTCCATCTGCCTCGTGCTTCCCAAAAGCTCTTCGGCTTCTGCCATCACCGGCCCGGTGCTCTCGGCCGCCCGCCTGAATGCCGCGAGCGTCTCGTCCGCTGAACTCGTTAGCGTGCCGGTATTTGCGTCGAGGTTGTTGATAAAGCGTCGCAGATCGCTCACCGCCACTTGCATCGAGTCGAGGGTGGCGGCCAGCGGCAGGGTGTCGATCACCTGGCGAACGTCCGTGAGCACGTCGTTCAGGTTCGACATGAAGTCGTCGAAGCGGATCCGCTCCAAGGATTCGGTGAACTCGGCGAACGCCGAGATCGCGGTCGGGATCTCTACATATCGAGGGTCCGGATCCGTGAACCGGAGGGGCACGTCGGGTCGCACCACGAGGTCGACGGCGAGCTGGCCGGTCACGAAGCTGAGGGACTTGAGCTCCGCCCGCAGCCCTCGTTCGACCCAGGCCTCGATCCACTCGTCCGGGTCGTCGATGTCCCGTCCGCCTCCTTCGACCTGTCCCTCTGTGATCTGGATGTAGACAGGAGTCTGGATGGTGCGGCCATCGTCGGCGTATCGCATGGCGATCCGCGAGACGGAGCCGACCGTGATCCCGCGGAACCTGACCGGGGACCCCTGCACCAGTCCGTCCAGGGAGGTCTCGAAGTCCATCACGAACGTATATCGCCTCTCGAACCAGCCGGCTCCGTAGACCGCGATCACCGAGATGATGAGCGCGATCGCGCCGAGCACGAAGACGCCAACCAGGGTCGGGTTCGCTCGCCTGCTCAACTCATGGCCTCCGGTCCATCACTCCGTGTTGGCTCATCGCTCCGTGGCTCGTGCTCGCTCCCAACCCTCTTCCGGCCGCGGGACAGGAACTCGACGACTCGAGGGTCGCTAGAGCCTTCCAGAAGGTCGGAGGGTTTACCCCGAGCGATCATCGTCTTCGACGCCGCGTCCAGCAAGATGGAGTCGTCCGCGATGGTGAAGATACTGGTCAACTCGTGCGTCACGACGACGATCGTCATCCCCATGCTGTCTCGGAGCTCGAGGACGAGCTCGTCCAACCGCGCCGCGCTGATCGGATCCAGACCCGCCGATGGCTCGTCGAAGAAGAGAATCTCCGGATCCAGGGCGGTCGCGCGCGCGAGCGCCGCCCGCTTCCTCATGCCTCCGCTGATCTCTGAGGGATAGTACTCCTCGAACCCGGCGAGGCCCATGAGCGCCAGCTTGAGCGAAGCGATCCTCCCGATCTCCTCCTTGTCGAGCTCCGTGTACTCCTCGAGCGGAAGGGCGACATTCTCCGCGAGCGTCATCGAGCTCCACAGAGCTCCCGCCTGATACGAGACGCCGAAGTGTCCGGTCATCGACTCCCGTTCGGCCGGATCGGCGGCCCAGAAGCTCCTCCCATCGTACAGCACCTCACCCCGCGCGGGCTCGAGAAGACCGATCATCGAGCGCAGAAGCGTGCTCTTGCCGCAGCCACTTCCGCCCATGATGACGAAGACGCGCCCACGGGGCACCTCGAAGCTCACGTCTCTCTGCACGACCGTCTCGCCGTAGGCGAGGGTGAGGTCGCGGACCACGATGTGGTCGGGGCTAGATGCCGAGGATGTCATACAGGACCGTCCAAAACGCCGTCGCCATCACGATGAGCACGATCGCCATGACGACGGCCTTCGTCGTCGCCTCCCCGACCGCCGCGGCGCTGCGGCCCGACCTCATGCCCCGGAAGCAGCCCGCGAGCGCGATCAGGACCCCATAGCTGGCCGCCATGTTGAGACCGGACAGGAAGTCCTTCATCGTCAGGATGCTCTGGGTCTGACTGATGTACTCCCGCGTACCGATGCCGAAGGCCAGCGTCCCGATCACCGCGCCTCCGAGCATCCCCACGAAGTCGGCGTACAGCGCCAGCAGCGGCATCATCAGCACGAGCGCCAGCGTGCGCGGCAGCACCAGGAAGTCGATCGGCGATATCCCCAGAGTCCTGAGTGCGTCGACCTCCTCGTTCACGGTCATCGTGCCGAGCTGCGCCGCGTAGGCGGCGCCGGTGCGGCCGGCCATGATGATGGCCGTCATCATCGGGCCCAGATACCGGACCATGCCGATCGCCACGATGTTGGCCGTCCAGACGATCGCGCCGAACTGCCTCAGCTGCAGGGCGCCGATGAAGGCGAGGATCACGCCGATCAGGAAGGAGATGAGCGACACGATCGGCAGGGCATCGGCGCCGGCATCCTGTACGAAGACCCAGAAGTCCCGGCCTCGTACCTTTGCTCGCCCCACCGGGAGTCGCAGGAAAGAGAGAAACGTGAGCCCGATGAACTCTATGAGATGGCGCGTCGTGCCGAAGAAGCCCAGCGCGCCTCGGCCGAGCCGGGCGAGTGGTCGGTCACGCCGGACGCCCCGCCGGGCATCCACCCGCTCGGGAACGGCGGCCGCCAGGGCCATGAGCCGTCGGGCGCCTGGCGGCAGCCCCGAAGTGTCGACCTCCACGCCGCTCGCTGCCGCGGCCTCCCCGAGCTGCCGCGCAAAGGCGAGAAGGGAGCTGTCCCACTCCTCGAGTTTGGCGGCGTCGAACGCGATGCGAGCGGGCAACGGTGCGGTCGAGATCTGGCGGATCACCGGGTCCGCGGAAGGGATACCGCCCTCCTGCAGCCACGATCCGTCCAGCCGCACGACGAGGGTCCCGTCGTCTAGGCGGGCGGCGCTGACTTCGGTTCCCTGGGTCATGAGCTCGGGCGTGATCCGGCTACCCCTGCTTCGTGGGGCCACTCTCTACGTGGATTCCCGCCAACGTACTCGGGCGCTCGCCGCGGAACCACCGCCGCCTTAGCTTCGCGTCGTGTCATACCACCGAACGCCTTCCTCGAGAACCAAAGGCAGGTCACTGACGCGTCGACTCGCGCGGTTGGCGGCCGGCGTGTGGCTACTCTTGCTGCTGTTGACGTTTGCCGGCCCGGCCGCAGCCGCGCAGGGGGAGTGCGAGGTTCCGCCGGAGCTAACGCTCACCCGCCCCGACCCGGACGGTGTGCCGACCCAGGTAACCGTCGGAGCCTATCTGGTCGATCTGTACGCGATCAACGACGCTGAGCAGACGTTTTCCGCCGACTTCTTCTTCGTGATGACCTGGCGGGATGAGCGACTCATGGACGTCGACGGCCGGCCTCTGGCCGGCTGCCGGCTGGCGATCGAGTCGGTCTGGGCTCCCCGGGTGCTGATCATGAACGAGCGGCAGGTGAAAAGGATCCTTGAGGATCAGATCCAGATCGGGCCGGACGGACTCCTGGAGTATCAGCAACGCTTCCAGGGCGAGTTCACCAATCGCATGGACCTCCGGAACTTCCCCATGGATAGCCAGACGCTGACAATGGGTGTCGTGCTCGGGAAAGTCGGGGCGGAGGAGATCGCCTTCGTGCAGGATGAGCGAACCGGCAGTGCCGATGAGTTTTCCATCGCCGACTGGACCGTGGAGGGAGCCTCGGTCGCCTACGAACCGTTTCGTTTGGCGACCTCGGATCAAGACCTGCCCCAGGTCACCTACCGTGTGGAGGTGCGGCGGAACCGGGCGTACTACGCGCAGAAGGTCTTCCTCCCGCTCATACTCATCGTCTGCATGTCGTGGGCGGTGTTCTGGATCGACCCGAAGCTCGTGCCACCCCAGGTCGGGATCTCGACGTCCGCCGTCCTGACGCTGATCGCCTTTCTATTCAGCCTTGCCTACACGCTGCCGAGGCTCTCCTACCTGACCCGTGCCGACCGTTTCGTCATGGGCGCCACGGTGCTCGTCTTCTTCGCCTTCGGCGAGGCCCTCCTGTCGACGGGACTCGCCGGGAGGGGTCGGGAGGAAACGGCGCTCCGAATCGATCGCGTTTCCCGAATCGTCTTCCCGACGATTTTCGCGGCCATCTTGCTGTACGCCCTCGTGCTCTGAGCATCGAGGCGATCGGATCGATCGGCGGAAGCGGCTGGGTAGGGTGGAAGGGAGGGGGTCACTGCACCGAACCCGGCTGAGCCTGTTCTACCTCGCGGGCTACCTTCTCGGCGGCGGGCTGGCTTTCACGCTCGCGCCGCGTCTCTCGCTCCAGATCTTCCTGTCGACCGGCGAGTACGAGCCAGTGATGGTGCGGTTCGTCGGCGTGCTGCTGCTCGCGCTGGGCATTCTCATCGCGCAGATGATCCGTCTACGCGCCAGTGCGCTGTATCCGACGACGCTGCTGGTACGTGCGATCATCCTGACCGCGCTGGCGGCTTTTTACGTGAACACGAGAGACCCGATGATGCTCATCCTGTTCGGCATCGTAGCGCTGGGCTGGGCCATGACCCTGAGCGCCTATCTGGCGGATCGCAGGGTTGCGAGAGGCGAGCGCGCTTCGGATGGCTGATTCGACCGGGCGCGTCCCCGTGCTCTTCCTCCACTCACTCGGCGGGACCGCGGCTCAGTGGCGGGCGCAGATCCAGCACCTGATGCCCGAGCGCATGGGCCTTGCGGTCGATCTGCCCGGGCACGGGGTATCCGACGCCGCAGAGGAGGGTGACTACGCACCCGCGGCCGTGGCATCGGAGATCTGGTCGATCGTAGACGCTCTCCAGCTGACCCCCCTCGTCCTGGCCGGCCACAGCTACGGCGCCGCCGTTGCGATCGCGCTCCTGGCTGAGAGGCCCCACGATGTGGCCGGCATCCTCCTGGTGGATCCCGGCACAGACCTCCGCCTGGAGCCACCGGACGAGATCGCCGAGTTCCTGGGCTCCCTGGCTTCCGCGTCCAATAACGTCGTCGCCCATTACGAGGCGGCGCTGGCCGGAAGCTCTAAGACAACGAGAAATAGCGTCTTGCAGAATTTATCCGAGACGTCACATGAGGTCGTTGTCGGCGCTCTAAGCTCGCTGCCGAGCTTTGATCTTGTCACCCCTCTGCTCGGGTTCGAAGGGCCTGCGCTGTCGGTGATCGCCGAGCAGCACGACGGCCCCGCCGTCCTGCACCGTGTCGTTCCGAACCTGCCGGTCCGGGCGCTCTCAGGCGTGAGCCACTGGCTGCACATGGACGACCCCGAGGCGTTCAACGCTCTGCTGGATGAGTTCCTGGAGCGGGTGGACGAGGCATGATGACGCCCTGGGTCCGCCGCCTGCTCATCGCCAACGTCGTGATGTTCTTCGTGAGCAGCTCATCGCTCGAGGTCATGCGGGCGCTGATGTTCGTGCCGGTGCTCCTCCCTTATCGTCCGTGGACTCTGGTCACGTACATGTTCCTCCACGGTGGCTTCATGCACCTGCTGTTCAACATGATCGCCCTCTTCTTCTTCGGTCCACGGCTCGAGATGCGCCTCGGCTCGAAGGGCTTTCTCTACCTCTACTTCATCAGCGGCGTCGCCGGCGCACTGCTGTCCATTCCGTTCAGTCCGAACACCGCGATCATCGGCGCATCGGGCGCGGTCTTCGGCGTGTTGCTCGGCTTCGCCCGCTACTGGCCGCGGGAGCGCATTTACATATGGGGCGTGCTTCCCGTGGAGGCCCGTGTGCTCGTGATCGTGATGACGGCCCTCTCCCTGTACGGCGGCTTCGGCGGGGCGCAGGACGGTGTCGCCCACTTCGCTCACCTCGGCGGCTTTGTCGGGGGTTACCTCTACCTGCGTTGGACGGAGAGCCGGTTGCCGGCCAAGAAGTTCAAGGCGGTCGCGGACGGAACGGCCAAGCGGCGCTGGGAGACCGAGGGCACGAAGCTGGAGCGCTGGTCCAGCATCGATCGGGAGGCGATGCACGAGATCAACCGCGAGCGCTTCGACGAGATCTGGGAGAAGCTCCAGGCCGCCGGCGCCGGAGGTCTCAGCCAGCGCGAGCAGGCCTTCCTGGACCGTTTCAGCACCGAAGGGGGGTAGCCGCGGTCGGCGCCGACCGACCGCCGGCGATCCTCCACAGCTGCACCTTCCACCGCTGGTTTCCTCGCCCGCCGGGGAACCAGACGCACCCGCGATGACTTGCTTTCACATGAACTTGAAATAAGCGGCCCGGTCACGAACGGTCGTGTCCGGCCGTTCTCACAACAGGTCCTTGAGCGGGGCTTCCAAGCGAGACTCGATGATCAGGATGCGCGGACCGAGCGCCGGAACGATCCTTCTCGCGGCGTCCACGTGTGCCGGCACGCTCTTGCCGGGCGGGACGGGTACCGCGCAGCCGGTTACCGAGCGGACACCCAACATCCAGGGCACCTGGGTGACCTCCCCGTGGACGGTCTACTTCCAGTTCGCCCACCGCTTCGAGGTCGCGGGCGACGCGACGATCGGAGACATCTTCACGGACGGCAAGGTCGTCAACTACCCGACCTTCGAGCTCGACATCGGGCTGTTCTCGGGCTCGATGGTGGGGGTGCGCTACAGCAGCAACTCCCTGGTCCAGTCCAACTTCAACGAGTGGCAGCCCTTCCTGAAGTGGGCGCCGATCAGGGGAGTTGGGAACGGCGCGCCGTCGCTCTCGGTTCTGGGAGCATACAACGGAGCGTCCAAGAGCTTCGATGCCGAGGTGTCCGGGGAGACGCGGTTCGGTCCCGCTCAGATCCTGGGCGCCGTCCGTGGATTCACGAACCCTTACAACGTGCCGGACAGCGTCGACAACGCCTCGCTCGCTCTCGCCGGCGGCCTCGGCTTCAGGATCACTCGCTACCTGCAGATTGGGGGCGACGTGGGAGGCATCGTCGCCGGATTGGACGGCGTCCCCGCCGCCTGGAGCGCCCAGCTCGGCATCGGTATCCCGTTCACGCCACACACCTTCTCGCTGGTGGCCACGAACGTCGCGAGCGCGGGCGTCAAGGGGGCCGTGTTCTGGGGCTTCGAGTTTACCGTCCCGTTCAGCGGCTTCGCGCGCTGGGGAAAGATCTTCAAGCCCGAGGAGGTCGCCGAGGAGGACTTCGAGCCGCCGCCGGGCGGCGCCGTCGTGGAGGTCCATATCTCGCGCTTCTCCTTCGGCCCTTCGGAGCTCCGAGTCCCGCCGGGGACGACGGTGCGCTGGAGTCCCGCCGGGGACGACGGTGCGCTGGATTAACAAGGATCCCGTGGTCCACACGAGCACGTCCGACGCGGACGTCTGGGGATCTCCGGCGCTCGCTCCGGGCGAGAGCTTCTCGTTCACGTTCGAAGAGCCGGGTGCCCATCCCTATCACTGCATCCCGCATCCGGTCATGAAGGCGACGATCGTCGTGACGTCCGCCCCTGAGCCCGAATCGGCACCGTAAGGACCTGCCGACGAGCGGCGTTTGTGCACCTCAAGGATGGAGGAACCGACATGAGCAAGACCTCATCAGACTCCTATGTGGATTCGTCCGTGGATCGACGAACTTTCGTGGCCTTCCTCGGTGGCGCGGCCGTCTTCCTGGTCGGCTGCGGAGGCGACGCCCCCACCAACGGTGGAGGGAACGGCGATGATGGCGGAGGGAACGGAGGGGGCAACGGCGGGGGTGGAGAGCCCGACGCGGACGTCGTGATCGAGATGGAGAACATCGCGTTCAACGCGCCGGGTGGAGGAGACGACGTCACCATTCAGCTCGGCCAGACCGTCGGCTGGGTGAACCGCGACAACGTCCAGCACACCGCCACGAGCAACGAGGAGCCGGCCGGCGGCAACACGATCCGCACCGGCCTTCTGAGCAACGGGGGCACGTCCGTCTTCGAGCCCAACGTGCTCGGGACGTGGGTCTACTTCTGCGAGGTGCACCCGAACGAGATGGTCGGGGCGACGATCGTCGTGCAGTAGGAGTTCGGCCCGCTAGCTCCGGGTAACCGGGGCGCGGGCCCGAGGCTCCGACGGCTACTCCTCGAGCAGGGATTCCTGGAGGCGGAGAAGGACCGCGGCCAGATCGGTCTCGAGCTCGAGCACCGGCAGGATCGGATCGTCCTTCATCCGCCTTACCCGACGGGGGAGCGTCCGGATGGTGTGTTTACCGATCTCGAGGCCGGGCTTCACCTCTCGCCACCGGAGAGGGGCGGAGACGGGCGCTCCGGGGAGTGGCCTGACGCTGTACGGCGCCACGATGAGCTGGCCGCGCCGGTTCTGGAGATAGTCGATGTAGACCTTGCCCTGGCGAGCGGTGAGGTTGCGCTGAAGGGTCGCGATCGCCGGCCGCCGCTGGACGATGATCTGCGCCAGCAGCTGGCCGACGGTCCGCGACTGCTCGTAGGTGTAGCGCGTCCCGAGCGGGATCAGGATGTGAAGTCCGGTGGATCCGCTCGGGGAGCTCGATCTCCCGGCACAGTGAACGGATGGCGAGGGCGATCTCGATCACGTGCTCGAAGGGTGCCTCCTTGGGATCCAGGTCCAGGACGCAGAAGTCCGGACGTTCCAGCTCCGTCACTCGGCTCATCCAGATGTGCAGCGGGATGGTGCCCAGGTTGGCGAGGTAGAGAAGGGAAGCTTCGTCCTCGCAGACGAAGTACTCGAGCTCGCGGCTCGAGCTGTCGCTCCAGATGGCGACGGTCCGAATCCAGTCGGGGGCGAAGTCGGGCGCGTCCTTCTGGTAGAAGTTCTTGCCGTCGATCCCGTCGGGGTACCGGGTGAGCACGAGAGGCCGACCCTCGAGGAAGGGAAGGAGCCAGGCCGAGATCGAGCGGTAGTACTCGATCAGATCACCCTTCGTGTATCCGTCCTCCGGCCAGAAGACCTTGTCCAGGTTGGAGAGCACGAGCTTCGGCGCCGCGGCCGTCCCGCGCTGGCCCTTGGCGGAATCCCCGGATCGGGAGGGGGCGCTCGGCCGCCCCTCACCGGCCGGCTCGGCGGATCCCGCCGCGGAGTCCAGGCCGCTCCCCCTCGACGGCGGCATCTCGCACTCGACAGGGGCCTTGTCCTCCCGCAGGCGCAGGAACACGGGTTGCCTGAGGAGTCCGTCCTCCGTGCGCTCCTTGTAGCGGACCTCCACGACCAGCTCCGGCTCCACCCAGCGGTGCCCGCCGCTCTTGCCGCCGGTGCCCGGCGTCGCGGGGGCATCCAGAAAGGCCGGCTCGGGCCGCTTGAGGGCCGCCAGCTCTTGAGCGACCTCGGCCAGCTGGCTATCGCTGAAGCCGCCGCCCACCCGGCCGGCGTACCGCAGCTCACCGCCCTCGTAGGCCGCCAGGTGAAGGGCCCCGAAGCCGGTCCGGCCTCTCTTGGGCGGCGTGAAGCCGACGACGACGAAATCGTCCGATCGGTCCGCCCGCACCTTGAGCCAGTTGCGGGACCGGCCTCCCCGGTAGGAGCTGTCGGCCTTCTTGGCGACGATGCCCTCCAGCTCCAGGCGGAGGACGTGCTCGTAGACGTCCTCGCCCCGGTCCTCGAAGTGGTCCACGTACCGGATGAGGCCGGTTTGAGGCAGCATCTTCCGGAGGATCGCCTTGCGGGTGACGAGCGGAAGCCGCCTGAGGTCAAAACCCTCAAGGGCAAGCAGGTCGAAGGCATAGAAGGTGACGGGCATCCGGAGCGCGCCCGCTTCGATGTCGGGTCCGCGCCGGAGCTGCGCTCGCTTCTGAAGCCGCTGGAAGTTCGGGAGGCCCTCCTCATCGTGGGCCACGACCTCTCCGTCCAGCACGAAGTGGTCGAACGGAAGAGCCGCCACGGCCCGCGCGACCTCAGGGAAGGTGCCTGCCGCGCTGTGGCCGTTCCGCGTACGCAGGCTGACCTCGGCTCCGGACCGTCCGCCGAGCATCCGATAGCCGTCCAGCTTGAGCTCGAAGATCCATCCGGCCCGCGTGAAGGGCTTCTTCCGCGCCTCTCCCAGCATCAGATCGATCTCGGCCGTTCTCAATCTACGAGGCCGAGCCCCTGATTCCTCGAGCTCCGAGCGAAGCTGGGAAGCCGGGTCGAATCCGGTGCCCAGCTGATCGACGGTGAGCCCGGAGAGCACGGATCCGGCCGGCAGGCTCTCGTCCCGAAGGTCTTCGTTCGAGCCGACGTACTTCTTCTCCCGGATGAGGAGCCACTCGTTCTCGGCCTTGGCCAGCTTCACCAGGGTCCACACCCCGCGAAGCTTGAGGCCGCGAAGCTCGAGCAGGATCTTTCCCGTCTCCAGTCCTTCCGAGGGATCGTCACGGGCAACCCACGTCCCGCGGTCCCATAGGATCATCGCCCCCGCTCCGTAGTTGCCTTCGGGGATGACTCCCTCGAAGTCCACGTACTCGAGCGGATGATCCTCCACGTGTACGGCCAGCCGTTTCTCGGCCGGGTCGAGCGATGGACCCTTCGGCACCGCCCATGAGGCGAGGGTGCCGTCGATCTCCAGACGGAGGTCGTAGTGCAGGCGCGTGGCGTCGTGGAGCTGGACGCAGAACACGCCGCCGCGGGGAACCGAGGCGGCCGGTTCCGCGTCCGTTGCGGCGGGCTCGAATGGCCCCGCCGCCGCCGCTGCCTCGCCCGCCGGCTCCGGGGTGGCGTCCGCGCTTCTCTTTTTCCGGTATCGCGATAGCTGGTCTTTGTCAGGCACGGCTTCCGCTCGAACGGTCGAGTATTACATTTATGGCGGCCCGGAAAGCCCAAACGCCGTAGCGCGTTACGGGCTCCCGGAAGCGACAGGCGCCTTCAAACCCGACGGAGATGGCTATGCGACCCATCGGTTCGGCTACGATATCATTCGGCCTCGTCTCGGTACCCACCAGCCTGTACTCGGTGGCCGAATCCGCAGCCAACATATCCTTCAACTGGATCCATAAGGACTGCGGTTCGCGGGTCAAACAGAAGCACTACTGCCCGAAAGACGACAAGCTTGTCGAACGCGACGACCTCGTGAAGGGCTACCAGTACGCCAAGGACCAGTACGTGCTCTTCGAGCCCGACGAGATCAAGCAGCTCAACGCGGTGGCGACCAACACGATCGAAATCGCCGAATTCATCCCGCTGGAGCAGGTGGAGCGGATCCACCTCTCCCGCGCCTACTACCTCGGGCCTGACAAAGGCGGGGAGCGCGCTTACCGGCTTCTGAGCGCGGCACTAAGGACGACGGGGCGCGCCGCTCTGGCCACCTATGCCGCCCGAGGCAAGCAGTACCTCGTGCTCGTGCGCCCGGTGGAGGACGGCCTCCTGCTCGAGCAGCTCCACTACTCCGACGAGCTGCGCCCGTTCTCGGAGGTCCCTCTGGGCGAGGCCGACGTGAAGGACGAGGAGCTGATGCTGGCCGTTCAGCTCATCGAGCAGGCCGCCTCGGGGGCATACGAGCCCGAGAAGTACGAGGACGAGGTCCGCAAACGGATCATGGCTCTCATCGATGAGAAGATCGAGACCGGCGAGGAGATCACGGCCGCGCCGACCATCGAGACCGAGACCAAGGTCATCGATCTGATGGCCGCGTTGAAGGCCAGTCTCGGCGAGGAAGAGGAGGCCGCGGCCGCCAAGCCTCGAAAGGCGGCCAAGCGGGCGGGGTCGAAGAAGAAGGCCTCCAAGAAGGCGGCGAGCGGAGGCTGAGCCGGCGTCGGCCGTGATGGTCGATACGTATCGAACGCGAGAAGTAGCTGACCTGCTGGGCATCACGCCCGCCCGGGTGCGCCGGTTCGTCCGAGCCGGCCTCCTGGACGCGCCGCGCGATTCGCGGGGCTATCACTTTTCCTTCCAGGACCTGGTGCTCATCCGGATGGCCGCGGAGCTCGAGGCCGAGGATCTCTCGGCCGCGCAGGTCGGGAGGGCCCTCCGCGCGCTCAGGCGACAGCTTCCCGAACGGCCCCTCTCCGCCGTGCGCATGAGCTCCGAAACGGGGCACGTCGTCGCCCGGGAGGGCGAGTCGGCGTGGGAGCCCACGTCCGGCCAGTACGTGCTTGGCCTCGGCGACGGCCTCCGGGCGCAGCCGGGGGCGCTCGAGCAGGAGCGGTCGCTTCGCCTGGTGAGTCCTCACCGCAGGCAGCCGGAGCCCGAGCGGGGCCCGGCCGACTGGTTCGAGATCGGCGGCGAGCTCGAGGCGGGGTCCCCAGAGGAAGCCCGAGCGGCCTACACCCGAGCTCTGGAGCTGGCGCCGGATCATCCCGGGGCCCACCTGAACCTGGGCCGGCTGCTGCACGAGGAGGGGAACCTGACTGCCGCGGAGGGCCATTACCGAGCGGCCCTCGCCGCCGAGCCCGGGAGCGCGACCGCCGCCTTCAATCTCGGCGTGGTCCTCGAGGACCTCGGCAAGGTGGAGCGGGCGGTCGAGGCCTATCTTCGCGCCGTCGCTTCGGACCCCGAGCTGGCCGACGCCCACTACAACCTCTCGCGTCTCTACGAGGCAATGGGGGCCCGCAGCGCCGCCCTCCGCCATCTGAGAAGCTACAGCCTGCTTTCCAGGACCAGCTGATCTCCAAGACCAGCTGACGCGCCAGCCGAGGCTCGGCCCTAGCGGGCCGCAGGGGCCGGAGTGTGGCGCGGCCACCGCGATTTACGCCCGCGAGGAGGGTGCCCCCTCCGACCCCCATTTTTGACGCGTCAACGCCACACTTCAGTCTTCGCCAAGCTCCGCCCACAGGCTACGTCACAGATCTCGAAGTACATACACTACAATAGCTTATAGCGATTCCCGATACCTGGCACGCGCTGGTACGAGGCGTGAATTACATGTGGCCGGCAGAGTCGAGAATGGCTTCTCAGCCGTGGACGGACTCGCGGAAGAAGCAAGATAAAGAAGAGCGGTCGATGACAACGGTAGCGATGAACCAGATGTTCCGGGTGGGCGTGGGCTTCGCGGCCTGGTGCGCCCTCCGGCAAGTCCTGATGGTCTGGTTGACAAACGTGTAACCTCTGCTAAACAACCTCCGCTGATCCGGGCGGGGCGTCCGTCGCCCCGCCCCGGCTCCTCCGCTCCGACCCGTCACAGTCCGCCCTCCAGACTAACCACGCCCCGCCGCTTCCTCCCAACCTTCTTTCTCCTCTCGGACCTTCGCCCCATACTGTGCGGATGCACGCCGCGCAGCCTCCGCTTCGAGCTATCGTCTGGGACTTCGACAACACGCTGGTCGACTCGCGAGAGAAGAACCTCGCCGTCACGCGACGGATTGTGACGCATCTCCGCGGGGCATGGGATCGCATTCCGATGCTGAGCTCGCTCGAGAGCTACGAGGAGGCGCTCTGGCGCACGCGCAACTGGCGTGACCTCTACCGCTCCGAGCTCGGCATGGACGAGGAGACGATCGATGAGGCCGGGCGGCTGTGGACCGGATTCCAGATTGCCGAGACCACGGCTGCGCCAATCCTGCCCGGCATCCCGGAAGCCCTGGACGCCCTTGGCCACCTTCCGCACGCCATCTTCTCGGCCAACAGCCGCCGCAACATCGACGAGACGCTAAACGGCCACCGTCTCCGAGATCGCTTCGACGCGGTCGTCGGCTACGAGGAGGTCCACCTGCGCGCACAGAAGCCGGCGCCCGACGGGTTTCTGCTGTGCGTGGAGCGTCTCAGCATCGACGGTCAGGGCGTTATTCTGTATGTGGGAGATCACGAGGTCGACGCCGAGTGCGCCGCGAACGCAAATGTAGAGCTGGAGCGGCGGGGCATGCCGTTTCGGGCGCTCAGCGTCGGCGCCGATTATGGCCGAAGCGAAGGTTCCGAGTGGTCGCTCGAGCCCGATTATCGTGCCGACTCGCCTGACGCCGTCGTCCGCCTGGCCGAGGCCCTTGGCGCGGGCTCGTGAAACGCGCCCCGTGGAGGCGGTAACACCACCGTAACGGACGGTTGCCCGTCGAGCCCGTCACGACTAGTGTGCACGGGTTGTTTGGCGTGACCCCCCGAGCCGCAGCGAAGTACAGAGCGCGCTTACCCCGGCGTTCTTCGCCAGCCCTTTCTTAGCGCACTCACAACCCACGCACCCGATCGACCCCTTGCGACCGCCACGCCCTTGAGTCCGAAAGACTCGCGTGGGATGGACGCTTCCGAGGTACGACTGCCAATCGAGATGAGGAGGGGAAAAATGCGTGAACGCAGTTGGTTGGGATCTCTTACGCGAGCCGGAGCCGCGACGCTGGCTCTTCTTCTCTTCCTGACGGGGGGGCTACTCGCCCAGGGGGTGACGACGGGGCAGATGAGCGGCTTCGTTCTCGACGTGGACGGGAATCCGATCGCGAACGCCAACGTCGTCGCGGTCCACGGACCGAGCGGCACCTCGTACGGGACAAGCAGCCGGGGCGGGGGTGCTTGGACGATCCCCAACATGAGGGTCGGCGGCCCGTACACCGTCACCGCCACCATTATTGGATACAACGAGGACAGCGAAGTCGGCGTCTACGTGGATCTGGGTCAGGATCTGCATCTGGCATTCGAACTCGAGATCGAAGCAATCGAGGTGGAAGCACTGGCGGTTGAAGTAGGGGAGAGCACGGTGCTGAACGCCGGCCGGACAGGCGCGGCCACGTTCGTCTCGTCCGAACAGGTCGACATTCTGCCTAACCTTCGGCGCAGCTTCCGGGACCTCGTCCGTGTCGATCCACGGGCGGACGGGAACTTCGCGGTAGCCGGCCGCAACTGGCTCTACAATAACATCTCGCTGGACGGATCCTACTTCAGCAACGCGTTCGGGCTGGATGACCCGGCTCCCGGCGGCCAGACGGCTTCCGAGCCGATTCCCTACACGGCGATCGACCAGGTAAGCGTGCAGGTGGCGCCGTTCGACATCCGGCAGGGCGGGTTCACCGGCGCCAGCGTCAACCTGGTGTCGAAGAGCGGCACCAACGACTGGCAGTTCCAAGGCTACGGATACTTCCGGAATCAGGATCTGCTCGGCAACAACGTCCGTGGTGATCCGGTCGTGGCGAACCCCGACCTCAGCTTCGGGCAGTATGGCGGCCTCATCAGCGGGCCGATCATCAAGGACAAGCTCTTCTTCTTCGCGAACGGCGAGATCAACCGGCGGGACGACCCGGGCACCAACTTCGTCGCCGACACGGACGGTAACATTGAGCCGGGCGAGTCACGGGTAGACGCGACGGTCATGGAGCAGATCTCGCAGCGCATGATGAACGTCTACGGGTACGAGACCGGCCCCTTCGAAGGCTTCACCCACTCCACGGAAAGCGACAAGATCCTCTTCAAGCTCGACTGGAACATCAGCCCCAGCGACAACTTCGTCTTCCGCTATAACTTCCTGGACGCGAAGCGAGAGATCCCGCCCCACCCCTTCGTGTTCACCATCTTTGCGTCCGGTCGTGGGCCGAACGACACCTCCCTGCCGTTTCAGAACACGGGCTACGCGATCAACAACAACCTGAACTCATTCGCCCTGGAGCTGAACAGCCGCTCGACGGGGTGGGCGAACCGGGCGTTCGTCAGCTTCAACCGCTTCCGGGATCACCGGGATCCGTTCAGCGCACCGTTCCCGACGGTCGAGATCGCGGTGGACGGGGTCACGTACACCTCGATCGGGCACGAGCCGTTCTCGATCAGCAACATCCTCCATCAGAACGTCTTCCAGTTCACCGACAACTTCACCTTCTTCAGCAATCGGCACTCGATCACCCTCGGCACGAACTTCGAGACGTTCAACTTCTTCAACTCCTTCAACCTCTTCCGGCACGGCTTCATCCCGGCCGTGGGGGGGTTCCTTTCGCTGGATGACTTCTTCGCCGCCACGGACCCGAGTGACCCGATCGATTTCCTCGGGTTGATCGATTCGGGCGCGACGTGTTTTGCGGATACGGGCGAGTGCCCACTCAAGGGAGAGACCTTCACCTTCGGCCAGGCATCGTTCTATGCGCAGGACGAGTTCGAAGTCTCGCCGAGCTTCAGTCTCACGTACGGTCTGCGGATCGACCTGCCGCTATACCTCACCGACCCCGTGGATAACCAGTGGTCGCGCGACCTGATCGCGCTGGACGCGAATGACGAGTCGGTAGTCGTCGACCAGAGCCAGACTCCGGGAACGAAGGTGCTCTGGTCACCGCGGGTCGGCTTCAACTGGGCCGCGACCGAGGACCGCTCGTTTCAGATCCGTGGCGGCACGGGCGTGTTCACGGGCCGCATCCCGTTTGTATGGGGCGGCAACAATATCTCTAATCCGGGCTTCAACCCGAACATCTGGAGCGGTGGGACGGACCCGGCTCCGGTGATCACCGGCACGGGCTGCACGGCGACGCGCTGTGACACCGCCGTTCTCCAGCAGTCCTTCTTCCTCAACGCGTTCGACCCCGACTTCAAGTGGCCGCAGACGTGGGTCACCGACATCGCCTTCGACATGAGGATGCCCGGCGACGTTCTCGGCACGTTCGAGGTCATCTACGGGAACGACATCAACTCGATCACCATTCTCGACTACGATCTGGGGAGGTCCACCGGGACCAACTCGGTCGACGGGCGGCCCGTCTATGGGGAGCGGCTGAATCCCGCTTCCATCTTTCCGGGGAGCTGCATCTGCGTGATCGGCAACACGAGCGAGGGCTGGAACCTCAACTTCACGGCACAGTTCCAGCGAACCTTCGACTTCGGTCTCTCGCTCATGGGAGCCTACTCCTACACGGATGCGAGAAACATCCAGAAGTCCACCGAGATCGCGGGCGACTTCTGGCAGGGGATGCCGATCGGAAATGGCAGGGGGGACCCGAACAATCCCGAGCTCTCCCACTCGGAATTCGGGCAGCAGCACCGCATCGTGGGGACGGTCACCTACCCCGTGGAGTGGTCGCGGCTGCTGGCCACCAGCTTCAGCGTCTTCTTCGAGGTGGCGAACGGGAACGCGTTCCGCGGCGCCGGCGGAAACCGGTACTCGTTCCTCTACTCGGGGGACGTCAACCTGGACGGATCGAATTTCAACGATATGATCTACATCCCCGCGAGCCAGAGTGAGATCACCTTCGCTCCGTTCACGGACTCCGAGGGAAACGTGGTGACGCCGAACCAGCAGTGGGCGGCGTTCGACGCGTTCATCGAGCAGGATCCCTATCTGAGCCAGCATCGAGGCGAGATCGCCGAGCGCTTCGGGCTCTTGAACCCGTTCTGGTCCAACATCGATCTGAAGATCATGCAGGACTTCAACTTCGGACGGGTCGGCGCCGAGCACAAAATCCGCCTCGTGTTCGATTTCCTGAACTTCGGAAACCTGCTCAGCTCGAGCTGGGGCGTCAGGCAGGTGGCGACTGCCGCGGCGACAAACCCGCTGAGTGTGGTCCCGGGGTCCGAGGGCGAAGATCCCGTCTTCAACTTCAACATGGTCGACCGGACGTTCGTCGATGACCTGAGCGAGATCTCGCGCTGGAGGATCCAGCTCGGTTTCGCCTACCTGTTCAACTAGAGTCAACTAGAGCGCGACCCCGACTGCGCTCGAGCCCCGGCCGCCTCATGGCGGTCGGGGCCTTTTCTCGCGCCCGCGGACCGGCGCGGCGCCCGGGATTGACCCGCGAGGCGGCCGGCGCGTAGTTCAGTGAAGCTAGACCCTCAGAACGCCTGCGAAAGGTCCGGTCCCATGACGCTCGTGTCTGCCGCCACCCTGATCCTCGGTATCGCGCCCGCCGCCACTCCTGCTCCGGCCATCTATGTCGCCGTCGACACGGTGGTAATCACGGAATGGCTGGTTCCGTACGAGGAGAGCCGGCCGCGGGACCCATACGTGGCGCCTGACGGGCGCGTCTGGTTTGTGGGCCAGCGGAGCGACTACGCGGCGGTCTTCGATCCTGACAGAGGTGAGTTCGAGCGCTTCGACCTACCGGAGGGAGCTGGACCGCACAATCTCATCGTGGACTCCGATGGGACCGTCTGGTACGCGGGCAACCGCGCGGCGCACATCGGGAAGCTGGATCCGGTGACCGGCGAGATCGAGCAGATCGCCACCCCCGACCCGCCCGCGGGGGATCCCCACACGCTCGTGTTCGCCCCGGACGGCAACATCTGGTTCACCGTCCAGAGGGGGAACGTCGTCGGGCACCTGCAAACGACGACCGGCGAGATGCGCATCTTGCCCGTGGAGACGGCGAGCGCGCGGCCCTACGGCATCGTGACCGCCCGCAACGGCTGGCCGTGGATCGCGCTCTTCGGCACCCACAAGCTCGCGACGGTCGACACGGAGACCATGCGGCTGTCCGAGATCGCGCTGCCGAGGGAAGATGCGAGGCCGCGCCGCCTGGTCCTCACGTCGGATGGAAACGTCTGGTACGTCGACCACGCGAAGGGCTTTCTCGGCCGTTACAGCCCGGCCAACGGTCGGTTCGAGGAGCGGGAGATGCCGAGCGGATCCTCCTCGCGGCCGTACGCGATGGCCGTCGATGACAAGGATCGCCTGTGGATGGTCGAGACTGGCGTGAGGCCGAACCGCTTCGTGGGCTTCGACCCGGCGACCGGAGAGTTCTTCGCTGCGACCGAGATCGAGAGCGGGGGCGGCAGCGTCCGGCACATGCACTACGATCAGCGCACGCAGTCCATCTGGTTCGGTACGGACACCAACTACCTCGGCCGCGCCCAACTTCCCTAAGGCTCGGTAGATAGCGACTCTCTAGGTCGCCAGCCTCTACATGTACAGGTGTACAAGTAGAGGAAGCGCGGCTAGAGCATGGCCTCCTCAGCCCAT